>ONJT01000056.1 GCA_900318245.1 uncultured Bacteroidales bacterium
ATGCCGACAAATGGGGCTTCCGTGCCATGTTGATGAATCCTTTCTCCGTCAAGGGCTACAGTATCGAGACAAAAGACCTCTCCGCCCTTGCTCCGAACACACAGCATGCAGAGATGCGGGATTTCCGTCAGATGCTCATTCTCAATTTCCATTGCAACCTCGATTTCGGTACGCAACGCCGCGATTCTGGCAAGCGAATCAACAACGAAGATAAAGAAAATGGTATCTTGAGTGGTACGAAATAAAAAAATCGTTTTTGCTTTGCTAGATAGGAAAAAATATTGTACCATTAAGGTATATTTTTTGCAAGAGAAAATGAACGATTGACAAGTATCGGTGTATGCAGTAGTGAGAGCGCACTCAAGAACTGAATAGAAACCGATAAAATACAAACTTATGCAAAAAAAGATTATCATTCTTGCGGCTGTCGTTTTATCATTGGGCTGCATCGGAACCCTTCAGGCATTCACCCACACAGGCGAGCAGGAGCCCCAAGAAATCCGCGGTATTGTAGTAGATGAATACGACGCCGCATGGTATGAACACCAGCAAAACCTTTGGCAGAAGAAGGCGCAAGCCGACCCATCCGACGAGCACGCTTGGGAACAGTATTTCAGTGCTGCGCGTTATGCCGACATGCTCAATGACCAATACGGCATGACCGACCGCAAAAAGGCGGTATTGGACGAAATGGCAAAGCATATTCCCAATTCGTTCACCTATAACTTAGCCATGTATCAGACCGAGCGCGACATGCAAGGAGCGGACGCTTCCCGGTGGGCGGAAAAAGCATTGCAGCAGATTCCGGCAGACATAGGACGGCAGAATACAACGATGCTGATTGCCTATCTGGTGTTGAAAGGTGAACTGTCCGATGCGGACAGAACCACGCTGCACACGCTTGCGCTGTCGCTCTACAAGAACAATGCGTATCCGTCCTATTTGCTCCGTTACGCGGACAACTGCCTGCGCGGAATGGAACCCGACGCGCTCTACTTTGAGAACGGCGATGTGTCGTTCTATGCTCCTCTCATTCTGCAAGAGGCACTGGACCTGCACACCGATAAAATCATTATTCCTATATCTTTCCTGTGGTTGGACACGTACCGCGATGCCTTATGCCGCAAGCTGGGTATCAAGCCGTTCGAAGTCAACAAAGATTACGCTGCCATGGAGAATGGGAACGAGGTGTATTTGCTGGATATCGTGGAACATATCATCAAAGAAAGCCGCCGCCCTGCTTATTTCTCTCCGCGTGAATCGCTGGCCAAAGAGAACGGTCTGAGCCGGAAACTATACAACGAAGGCTTGGTGTTCCGTTATTCGACGCACAGTTACGACAACATGGCTGTTGCGATGCGAAATGTGGAAGAAAAATACCGAATGGACTATCTGACAGAGCCGCTTTATGTCAACGAGGAGCAATGGAAAGGCAGCGAACGTATCCAGCTCAACTATATGGTCATGCTGGCGCCGGTTGTCAAGAGTTACAGGCAGGCAGGTGATACATTGCACGCCAACCGCCTGACACGATACTTGAGCGCTGCCGTTGTGAGGACATCGCTGTCAAACGAAGAGAAACAAAAGTATTTCAACCTATTGGGCGACAAGCAATGATAGCACTTTTCGTTAATTATAAGTCTCTTTCCGACGGGCAGCTCATGGAGCGTGTCCGTCGGAAGGACGATGAGAAGGCCTTTGCGGAACTCTATCGCCGCTATGCCCGGTTGCTGCAAGGATTCTTCTTCCGGCGGCTTGGCGGCGACGAGGAAAAAGCATTGGAGACGGTCAGCCCTTCCGCACATGGATTTTCACAATCGCTTACAACCTTTGCAAGAACACCTATCGGCAAAACCGGCACGAGCAAGCCTACTTGGATTCGCTTCCTGCGGAAGAACCGGCAGCGGAAGACAATACGCCTTTGCAACTGGATGCCGCCACATTTGACAGCGCGCTGCAGCAGGAACTGTCCCTGTTGAACGAAGCACAACAGATGCTGTTTGAACTGCGCTTCACGCAAGAACTGACCGTGCCGGAGATTGCTGCCATTATTGACATTCCGGAAGGAACGGTCAAATCGCGGCTCAACACACTGACCAATTATTTACGACTAAAACTGAAAGATTATGAGTAATACTTTTGAAGACCAACTCACAGCTTCTGCGCGTCGTCTGCGCAAGCAATCGGAGAAAAGTCTCTCCGCCCCGGAAACACTATCTGTTACAAGGGCTCCGGAAGCGATGCCCATTCCGCGCAAACGCACCCGTTACTGGGGCTGGATAGCAACGCCTGCCGCCGCCGCTGTGGGTCTGTTGATAGGGCTTTTTATCCATCGCCCTGCAGAGCGTCAGGACAATTTCACGGTGCCTGTTGTGGCTGTAACTGACCATTCTGGTCACAGCATTATGGAAGACGGTACGGATTATAGTTTACTGATATCGCTATAAGTGCCAAGCGGTTGCTATATACAGTGTGCCCTGATTAGGGCACTTTTATTTGCATATCTCGAAAAAATATTGTAGCTTTGTGCGGTCAGTTCTGAGGAATGGAGAAACGGATGGTTAAACCATGAGGTTTGGTAAGTTCTGCGGAACAAATACCGCCATGCAAGGAAAGTGCGTTTTTGACGATTGCGAGCCCTAATCCCGTGCCGCCCATGTCACGGCTACGGCCTTTGTCCACGCGATAGAAGCGCTCAAACAAATGCGGCAGATGCTTCTCGTCTATGCCCGTTCCATCATCCGTAATTGCAAATTCATACTGCGTATTGCCGGTGACGGAAATCTTTGTGCATCCGCTGTACAATATAGAATTATCGAGAATATTGCGGTAAACGGTATATAGTAGATTATAATCGCCCTGCATAGGCAGTTTCGGGGGCATGTCCAAAGCGATGGCAATGTGTTTTTGCTCCAGCATTGGGCGCACATCCTCTATAGCCTGACGCGCAATTTCCACCATATCCACCGCTTGCTTTTCCGTCAACGCCGTTTGCATGTTGTCCAGACGCGTGAGCGTGGACATGTCGCTCAGCAAGGCGGTCATCCGCTGTGCCTGCGACATACATTTTCCGAGAAACTGTTGCCGTTGTTCCAAATAAAGATCCGGATGCG
>ONJT01000055.1 GCA_900318245.1 uncultured Bacteroidales bacterium
GCTTGGTAAATTAACATCTGTTTAATCTGATAAATCTGTGAAAAAATGAAAAAATATCTGTATTATGTAATCTGTATTTTGTCAGTGCTAACGGTCTTTTTCGCAGGGTGCAAGGATAAGAACGCTCCCGAATCGTTCAATGGCAACGTAGCACGTCCTACATGGACCGCTCCCGGAGTGAGTGACATTACCTCCTCCATGACCGCGGTCATCAAGGTGGATCTCAAGGCGCAGTACCCGGAAACGGCTGCCGACTGGCAACCTAGCGTCAACGATCTCCTTGCCGCTTTCTCCGGCGAGACTTGCCTTGGCGTGGCTCAACCGCAAGACGGCTTGTTCTTCTTGTATATAGCGGCTCCCGTAACCGGTAACCCATCATCGGTGACCCTTCGCTACTACTGTGCGCATTACAAGAACCTCTTCGAAGCCAAGGACGCTTTCCGCTTCATCAACGATGACCACCTTGGCACCATTGCCGAACCGTTCATCCCTGCCTTTGTCTGCGCTCCGTAACTCGTAACCCCTAACCCCAATCAGGCTCACTTCATGGTGGGCCTTTTTTATATGTTGGAGAGAAGCCATCTACCTACGGTCTACCTCTTTCTGTCACGTTTGTTCGCCCTGACCGCGATGTGGCGATTACACCGAGGTCGATGGGCACATCTTCCGGAACTAAGGCAAAGCGGGGCACAACCCCGCTTCCTTTTTGACCAGACTCTTTCCTAAAATTTATGCAATTTTTTAGGAATTTTGCTCTATTTTAGACTGGTAGTAAAATGGTACAAAAACGACTAAAACGAACACATTTCTGGTCTATTTTCAAGAGGTGTGAAAACGGATCAAAAAAAATGAAAATATGGTATGTTGACCTTGTAGTTGTCACACTTATATCAAAAATTTGTGACAAAAAACTCTGTTTGAGCGATTTATAAAGAAAAACTTGCATATCTCAGATTTTTTTTGTACCTTTGCGCCGTCAACGACGCAAACAAACAGAAACATGGATCGCAGAGCGTATCTTATATCGGTTTTTGACGATACGTTAGCGCATTTAAAAGTATATTAGCATGATAGACTACACAAAAACATCAGACGGGCTATATGCCTATCAATATCCTCGTGCATCGGTAACGGCAGATGCCGTGCTTTTTGCTGAGCGCGACGGGCAAATGCATGTGCTACTTATCCAACGCGGCAACGACCCATACAAAGGCTATTGGGCATTTCCCGGTGGTTTCCTCAATATGGATGAGACGGTCGCACGTTGTGCCGAGCGCGAGCTGGAGGAAGAAACAGGCATTGTTCTGACCGGTATGCAACTCTCTGGTATCTATTCCGACGTAGAGCGTGATCCACGCGGACGCGTCATCACAGCGGCTTATGCTGCTATGACCACCATGCCGGAGGCAACTGCCGCAGACGATGCCGCTGCTGCGAAATGGTGGTCGCTGAATGCGTTGCCAAAACTCGCTTTCGACCATGAGACAATTTTACGGGACGCAAAACGAGTAATGAATATTAAAGATTAAAGATATGATAGTTACCACTACACCGACCATTGAAGGTCACACCATTAAGGAGTACAAAGGTCTTGTTTCCGGAGAGGTTATCTTCGGAATGAATTTCCTGAAGGACTTTGGCGCGTCACTTCGTGATTTCTTCGGAGGACGTACTGACAGTTACGAAAAGGCCATGCTCGAAGGACGCGAGACAGCGCAGAAAGAAATGCGTGAGCGCGCCGAGAAATTAGGCGCCAATGCCATCGTGGGAGTTAGCTTTGGTTATGAGACGATGGGACAAGCCAACAGTATGATTATGATTTCCATCTCCGGCACAGCCGTAGTGATTGACTGATGAACGAAAGCCGCACATACATATCAATGTCCGACGCGGCAGCCATAGCGCATGTCACGAAAGAGACTATTCGTAACCTCTGTAAGAGGGGCGCTATTGGCTACGAAACACACGGCAACTTCTTCTATCCCTGCAAAGAGGATGTAGAGCGTTACGCTGCGTCTATTGCTACGATTCATGCATCGGAGCAGAAACTGGAGCGCTACAAACTCGAACTGCAAGAGCAGATGGAGCAACTTCGCCTTGCAAAGTCTGACGCGCAAACTCAGTTGGACGCGCTCAAACTATACCCGCACCGTATCAAGCACATTCAGGAACTGCTGTGCGCTCTCATCCCGCACTTGGATACCACTGGGCTTAACCAGGGACAGAGCCGTTCAGATATTTGAGAAAGCTCTGGAGAAGTTGGAAGCAATGCCGGATGAGTTAGAGCGGAAGGATATGATTATCGAGGAGTTGAAGGAAGAAATCAACGATTTGAAGGAAATGAAGGAAGAGAAGCAGCGTTTGGAGAATCTTACTCCGGAAGAGAAGGAGTTACTCCTTACCCCGATTAGTTCTGACGAGCTATCGGTACGCTGCCAAAACGGACTGAAGGCTGCTGAGATCAACAACCTGTATGATTTGCTTCGTCGCAGCCATGCCGACATGCTCAAACTTCGCAACTTCGGCAAGAAGTCCCTCGCGGAACTGGAGGCATGGCTTACATCCAAAGGCCTCGCATTGAAACAAGACTGATGAAACTTGAGGAAGCCATAACGTACGCCATCATGTCGGATGGTCATGGAAAGACGACTGACCAGATAGCCGCCGCTATCAACCGCAATGCCTGGCATGTACGTAAGGACGGCAAGCCCGTGACGAGCGCGCAGGTCTATGCTTGTATTTGCCGTTATCCTTCCATCTTTACTAAAGAAGCAGGCAGGATCTGCGTAATGTTATAGAATATGGCATTTAGACCAATTTTCTAATGACCCGACGCACGATGTTCGTGCCAACCAAACTCATAT
>ONJT01000053.1 GCA_900318245.1 uncultured Bacteroidales bacterium
GTTCTACCGCCGTGAGGACCTCAAAGGCCTGAAGACCACCGTCTCTGCGCCCGGTCAGTTCCCCTACGTCCGCGGTACGCGTACAAACAACGAATGGGCAATCCGCCAGAACATCTGCGCTTGCAAGAACGCTCGCAAGGCCAATGCCAAAGCGCTGGAGGTGCTCAACAAAGGTATCACGTCGCTCGGTTTCTGTCTCGACAAAGACAAACTGACGTACAACTTCATCAAAACGCTCCTCAACGGCGTCTATGCACCGGCAGTAGCCATCAACTTCTCCATCTGCGCCTGCGCAGCGCCGAAGCTGGCGAACATCCTCGTGCGTTACTACGGCCGCATGGGTTATGACACCAAGGGTCTTATCGGTTCGATCAATGTCGATCCGATCAAGAACATGCTCCTCAAAGGCAAAGCTCTGACCCGTGAGCAGGTATCTCAGAAGATTGCGGAGACCGTCAAAGCAGCCAAGTCGCTGCCGGGTTACCGCGTAGTAGGCGTCAACAGCGTCATCCTCAATAACTCCGGCGCTTATGCCGCCCAGGAGCTCGCGTACGCCCTCGCATGGGGTGCCGAGTACATGACGATGCTGACCGAGGCAGGCATCCCGAACTACCGCGCAGCCAATGCTATCCGTTTCAACATGGGTATCGGCGGTAACTACTTCATGGAGATTGCCAAGTTCCGCGCAGGCCGTCTGCTATGGGCAAAGATCGTTGAGGCATACAAAGACCCGATCTTCACCACCGCTCTCCGCAACGCCGCTAAGATGAACGTCAGCGCAGAGACCAGTCGTTTCAACATGACCATCTTCGACGCGTATGTTAACCTGCTTCGTTCGCAGACCGAGACCATGAGTGCGGCTCTCGCAGGTGTGGATGAGATCACTGTCACGCCGTTCGATATCACCTACGAGCGTCCGACGGATTTCTCCGAGCGTATCGCCCGCAACCAGCAGCTGCTTCTCAAAGAGGAGGCGCACTTCGATAAGGTCGTTGACCCCGCAGCGGGATCGTACTACCTCGAGAACCTGACCGCTTCTATCGCTGCCGAGGCTTGGAAGCAGTTCCTCGACATCCAGGAGCGCGGCGGTATGTACCAGCTCGTTTCCGAAGGCAAGGTACAAGAGCACATGGCGGCTAACCTCAAAGCGCGTCTCGCTGACGTCGCTAAACGCAAAGAGGTGCTCCTTGGCTCGAACCAGTTCCCGAACTTCACCGAGAAAGCCGGCAAGAAGATCAAAGCCGACGCCGGTGCTTGCAGCAGTATTTGCACGTGCAAGACGGATAAGAAGCAGGCTGCTTGCGGTTGCGGTAGTTCTTGCGAGAACGCGCTGCCGACGCTGCCCGTAGCACGTGCTGCCGAAGAGTTCGAAGCACTGCGCTTAGAGACCGAGGGTGCAAAGAAACAACCCGTTGCTTTCATGCTCACCATCGGTAACCTCGCTATGCGTATCGCGCGTGCGCAGTTCAGTTGTAACTTCCTCGCGTGCGCAGGATATAAGGTCATCGACAACAACGGTTTTGCTACCATCGCCGAAGGAATCAAGGCAGCCCGCAAGGCGAAAGCGGACATCATCGTCCTCTGTTCGTCTGACGACGAGTACGCCGACCTCGCACCGAAGGCATGGAAGAAGCTGCAGGGCAAGAAAGAGCTCTTCATCGTTGCCGGTGCTCCGGCTTGCATGGAGGACCTCCAGAAGCTCGGCATCACCAACTTCATCCACGTAAGAAGCAATGTGCTTGAGACATTGAAATCGTTTAACCAACAACTCTTGAAAAAATAAGCCATTATGAAACCTGATTTTAAAGATATCAACATTAAGCAAGTTTCGGCCAGCAAGGTTGTTGGCCCGAACAACGCCGACTGGCAGACGCCCGAGCTCATCGACGTCAAGCCGATCTACACCAAAGAGGACCTGCAGGGCATGGAGCACCTTGACTACGTCTCGGGTATTCCTCCCTTCCTCCGTGGCCCGTACAGCGCCATGTATCCGCTGCGTCCTTGGACCATCCGCCAGTACGCCGGATTCTCCACCGCTGAGGAGTCCAACGCTTTCTACCGCCGTAACCTCGCTTCCGGTCAGAAAGGTCTGTCCGTAGCCTTCGACCTCCCGACCCACCGCGGCTACAACGCCGATAACATGCGCGTCGTGGGTGATGTCGGAAAGGCCGGTGTGTCTATCTGCTCGCTGGAGGACATGAAGGTCCTCTTCGCCGGCATCCCATTGAACAAGATGTCCGTCTCCATGACCATGAACGGCGCCGTGCTGCCTATCCTCGCGTTCTATATCAACGCCGGACTCGAGCAGGGTGCCAAACTGGAGGAGATGGCAGGTACCATCCAGAACGATATCCTCAAGGAGTTCATGGTGCGTAACACCTATATCTACCCGCCTAAGTTCTCCATGAAGATCATCGCC
>ONJT01000052.1 GCA_900318245.1 uncultured Bacteroidales bacterium
TGTTGCCAAGCTAAAGGCATTTCCTTTACATTGTGCTTGCAACCCAAGTACGGATTGTGTAAGACTGCTGACTCATAACAAGCCGGCAGTTTTCTTTTATACTTACCTACGGTCTACCTATTTCAGTCACGTTTGTTCGCCCTGACCAAGCAGCTGCGCTCTTCACTCTACCTGCCGGTGGCTGCAACTACCTCCGGTGGGTGTCTACAGCCCTTTGCTGTACCGGCTGACATCTACACTCTGCGAACGTCCGGCTTTGCAGGGGTTCACAAGTTCCGCATTGTTATACAATACCATAGCCCTTCCAATCCCTAACGCGAAAAATAGCGTTTTCCTTCATAAAAAGTAAAAATTTTTATAATTTTTACGCAAAACGCTTACATTTACATGAAAAATTTGCATATGTCAAAAAAATGTAGTAACTTTGTGCCAAGTTTCGGGAATTACGCAAGCGATGGATATAAAACGATTTAAGGACATAGTGGTGACCAGTGACCTGAATGACCTTCTGTTAGAAAACGGTTCGGCGTTCGGGCGGTCGTATATGTGGCAATGTCTTGCTGGAGAGATCACTTTTGAGTATGCCGGAACCACATATTCCATGCAACCAAACGACCTGCTTTTCAGCCCTGCCAACCGTTTGCCGCGGGTTCTCTCGCAGTCGCCGGACTACCGCTGTGTGATCTTTGCGCTGGACGGAAAGAAAGTAGAAGACATATTGTACGCTTGTCTGCGCGATGAAGACGACTGGATTGAGAAACTGCATTTTATCCTGCGGCATCCTATTATCCATCTCTCGCCACGGCAATTAAAACTCATCACAGCATACCGTGGTCTTGTGCCGCTTTACTCGGAGGAGACAGGACGTTACCGCCGGCGCGTTGCCTTCCTGCAAGGACAATCGATTATTTACGAATTATTATCGTGGGTGGACGAGGTAATGCGTCCTTCCGGGGATTCTCATACCATCGTCTCGTCCCGGATGAATCAACTGTATGTGGCCTTTCTGAAACTGCTGGATGAGAACGGCGGTACACAGCGGCAAGTGAGTTGGTACGCCGCACAATTACAGATTTCCTCCGCCTATCTGAACCAAGTCTGCCGCACTTGTATCGGCAAGTCGCCGCAAGCGATGATTCAAGATATCTTGTGCAAGGAAAGCAAACGCTTGCTACTCTCCACCGACTTCAATATCAAGCAAATAGCATACCGCTTGCAGTTTGCCACGGAGGCTGCTTTCTGCAAGTTCTTCCGCAAGCAGACAGGTCTTTCACCTGCCCAATTCCGCAACAATAAATAGTTATCCAAATCACAACAAACATTTTCCATGTTTTAAATAGATTTGGACTATTCCAAAAGATTTTGTACCTTTGCACCCGATTTGATTTCGGATGTAAAATGGAGCCCATTACTCAATACAAACACTATGTGGAAATAGCAGATGTAGATGCTTCGCTGCACTTGCGTCTGCCGGATTTGCTGAACTATATGCTTCATGCGAGTGCTCAAGGCGAGGACGAGTTGGGAACCGGTGTTGAATTCATGCGCAAGGCGTACGGAGCCGGATGGGTCTTGGAACGCTTTGCGGTTCAGATAGACCGTCTGCCGCTCTATCACGACACCTTGGTAATACAGACATGGCCAACCACCGTAGCGCATAACATGGTCTTTCGCGCGTACGAGTTGTCAATAGAACATGCAGGCGGGTTGCAGCCTATAGGTCAAGCAACCGGCATATGGACAATCATTGACTTGCAGACGCGCGGTATTGCTGCTTTACCGTTTGCGGACAGCTATCTATGGATGAACCATACTTCCGACCGGACGGTCTCGCTCGCCCGTTTACGGCATCCCACAGCGATAGAGCGCGTCACGCACTGCCTGACGCATAAGATTCATTATACCGACCTTGACCTGAACAACCACTGCAATTCCGCCAAATACCTGCAGTTCATGCTCAATGCCTGCGATGTGCTAACCGGCGTTGCGCCGATACAGATAGACTTGCGGTATGCACATGAATTAGGTCCCGAGGACACGATTACCGTGGAAGCCGAGGCTACGGACAGGCAGGTCTGTTATATCCTCAAAACAGCAGACGGTCAGCTATCCTGTACCGCCGTTATGAAGGCATAGTAATCAATCTCGAATCATACTATGGCAATACCAACCAAACACATGTTTTCGTACATCAACCGCTCTATCCGGGAGGGTTGGAACAATCCCGCATTGACCAACTACGGGGAATTGTTCACTTACACATACGGTGCGATGGCAACCGAAATGGCGCGGTTGCATCTTTTTTATGAGCAACTCGGGCTTCATGAGGGGGATAAGATTGCGCTCTGCGGGGCTAACTCCGCTCGTTGGGCAATCGCGCTAATGAGTGCTTTCTCCTATGGGGCGGTCGCCGTCAGTATTCTGCCGGATTTCACGGGAGCAGATATTGAGCGGCTGGTCAACCATTCCGACGCACAAGTGCTGTTTGTCGGTCCGGCGGTGGAGCAGAAAGTCAACCCGGCTAATATGCCGGCTCTCAAAGCCGTGATTTCTACGGTGGATTTTCATCCGGTCTATACTGCCGATCCTGCTTATCGCAGGGAATATGAGCAGCTGAATACCTCTTTTAAGGAACGCTACCCGAAAGGCTTCCGACCGGAAGATGTGCACTACCGCGAAGACAATCTTGACGACCTCGCTTTGATTAACTACTCGTCCGGCACAACAGGAAACCCCAAAGGTGTTATGCTTTCTTATCGTGCTGCCTCTGGCGCACATGTTCGGTATGATGATAGAGTTGATTTACCAGATAGCCGGAGGATCGCATGTATATTTTGTGACACGCCTGACTACGCCGACGCTGATGAAGGCATTCCGCGAATGTCAACCGCTAATTATTCTCGTCGTGCCCATGGTCTTGGAAAAGATTTATGAGAAGAAGATTCGTCCTGTTGTCAGCAAACCGATTGTCCGGTTGCTATGGAATACACCCATTGCAGGCAGGCTTGTCCGAAACCGTATTCGTCAGGGACTGATGGACGCTTTCGGCGGCAAACTCAAAAGCCTCATCTCCGGTGGAGCGGCCCTCAATCCCGAAGTGGAGAAATGCCTTATGGACATCCGTTTTCCCTATCTGTCAGGTTATGGTATGACAGAGTGCGGACCGCTCGTTTCGTATGTGCCGTGGCAGCAGTTCAAGGCGCACAGCTGCGGACGACTCGTCGATCGGATGGAGATACGCATAGACTCGTCCGACCCGGCTACTGTTCCCGGAGAGATTTTGCTCCGCGGCGACCATGTCATGTTGGGCTATTATAAGAATCCTGAAGCAACGCGAGAGGCTTTTACCGCCGATGGTTGGATGCGGACGGGCGATATGGGTACGATAGATGCAGAAGGGAATATCTTCCTGCGCGGACGGTGCAAAACGATGATTCTCGGACCTTCCGGTCAGAATATCTATCCCGAGGAGATTGAGTCACTGCTGAATGCCCAGCCGGCGATAGACGAAGCACTGGTGGTGAGCCGCGACAACAAACTCCACGCACTCATCTATCTGACCGACGAGCATGTGGAACAGATGCGGGAGGAAGGCATGAATCTTCAAGAAGCGGTTTTGCAGGCAGTGGATGATGTCAATCGGCAATTACCGCCTTATAGCCATATCGTGAACTACGAATTTATGTTCAAGGAGTTCGAGAAAACGCCAAAGCGCTCTATCAAGCGCTATTTATATAAATAAGTGAGTAAGTAGATAGTTTCCTTCTATGGAAACGAAGCAAAAGTCCGACTGGGAAGCCGGACTTTGTTTTTTTGTGCCACTTTTTCTAAAAAAATCTCTCTTTTATTTGCATAATTGCCCAAAAAGCTGTAAATTTGCAGTCGCATTAGAAAGGGTTATCCCGAAGTGCCGCCGAGAGTTGAGTACAGCCTCACCGCCCGCGGTCAGTCCCTTATGCCCCATGTCTCCGCCCTTATCGGCTGGGCTCTGGAGCATTTTGAGGAGATAACAAAATAAGGGCAGTAGCGTCTTTGGCACATGATTTGTTACATGTATAGAAACTTCTGTTTCACCCTCAAAGGCAAAGTCTTTTTAGGCCAGGCTTTGGGTGCTACCGGAGCAGAGTTGTCTTACCAGACACTTGTTCCCGGACAAGACAGCGGTTT
>ONJT01000051.1 GCA_900318245.1 uncultured Bacteroidales bacterium
GGCGATGATCTTCATGGAGAACTTAGGCGGGTAGATATAGGTGTTACGCACCATGAACTCCTTGAGGATATCGTTCTGGATGGTACCTGCCATCTCCTCGAGTTTGGCACCCTGCTCGAGTCCGGCGTTGATATAGAATGCGAGGATCGGCAGCACGGCGCCGTTCATGGTCATGGAGACGGACATCTTGTTCAAGGGGATGCCGGCGAAGAGCACTTTCATGTCCTCGAGCGAGCAGATGGACACACCTGCTTTGCCGACGTCACCGACGACGCGCATGTTATCGGCGTTGTAGCCGCGGTGGGTCGGGAGGTCAAAAGCGACGGACAGACCTTTCTGACCGGACGCGAGGTTGCGGCGGTAGAAAGCGTTGGACTCCTCTGCGGTGGAGAATCCGGCGTACTGACGGATGGTCCAGGGACGCAACGGATACATGGCGCTGTACGGGCCACGGAGGAACGGCGGGATACCGGAGACGTAGTCGAGGTGCTCCATGCCCTGCAGGTCCTCTTTGGTATAGATCGGCTTGACGTCGATCAGTTCCGGCGTCTGCCAGTCGGCGTTATTCGGGCCAACAACCTTGCTGGCCGAAACTTGCTTGATATCAATTTGTTTGAAATCTGGTTTCATAATTGTATGTGTTTTAGAAAATTATATTAATTATAAATTTTTGAAAAACGATTTCATCGTTCTGTGTCTTTGTCTTAATTATTATCATCTGTGAGCAAGCTCCCGCTGCTAATACTTAATCCAAATCCACTATACTTCGTATCTTTTCAAAAATAGATTATATTAAAAATAATTCTTCGTAGCGATGATTTTATAATTAATATTTTTCTCCTTCGGCGGCAATTACATCCTTTGGATGTGAGGTACGTACGCTATCGCGACGTGCAAATTTATTTGTAAGCGGCGCGGTGGTGTGCGGAACTCATAAGCGCTAAAGCGCAATTGCCGGTGAAGGTATAATCTTTATAATTTTCAATTATTTCTTCAGCAGTTGTTGGTTAAACGATTTGAGTGTCTCGAGGACGTTGCAACGGACGTGGATGAAGTTGGTGATGCCGAGCTTCTGGAGGTCCTCCATGCATGCCGGAGCACCGGCAACGATGAAGAGCTCTTTCTTGCCCTGCAGCTTCTTCCATGCCTTCGGCGCGAGGTCGGCGTACTCGTCGTCGGACGAGCAGAGCACGATGATGTCCGCCTTCGCCTTGCGGGCTGCCTTGATACCTTCGGCGATGGTAGCAAAACCGTTGTTGTCGATGACCTTGTAACCTGCGCACGCGAGGAAGTTACAACTGAACTGCGCACGCGCGATACGCATAGCGAGGTTACCGATGGTCAGCATGAACGCAACCGGCTGTTTCTTAGCGGCCTCGGTCTCGAGGCGGAGTGCTTCGAATTCTTCCGCTGCACGAGCGATCGGCAGCGTAGCAATCTGCGGCTCGCAAGCGCCCTTGCAGCAACATGCCTTATCGGAAATCTTAATCTTCTTTCCTGCTTTCTCGGTGAAGTTCGGGAACTGGTTCGAGCCAAGGAGCACCTCTTTGCGTTTAGCGACGTCCGCGAGACGTGCTTTGAGGTTAGCCGCCATGTGCTCTTGTACCTTGCCTTCGCTTACCAGCTGGTACATGCCGCCGCGCTCCTGGATATCGAGGAACTGCTTCCAAGCCTCGGCAGCAATAGACGCCGTGAGGTTCTCGAGGTAGTACGAACCCGCTGCGGGGTCAACGACCTTATCGAAGTGTGCCTCTTCCTTGAGCAGCAGCTGCTGGTTGCGGGCGATACGCTCGCTGAACTCCGTCGGCTCTTCGTAGGTCACGTCAAACGGCGTTACGGTGATCTCATCGACACCTGCGAGGGCCGCAGACATGGTCTCGGTCTGGCTGCGCAACAGGTTCACGTACGCATCGAAAACGGTCATATTGAACCGGCTGGTCTCGGCGCTGACGTTCATCTTAGCGGCGTTGCGGAGAGCAGTGGTGAAGATCGGGTCTTTGTATGCCTCAACGATCTTTGCCCACAGCAGACGGCCTGCGCGGAACTTGGCTATCTCCATGAAATAATTACCGCCTATACCCATGTTGAAACGAATCGCGTTCGCCGCACGGTAGTTAGGAATACCGGCTTCCGTCAGCATCGTCATGTACTCGGCTCCCCATGCCAGTGCGTACGCCAACTCCTGTGCGGCATAAGCGCCGGAGTTATTGAGAACAACGGAGTTGACGCCTACCACGCGGTAACCCGGCAGCGATTTAGCCGCTTTGACGGTCTCCGCAATCTTCTGAGATACCTGCTCACGGGTCAGGGCTTTGCCCTTGAGGAGCATGTTCTTAATCGGGTCCACGTTGATAGAACCGATGAGGCCCTTGGTGTCGTAACCCATGCGACCGTAGTAACGCACGAGGATGTTCGCCAGCTTCGGCGCTGCGCAAGCGCAGATAGAGAAGTTGATCGCCACCGCCGGAGCATAGACGCCGTTGAGGAGCGTTTTGATGAAGTTGTACGTCAGTTTGTCTTTGTCGAGACAGAAACCGAGAGACGTGATACCTTTGTTGAGCACCTCCAGCGCCTTCGCGTTCGCCTTGCGAGCGTTCTTGCACGCGCAGATGTTCTGGCGGATAGCCCATTCGTTGTTTGTACGCGTACCGCGGACGTAAGGGAACTGACCGGGCGCAGAGACGGTCGTCTTCAGGCCTTTGAGGTCCTCGCGGCGGTAGAACGGCTGCACGTTGAATCCTTCCGGCGTGCGCCATACCAACTTCTTGTCGAAGTCGGCACCTTTCAGGTCAGCGATGATCTTGTCCTTC
>ONJT01000050.1 GCA_900318245.1 uncultured Bacteroidales bacterium
GAAACCGAAACCGGGTATATCCATGCCGAAGAGCATCAGCGTGACAGCCATAGACGCGGAGGACGACTGCATCAGCATGGTCATCACAGTACCCATGAGCACGAAAAGCGGGATTGTCCAGAAACGCTCGCAAGGCAGATGACTGAGCCAACCTGCCATGTGCATACCTATATCCAGCGATTCGGCAGCCTTCGAAAGCAGGTTCAAGCCCATGAACAGAAAAGCGAAACCGAAGAGAAACTCTCCCCAGTTCTTCGTTTTCCCCTTCCCGGAAAAGAACAGCGGCAAGGCTACTGCCAGCAGCGGCAGCGACAGCGCCGAGATGCTGACTTTGAAACCGACAAACGAGATGATCCATGCCGTAACGGTAGTGCCGATATTGGCTCCCATGATTACATTAGCCCGGCATTGACAAAACTGACCACCATGACGGTTGTTGCACTACTGGACTGGATAAGCGCGGTCACGCCCACACCCGTCAGTACGCCCATGAAACGGTTACGCGTCATGGCGCCGAGGACGTTGCGCATTTTGTCGCCAGCCAGTTTCTCAAGCCCCTCGGACATGATTTTCATGCCATAAAGAAAGAGGCCGAGTGAGCCGATGAAGCTCAAGATGTGTAAAAATGTATTCATACTAATACGAATTAGAAAACAGAATATGCTTTAAGCAGTCCATAAATGACGGCAATTACAAATATACCTCCAACTAAAGCACGTGTCAAGTTGTAGATAAAAAGGATTTTTTTTACTTTTTTGTCGTCCATAAATGATTTATTTTAATTTTGCTGCAAAGGTACGTTGTTTTAATTACAGAGGTATGACAGATATATGACAAATCGGCAACAAAATTTGTCATTGATTTGTAATCGGTTTTGTAGGGTTATTGGCACAAGATTTGTAGTGATTAGATGTATGGAAATGAAGAACAAAACAATTCTGGTTGTCGATGACGAACCGGATATTCGCGAGATTCTTGTCTTTAACTTGGAACAGGAAGGTTACCGCTGTTTGCAAGCAAGTTGCGGACAGGAAGCATTGTGCATGGCCAAGGATGAACATGTGGATTTGGTGTTACTGGATATTATGATGCCGAACATGTCCGGTCTGGAAGTCGCGGAAGTGTGGCAGAAAGAGGAGAACAGTCCGGCACTTATTTTTCTGACCGCATTGGGAGAGGAAGAGGATGTATTGCGCGGTTTTGAATTAGGCGCGGACGATTATATCCACAAGCCTTTTTCTTTAAAACAAGTGTTAGCACGCGTGGCAGCGGTCATACGTAGGCATAGTTCCGTAGATGTGACCATTGAGCCTTCTGGAAAATCCATTGTGTATGAGGACTTGGTTCTGTATGATTCCATGAAGACAGCAACCCTCTTCGGCAATCTTATCTCGCTGACGCGCATGGAATACGAACTGTTGGTGTTCATGCTGCAACACCCCGGCAAAATCTATTCGCGTGCGGAAATCCTGCGCTATGTGTGGCCGAATGACGGTTTGGTGTTGGAACGCACGGTGGACGTGACGGTCAATCGGTTACGGAAGAAAATAGGTACTTATCGTGAACATTTGAAAGCCAAGACAGGGTATGGATATTATTGGGAGAAATAGGAACTTCGGGCTGACGCTTTTTTTCGCTATCAGCGTGTTTTTTCTGGCGTACGTACTGGTGTTTGCCGTCTATCAGGCATACCGTGAACGCGAGTACAAAAAGGAACTGGCAGGCGTACGTGTAACGATCATCGACACGGACGGTGTGGTCCTCATGGACACGGAGAAAGACCCTCACACCATGCCGAACCACCTGCAACGGCACGAGGTGCAACAGGCGCTCCATGAGGGCTATGGATTCGACATTAGCCGAACCAGTGAGACGGACGGAGAGCGGTATTTCTATTCGGCGACATACTTCCCGGAATCCGGGCAGATCATCCGTTCTGCGATTCCGTATCCGGGCGAGAAGGCGGACGCGCCTATAACGAACAAAGGCTATATTGCTCTTTCGGTAATCATCTTTCTGCTGCTGTCGGCGATGTTATTTTTCTATACGCGACGTGTGGGGCGGCATGTGGACAGCACGATAGAAGATTACCGTCAACAAGTCCGCACGGCTGAAGAGGAGAAAATGCGGATCAAACATGCCCTGACCCAGAACACGGCGCACGAACTCAAGACGCCTCTTGCCAGCATTAACGGTTATCTGGAGACGCTGGCTGCTCATCCGGATCTTTCTTTGGAACAACGGCAACAGTTTCTCGGAAAATGTATGTCGCAGGCGCAGCGGATGACCGCCTTGCTGAGCGACATGTCCACGCTCACGCGTCTGGACAACATGCAAACGGCGTTGACGGAAAAGCAAGCGGTGGACATGGTGGAAATTGCGCGTCAGGCTATAGAGGATGTGCGCCCAATGCTGGATCAAAAACAGATTGCCATCGCTTTGGATATGCCGCCGAAACTGCCTATGCAGGGCGATTATAATCTGCTATATACCGTTTACCGCAATATTCTCGATAATTCTATATTGTATAGCGGATGCACAAAGATTTCCGTCACCGGCAATACGCAGTATGAATTTGCAATTACGGATGATGGAACGGGCATAGATGAGAAGCATCTGCCGCATTTGTTTGAGCGTTTCTATCGCGTGGACAAAGGCCGTAGCCGTGACATGGGCGGCACGGGATTAGGCCTGGCAATCGTCAAAAACGCACTTTCCTTGCATGGCGGTATTTGTTCCTCAGAACTTACCAAACCTCATGGTTTAACCATCCGTTTCTTCATTCCTCAAATCTGATACCACAAAGGTACAATAATTTTTCGAGATATGCAATTCTACCGTCTAATTTATACTATTTCTGCAAAATTCCCAAACAAAACCCCGCCATCTTCCCAAATAGATTTTTGCCAAGTTCCCAAACAAAAATACGCCAAATTCCCAAATAGTTGCAATATTATTTGCATATCTCGCAAAAAAGCAGTACTTTTGCACTCGGATAATAAGTAGAGTTGGCCAAACCGTAGTAATGTCCCACTACCCGAGCAGGTGTAACAGCCTGCTCTTTTTTTGCCTATTGCTTGCGCATGTCAAAAAATAGTTGTACCTTTGCACCGCAAATGTGTAAGTGTACACTGGTGGACGCTTGCTCATAGCAAACGCTATTATTAGACCGCCTGCTCGTGACGAGCCGGCAGTTTTCTTTTATACTTACCTACGGTCTCCCACTTTTCTGTTACGTTTGTGCGCCCAGACCAAGCAGCTGCGCCCTGCACTCTACCTGCCGGTGGCTGCAATTACCTCCGGTGGGTGACTACAGCCCTTTGCTGTACCGGCTGCACATACACCCTGCGAGCGTCCGGCTTGACCACCCCATAAAGCTGCTGCAGGCTTCCCTTGTCACTCCCTCCGCTTTGCTGTTCCATCCTTCTCTCCCTCTTCCGCGCCCATTATGCAGGCATTTGCCCCAGTAGTTGGGTTTTCGTTTACTGGGCGACCAGACACGAAACCGGTTGAGAATGGCGGCAGACTTCCAAGTGTTCAGTTCTGACCGCAATTCTTAACCTACCCAGTACCGGCGCAACTGTACGCCTCTTGCAATACGAGCGCTCTCCTCCCCTGCCTGCTGCAGCACAGTCTGCTATCACTCTCCCCCGCACAGTCGCTACACCTCCACGGCTGGGCTCTGGGTCAGCGTGTTTTCGGGCAGACCTCCAAGTGTTCAGTTCTGCTATCCTCAACATGCTTCGCCGCCGCCCGGCTGTTCCTTCTCCGCTCCTTCCCGGCACGCCCGTTATGCAGGCGCTGCGCCTGTAGAAGGCGTATTGGCATAGATGATGAACATTTATGCTAATACCGGCGCGAAAATGGCGGCAGACCTCCAAGTGTTCAGTTCTGACTCGCTATTTTCCCGCCTGCCTGCTACAGTCGCAACTACGCCATTGCAATACGAGCATAGCCGCCACCCATTCGTGATGGCAGCCTTCTCCCTCCCCCATTTTTTTCTTTTTCTTATTGCTTGTCATTTGAGGGCTTGGTTTTTCGCCCTCGATACCGCAATTGTCTGCTATGCCAGTATATGTTTCTATACGAATACATTTGTCCGCAGCAGATCCGCGTTTA
>ONJT01000022.1 GCA_900318245.1 uncultured Bacteroidales bacterium
AGGAAAAGCAAGCTTCTCCCGCGCTGCCCCTCGACTTGCATGTGTTAGGCCTGTCGCTAGCGTTCATCCTGAGCCAGGATCAAACTCTTCGTTGTAAAAGAAATTATATGATAGCTCAGAATAATCGAATTTATCAAGTGTAGAATTTTTCGGGAACCGTTGTTAAATTGAAAATTGAAAATTGAAAATTGAAAATTCAAGATCCAACGCCAAGATTCAAATCAGTTCTTGTACTACACTAATTGTATCAATCTTTCAAAGAGGTTTTCTTTCAGTTTGGCGCAAAAAAATTAGGTCCTCAAAGAGAATCTGAATTTTAATGTCCGCGCCTTGCGGTAGAAAATCGAAACACACTTGTTTCTCAAAAGCGAGTGCAAAGGTACGACAAATTTTTGATATGACCAAATATTTTTGCAAAAAAATGCAAGAAAAAATACACTTTCTTTGTAAAGTGCTGAAAATAAGCAAGTTACGAAATCCCTATTTTTAGGGGTATTTTGGGGCAAAAGCGCAAAATATGCCATAATATATAAATACGGTTCGCGTATGTGTACGTGCGTAAATATATATAAGGAACGCGCGCACACGCGTATGTTTAGGGATAAATCGAAAATGCGCAGTCATTTTGGCCTACGCGGCCTAAGCGTAAACGACTACTAATCCGCGCTCGTAAGCGAGCTTCCAGCGCGTCTTACTACTCCTTTCCGCCGTTGAGACCCTTGATAGGGCTCAACATGACTGCTTACAAAAATACGGGCTTGCAGCCCTCACAAAAATAAAGAAAATAGGCCCCTCCCAACCTCCCCAATAGGACGGCACTATCGAGTGCCGGACGAAGGCTAAGCGGACAAAGGCGGGCGTTGGGCTTGCACAAAAGAACGAATTTGGGCGTTTAGACTAAGGCGTATTAAGCGCCGAAACGCCGCATTTTCGATTAAATATTCATAAAAAAAGATCATTCCCGAAGAAATGACCTTTTTTGAGTTACGCGAAGCTGCGTTAAACTTTGCGCCATTAAGCGTTGCGGCGGCGGTAGTAGCGGAAGCCGAGGAACACAAGGGCGAAGAAGAGGAGGACAAGCGGTTCGCCGACAGGCTGGGGGGTGACCGTACCAATAGGGTCATCTTCATCCGTAGGATCAAACGGCGATGAGTATGCGGCACCCTCCGCCAAGATGACGGGTTGTGCGCTTGCTCCTGCGTTGGTCCTATAAGCAGAGGTGGTCTGGAAGTTATAGGACGGCATTGATGGCATAGCCACCGAGGCTGATGCGGGAGAATACGAGGATCTGTATGCAGATCCGCCATTTCCGACAATGCCTCCTCCTGCGCCGCCACCGCTTCCCACAACGTGGACTTGCGAGGCAGAAACGCTATGGAGCGGTTTATAGCCCCATGAAGAAGCAGCCTGCGGCGTATAGGTGGCCGCAGATGCGACGGATTGCGTGTGGCACACGCCACACAGCATCCATAGCATTAAAACATACCTTATTAAAACAAACTTATTTTTCATCTTTTCATTTCCCCCTTTCCTCATCTGATTTGTTGTCCATACATTGTGTAAACATGTCCATCTCGTATGATGAGTACATGTCCGTCCTTTATCAGTTTCAGGGCCTTCATGTCGTTGGTTCGGATATCATCCCATCCTGTAGCTATCGGATCATCCTGGTTACCCTGTCCGTTGGGGTTGAAGCCCTTACGGCGGATGAAGTAGCGCGTCTGATGGCTGACTTCGGGTGTTTCTATCTCGAGTCGGATACCATCGAGGATCAGCCTTTCAGTGTCGTTGAGTGCATCGTAGAGCACGAGTTCGCCATCTATATTATTGACGCCGGTGAACCAGAGATAGGAAATCGGTTCAAATGGCAGGTCACTATTATAGAAGGAGATGGGCACATTGACGATGACATCCCGCAGGTCGATCGACAGTCCGTTGTTTCCTTCCACGGCGTAGATATTAAACGGCGTGGCGGGTGCGGATGTTGCGGTATAGTTATCAATATTGATGGTCGTCAGTGTAGCGTCCTCGCCTCGTATGATGGCTTCGTTGAATCCTTGTCCGAGCAACAGACGCGAGGTGCAGCGCTTGGAAGCGGGGTTGACGGCGGTGACGGTCATTATTCCCTTCGGGAGTTTAATGGCTTCGCCGTTCAGGCGTTTAGGCGCCGGTGCCGGATCAGGTACAGCTGCCTTTTGGCTGGCATCGGTCACAATACGGTTGGTATTGAGGGTCACCTCGAGTGATGTAGCAGCGTCGCCTTTCTTCGTCAGTACGATAGCGTGCATCGGCGGCAGGTAACGCGTCAAGGAGCTGATAGCGTCCGCTTCCTCCAGTGCGCCCTTGGTAATCGTCAGATAATTGCCGGAAGCATTCATATAACCGATTTCGTTCTCGAGCACGCCTGAGTTATCGGAGATGAATCCCCAGATATCGATATATCCCATGGTGGGGTTACCGAAGACGAAGGATGTTGCGGCCACTCCGTTGGAGAGCGTATAATTTCTGCCGGTAGCCGCCTTGCCGGGATAGAACGCCATCTTACCCACCTTGTCCGCACCGCCGGCAATCTCTTCACGTTTTTTCTGAAGTCCGGACTCATAGAGGTCATAGACTTTATCACCGTATTTGGTGTAGTAATAGTAGGTATCGTCGTTCTTGGGCAGGCGCACTGCGGCGTCACCATTGGTACGGGTGCGTGTATAAACCGCCCATCCCTGAGCCGGTTGCAGTTCGAGCGAGAGTGCGTTGGTCACTTTCGACCAGGTAGCGGCTTCCGTCTCAATTGTATCCACAGTAGCGGTATGATTCTGATGAATAGCATCGCGGCTGTAGAGTGAGAGCCAGAACGAGGCGTTACCCGTCGAGTAGTTACGCCCTGCAGCGTCGAACGGTCCGACTGCCCACGGGGATGTTTCCGATGTCAGATCGGTGTTGGCCATGAAGATGTCTCCGGACAGGAGTCCCTCTATCGGCGCGGAGCGCAGTGCCCACTTGTCATGGGGTGCGCTGAGGTCGGCAATCACGCTGTCGTATTCGAGTCGTTGTTGCTGGCTGAGAGCACCTCCCGGCAGGAATCGGATGGAATGGCAGGTATTGTATTGGAATCCTACCTTCTGTATGGAGTCCGCTGGTGGTATGGAAGCCGGCATGACCGGATAGGGTCTTCCGTCGGTCATCGGCGGTATAACGACATAGGTGGACGACAGAGGCGCAAAGCGTGCGTCCTCATGTATCAGGGCGGTGTTCGACGAGTTGATACCGATCCAGTTATCGGGGTTATTCCATCTGTTATCTTCAGTCTCCGGGTCCCATCGCAGGTATTTTGGTACGACACTGATGGTAAACGGAATCGTACCTACCGGACATTCGTCGCCTAAAGCGGCCCATCCGGATTCGCCGAGGTTTGTCATCATCTCGATACCGAAGGTATAGCTGTATCCTTCGCGCATACGATAGGTCGTCTCTGAAGTGTGTTCAATGAGCAGTGTATCGTTACCGTTTCGGTAATAGCCCGTATTCTCACCGCCCTCCAGGTTCCACGTTCTATCCGGTTGTAGCACGATACGGTCCACTCCGTCATGGAATTCCGGATCATTGGTGGATATGAAATCAATCTGTTTCATAGCCACTTTCGGACCATCCGTTCCCGGGAACATCATCAGCGAGTCGATTGGAATCGCAAACTCGGAGTTCGCATGTTCCACGTCAGCGAGAACGACGATCGGGTATTGGGACTCTTCTTCGGAGCGGTTGAGTCCACCGATGATCATCGGCACGCCCTGTCCAAGACTGGATTTGAGGGCGATATGTACCGGTGTCGGGCACACATCGATATTCAAATCCTGCATTACTTCGGATCCCGAACCCGAAATCGGGAAGATGGTATATTTCACCGAGTCGTTCACGGGGGTGACGATTGTCATGTTCGACTGATAGAGAGTCAGGTATCCGTTGTTCACCAGGTGAGTAAGGATGTTGTATGGTTCTTCGGAAACGGACAGTACTATTCCCAAAGCTGTCTGTATTTTCTCCATTTCCACTTTATTTACGTCCGCGAGCGAGCGTGCGAACTGGTTGGCATTCGGATCCCCGCCATACAAGCCATCGGCTCGTAGGATTTGTATCACCTTCACGATATCTTCGTAGTCATAGCCGTATGTAGTTGCGCTGGTAGCCTTCGTGGTATCGCCGTAAAGGAGCCAGTCGTTAGAGCAGGTACCTGTAACCTCAACCGGGGCGGTATTATCCATGAGCAGTGTACCTTTGACGTGCAACGAGACATCATAGAGGGTATTGGCGCACATATTCTGCACTTCCTTCTCCGGCATCTCATCGCCATTGAGAGTGAGGATCATACGGTTTCGTACTTTCACCTTACGCGTCAGGGCACACTGGCTGGATAGCAACTGACTAGAAGCCCCCGCCATGTGCACGATGTAGGTGTCATGCGACGACATCTTCGCCGTATGTATGACATAGAATACCGGACGGATGGAGTCATCGAGGTGCTCAAAGACATACCCTTTACGGAATACCTCTACGCCCGGATTGACTTTGTGTTCCTCAAAGGAATCTTCGAACCGATTCACCAGGTTCTGTAGATTCGCGAAGACGGAATCATTCCCATCCTCGGGTGTATAGTATCGGTTGGGCAAGTTAATCTTGCCATAGACGGTATCCTTTGTGGAAGGAGCTATAGCCGGCCGGGTAACCTCATTGTCATAGCCGTCCTCGAGTCTCAAGAAGGTAGTGTCATTGGATTTTGAGATATCCTGAACGGTATAATATTCCGATCCCAAGCTATATATATCCTCTGTAAATCCCTGATAGTCCACGCGTAACACGACGTGTGTGAGCGAGTCATTTTCGTTCTCGTTCTTACAGGTCGTGTTTGCCTGATAAACCATCAACGGCGGTTTGGTAGCGAAGATGCACATGTCATCGATGATAAAGTCATTACCATCATCGTTCGCCGCCATATTATATACGCGTACGCGGAACTTCGTATATTCTTTGTTCTGCTCTATCGGGAAATAGATCTGATACCACTTGTTAGCAGCCGGGAGGTCACCGGTCATATACGAAGTGATGTCCTCCCAAACAGAGCCATCCAGCGAACCTTGCACGGCAAAGGTGAAGTTCGGGCAGGTCTTGCCATTTTGGTTATATGGGTTTCCGACGAAACCGGAGAAGTACATCTTCTGTCCTTCGCAGAGCGTGGTATCGAGTTCGATAGCCGCCACTTGTCCGGCAGATGACATACCGTCGCAGAAGATCATATATCCATTTTCGGCACTGCCATGCTGCTCCATCTTATGCCAATACTGACCAAATTCCGGAATACGGTTGATGAGGTTATACTCACCCATATTCGCCAGGTTTTCCAAACCATTCTTGTTGTGCGGACGGTTATCCGGCAGGGCTGCCGTTCGCGGATAGGCAAATCCGTATGAAGCATCCGCCCAAGGCAACGGTTTCGGATAGACGGTATAGTGACGTCCGGGTTGGTTGTAGTCGAAGTTCAGACGCTCCAACACCTCGTAGTGTTGCTCAATTTCATCATTGGTAATGATGGCTTTGTCCACACCGCCTACTCTCGCCTCCAGCTTCGGACCGTATTTATTCACACGGTGATAGATGATTTTATAGCGGCATATATTGAACCAATAATCTCCTGCTACCGGATCCTTCGGATCGGGATCATCCAGAGTACCGGCAGTGGCCGTTTTCACGCTGCGTGCGCGCAAACAATATATTATTGTATCAGCATCCTTTCCGGCAGGAATACTCGTCTTTTCAGGCACGGACAGGAAGTCATTTGCCTCTGTAACGGAGTATGAACACGAAGTATAGGTTTGCGTCTTGGGGTTATAGGTGTACCATTGGCATGGGGCATCCCATCCTGCGCACCAAATCATGGAGTCCTTACGGGCTGCATCCCACCCACCGGTGGACCAGTTATCATCGCGTATATAGTAACCCAAGAGGGACTCTGAGTGTCCGGTATTCTTGATATTATCATAACTATAACGATGCTCGGTCTTCAGAAGCAGACGGTTTCCTAAAGGAGCCATCATCACATGGTCCTCCAGATAACGCTCGCCGGCAAGAGGGAAGGTAGCGCCCTCCGGCGACTTATAACCTTCCATACGTTCCGCCATTTCTGTCCACGGGTGGAGTTCGTATATCTCACGGAGTGAGAGGGTCGGCTCCGGGATATTCTGCATGGTATCCAGTTTATCTATATCTACCTGGTTGATATTCTTCATGGACAGCGGCAGGTTGTCGTAATAGACACTGAGGTCCACCGCGTAGGTCTCAGTATCTTTGTTCTGCGGCGGATAGAGCATCGGGGCTTTGGACGGAGGATCCTTACGCGCGTTATAATCCGCCGATGGATAATGGAAAACGGTATAGCGTCCCTGGGTCACGAGTTTCTTTCCTTTGGAAGGATCCTCCGGATCTACAGGCACCGAGTCTCCGATGATACGGAACGGGAAGTTCCATTTTCCGGTATTGGACGGCTCTGTCTGCCATCTCTCCGCAGGTATATCCGTATCCTCTTCGCCCGGCTGGAGCGAATACCAACGCCACCATCCGTAGAAGTTACGCTCACGGATGGGCAACTCGACACGCTGGTCGGTCGATTGGGCGGCGTTGGACGGGTTGTAATAATAGAGAATCGTCTTGTTCTCATGTACCTGTTGTACGCCGTCCTTCAGATCGGCACCCGAAGCACCTTTGGAGTGCACGAGGTTCTGGTTACCTGCGTATTGGAAGCGGCTGGATTGCGCCACCTGGAGGCGGAAATTGATATAACGAGATGTTCCCTTTACGTTTATCACATAGGCTATGTTGATATTTGCCGAACGCGGTGCACGGATACCATTGCCCTTACAATGCACGGTGATTGTATTCGTGCCCAGGTCGCTGATTTCACACCAATCGGGCGCATTACCATACTCATCGGCCAGACGAATATCCGCATAAGCCGGATCGTCCAAATGCATGTCATCGGTATGCTCGTCCGAAGTAGCAGAGGAAGATACCACATTGCCATCCACATCCAGTATATTCGTACCTATCTTATGTTCGGTACCCAACGTAAAGGTATGTGTATCATTCACTCCCGTAGTTACCTCCGGCGGGAAGACATAGTTATATTCATCGCGATCAACATAACAAATCAACGAGTCGAATGGTGCCTCGTGATAAGTCTTACGGATGAGCGGAATCTTCAGGTGCGCGTCATTGATGGAAGTGAAGCTGCTCCATTTATCTTTGAAGCGATATGTCGGTGCTCCGGGTTGCAGCGAAATCTGCACATCCAGCGTATCGACTATATTGACATACTTGCCGCCGTACTGAATATCCGTCGGACTGTCTCCAGCAGGGGTAACGGTGGTAGTAAGGTTACCGGTATTCGTCGATTTGCTCAGGCCGCTGGCTCCTGGACTAAAGCGGCTGTCGGAGATAAGGTCGATGGTATAATTCGTTTTCCAGTCATTGCCGGCAGAGATAAGGTCGGAGATGTCATTCTCGTCTTCCCGACCGCAGTATGTCAGCGTGTTGTTGACCAGCATCGAATAGATGCGGTATGCTTTGTATCGCGTTTGGACTGAGGCACCGCTCGTAGTATTGTAACCGAACACCAACTCGTCATAGTTCGGATAATCACCGTTGTTGAGGAGGTTGTACTCCTGTTGCAGGTAGCTCCACGAGAAGGTGGTAGCTTCCTCTTCATTCGTGGTCAAGGAGAGTGTTGGTACACCACCCGGTGCTGTAAATTGCAGCCAATTGGTTTCTCCATACTTGAGTTTGACCTGTTCCTCGAAGTTGGCATTCTCGTTGACTAACTCGTTGACATACACATAGGTCAAGGTAGCGGGACCGGTGGTCGCTACGTCCGGTTCGGAAGAACCGTTAATGACGAAATAGCGATCCACTCCATACTCTGTCTCGAGTGTGAGTTGTTGAGCAGCCTGATCGACGTAGTCATATTTCCACGGCGTGATATACTTGGTATCACTGTTCTCCGCATTTGCAGATCCTTTTACCAGTTGTGTCTTTCCGTCTTCTTTCTTATAGAGCGTTGATCCCTTGAGTTCGTACTGACGGAAGATGAGGCCCCCTGATCCCGCCATGATATAATAACGGTTTCCGTTCGCGTACGCGGACCAAACCAGCTCCGCATCACTCATCGTGGATTGCATCAAAGGCACACGTCCGGTCACCGGATAAGTCACTCCTTCTACTATTGCGGTAGAGTTGATACGGAGCGTGTCGTAGTTTATTCCTTCGCTGTTACCGGATTTCGTCACGAGCGTCACATAGTCGTTGATGGTTTGCTCGGCATTGACGCTGAAATAGGCGGAAGGAGATCCGCTTGTGAACGTACAGTGTCCCGGAGCGAGTTTGAGCGACGGAGTAACATCAACGGTGTTCAATATCTCCTCGCCGAGCACATTGCCATCCGTATCGAGCAACTGGCGTGAAAGAACTTTCGCGAGCGTGAAGGTCAGTCGTTTAGAGTCATCCGCCAGCGGGTTGAAGTTATAAACCGGATACTCAGGCGTCAAAACCAGTTTGGTCTCCACAGCTCCGTGGTGAGCCGTTTTTGTACGGATGATGATGTCCCTGTAGCGTGAGCCATCGGGAAGGACATGCAGTCCGGGCGCGCCCTCTTTCCAACGGCCGTAGTACTCTTTGATCTTTACCGGTCCAAGTGTCCTGAGGCGGATACGCAGGGTATCGACGATGTCGATGTACTCACCCTCATAAATGACATCAACCGGGGTATTCAAACCGCTTTGGATGAGGCGTCCGAAGTAGTTCTTGTCCAACCAGTTGCCGATCATGTGGGGTCTGTCTTCTTCGTCGACGGTCTCTAAACTCTCCACGCGTGCATCGCGGATAAATTCAAAGGTCTCCTCCAAGCGGTAGTTGGCGTTGAGACGCATCGTCATGTAGTCGGTAATGATCTTATTCGGGTTCGGGTGGAAATAGACGGTGTCGTCATCCAACTTCATCATTGCCATGAGTTGTTTGCCGATGAGTTTGGACCATACTCTTTCTTCCGTCTGCTCGCCCTGGTGAATACCGAAGACTATTTCGTCTCTCCACTCTTCCGTTGTGTCGGGTATGACGACATAATGCTCATCCGCCACGCGAACACGGGAGATCTGGAAGACGGTTGCGTTTGCTTCCGAAGCGTCGCCGTCAAATTGGTTATCGGCAGCATTATATTTAATCCACGGCGCACTGCTGTTGGAGCGCTCGTCGCGAGTTAAGACATCCCCCACACGATGCAGATAGTGAGTGGAAGATAGTTTGGCGTTCTGAACATCCGCTACGGTGTAGTCCGGCCATCCGTTTCGGCCGCCGGCACCCGTCGATTTGAACAGACCCGCCCATGTATGATTTGCCAAAACCGTATTCGGGTCAGTATAATACAAACCAAGGTATTCTTCTTCACCCGGAGTGAAGTTCTCGTAGAAGAGGAGGGAGTCCACCGCGCCATAACGCATCTCACGGCGAGGATCCAGCACTACTTCATCGGCCGCACACTCCGCACAGGGATCAGGATGGGTAAGCACCTTGAAGGTATTGATATAGCGGTTATCCACATTGTACGCGTTCGCCATACCTTGGTAGGCATCGGTCCATTCGTCGATGTGCCGTGCACGGGAGAAACGCGGAGCATCTGAGCCCGGATGGGTGAGGAAGTAACGCTTGCCGTCCGCTTTCTTGAACGAGAGCGCCACGTGAATCGTACCGGTATATGTAGCTTTGGCATAAAGCGTCGTCGTGCCTGGTACCAAGTCGATTGAGTCTCCCGGATGATACAAGGTACCCGTTCCATCTGCGTTCGTCGTCCAGCCAAGGAACGTAAATCCTTTCACAAGACGCGCATCCCGAGCGGCAACTTTAGTCTTGCCGTACATCGGATATTGATCTGCGATAGTATCACCTGTGCAACCGTTGTTGTTATAATGAATATGCCGATCGGGGTTTGCAGGCACGAACTCGATAGCGCCGTTCGGAGCGGCGTTGTCAATGTGGATACGCGCCCAACCGTCGCGGTCGATAATACTACCGCCACCGACAACCGGCACAGAGGTGCCCACCACAGGAACACTCCAACCCGAGATATCTGCTCCCTCGTCGTGTTCGTCATATTCGGAGCCGGTGAACATCGTAGCTTTGATGGTCAAAGCGGCGTACGCAGCTGTAATATGCCACATCTCCTCGCAGGTCCAGGTCTTGTAATCATCACTCGGACGCAACTGGATGTTACGGCCGGTATTGGTGCGCAAGAAATAACCACCCGGTTGGAACTCCACACCGAGGTTCAGTTCGCCCGTTTGCGTCGTATCGACAATCATCTGACCGTACGCACCTCGTGGAGCCGGAAGACCCAAATAGTGAATCGGCAAAGTCTCTATCTTCTTGAACTGCGAGTTAAACGCGTCACCTCGGTCCGTATGGCAATACTTGTTCTTATATCCCACGTAGTAATACGTACTATCGGGTATCGGAACAAACATATAATCGCTTACATAGTACTTGGTCTCCCCAAGACGCTCCATGCAGACCAGACGGTCGATGGTATAGATCTTCTTCTTAGTGGTGTAAGTGTACTTCTCAGGCTTTTCGTTAAAGTTTTTATTGTAGTTTACATAGTTCTGCTCGTCGTACGCGAAATAATACGAATCCGCACAAGTAGAAGTCAACGGATCATTCAGTACATACAAACGGAAAATCGTACGCGGGGTTGCATGGTGTTTATCTTTATTACCAAAAGCATACAATGCCTGCCCCGGTCGAGCCGATGCTTCTTTGTTACTATATTGTATTGTGCTTAACGTTTTATTAAAACCGACCACCGAAGCATTGGTGTAAGACACAGGAGCGTTGCCTCGCGGTATATCCAGCCAATACACTTCGCGGTAGGGCAGGCCTAAGAAACCATACCCTTTCTCTCCATTGAATCGGCCTTGGGCATCCGCATCATCTCTTCCTAATGTTTTATTCGGGTCAAATGAGGTAACGGACGAGCGGTTGGTCGGTGCAACAAAGACGGCGTTACAGATGTTTGCGTTGTTTGTCTCTCTGGTCAAATCGCCTTGGTACTTATAGGAATTACCGGAAGACGTGAGCAAGGTATAGGAATCGCCTCCGGGATTGGTACTCCACATCGTATAGGCGATACCATCTAACTGATAATTTTTACCACTATAAAGAAACGTTACAGGGTCATCAATGGTCCAAATAGAAGGAGAAGCGGGTTCCGTTGCATCTGCAGCTTGCGGAATCAACTTAAGGAAGTTTCCTTTGTCACTATCCCAGTTCGTGTAACCGAAATAACCTCCGGTTTGACTCGGGTAATGGCACACGAAATACTCCTCACCGTCATCCTCTACACCGTTACCATTCTCGTCAACCCACGTGGACAGCAAAATCTGGTCACCCTGTTTGAGATTGACTACCAGACCACCATCCGTCGGCGTAAAATCGTACACGGCTCCATACGTTCCTACAGAGACAAATAATACACAAATCAACAACAGAATTCGTACCTTACATAGATTCTTTAAACAGACAATATTCATATCGTTTTGATTTTTTATACAATAAAAAAAATAAAAAGTGTGCAAAGGTACACAAAAATGCCCACTCACGCAAGTGCGAGCGGGCGTTTTTGTATTAAAGTTAAGAAAAACAAGTATTTTTTTACGAATTATCAATTATTCGCACTCCACTCTCTCGGAGTCATGCCGGTTTCGCGAGTGAAGATACGGGAGAAGACTACGGGGGATGAGAAGCCGCATTGCTCGGCGATATCCTGCATCTTCAGATCCGGCTTTTCTTTCATCAATCGCTTCGCTTCTTCGATACGGTAATTGGTCACAAATTGATAAAATGTGCATCCGTATTCCGCGTTGATAAGTTGGCTCAGATAGGTGCGGTTGAGCGGCAGCACTTGACGCAGATCATTCAAACGGAACTCCGGATTAAGATACGGCTTCTCCGTCTCCATCCACTGCTCCAACTTCGCGCGGTACTCCGCGCCGGATTCGGTTTTCGCTTCTTCTTCTTCTTCTTCTTCTTCTTCTTCTTCTTCTGCATTTTCTATCCACGGCTTGGCGCGGAAGATAACCTGGTCATTGGTATAGATGGTGACGAAGAGCATCAGCCATTGTTGGGTGAAAAGCCGCGTGGGTTCGTTGGAGAAACAAAGGTAGGTGTACGACACACCTAATACCAGCACCATCAGCAGGTAGCGAATCACCCATTTCTCATCCGTTTGCTCCACCGAACCGTAGTTCTCCTCGGCGTACCGACGATAGTCATGCAGATGCCTGAACAACATCGCTACCCATACCACCGGAACAAGCGCCAGGAGCCATCTCAGGTCCCATGGAACCATCATGTCAATCACTCCGAGCACGACCACCGGCAGGAGACGTTTCAGGCTGTTCTTCCACGTCAGCCATCCGGGATGCAAGAGCTCCGACGGATAGGCCAGTATAAGCCATGCAAGCAGATCACCGCCTACCATCTCCCAGCCTTCAAAAGCAAAGATTCCCTCCGCCGGCAGCAACTCCGGATTGGTGAACATACGATAACTGACACCTGCAATTATTATGACCGAAAAAACGGCCATGATCCATGCCTGTACATACCGCACGCGGATGCCTTCCGAATGACGCGCCATCGCCCAGGTACTGATCAGCGTTACCGTAATGATGGCGGTGTTTTGGATGGGCGAGATGATCGAGCGAAAGATATCAATCGGGATCAACGGCGCGAGCAAATAACTCACTACTACACAAGCAAGGAGTCCGAGTCCAAATAGGCACTCATCCTTGTATTCCACCAAGAACTTACGAAGCGAGAATCTTGTGTTTTGATTAGCTTTCATGTGCTTTTTTCAAAAAACAAGCACAAAGGTACTGCTTTTTTTTGACATGTGCAAATAAAAAAAGGAAAAAAATCAAGAAAAAAAAGACTTATATTCTATAATAATAAAACGCGTGCACGCGCTGGCGAAGAGGGTGCGGGGGGGTTACGGGTTACGGAGTTTGCTAAATGATGGAATGATGGATTGATAAAATGATGGAATGGAGCCATTTCGGGGCTCTTTTTTTTAAAATTTGCAGATTTTTCTTGCGTATATCAAAAAAAAGCAGTACTTTTGCGGGCTAAAATGCGCTCGCGTAGTCGCACACGCATATAAAATCATATATATAGATTATGCAAAACATACGAAATATAGCTATTATTGCGCACGTCGATCACGGCAAGACGACCTTGGTCGATAAGATGCTGTACACGGCGAATGTTATCAGCCGTCAGCAATCAGCATTCAGTGATCAGCCGAAGGAGTTGATATTGGACAACAACGACTTGGAGCGTGAGCGCGGTATCACCATTCTGGCGAAGAACGTCGCCATCGAGTACAAGGGCGTTAAGATCAACATCATCGACACTCCGGGTCACGCGGACTTCGGCGGCGAAGTGGAGCGCGTGCTGAACATGGCCGACGGTGTACTGCTGCTGGTAGATGCGTTCGAAGGCGCGATGCCGCAGACCCGCTTTGTGCTGCAGAAAGCGTTGGAGATCGGTCTCAAACCGATCGTAGTGATCAACAAAGTAGATAAGCTGAACTGCCGTCCGGACGAGGTACAAGAAGAGGTATTTGACCTGATGTGCAACCTCAACGCGACGGATGATCAGTTGGATTTCCAGACGCTGTACGGTAGTGCCAAGCAAGGCTGGATGAGTACCGATTGGCGCAAGCCGAAGACGGATCTGACGGACCTGATGGACGCCATCATCAAGTATATCCCGGCGCCGGAAGAGAACCCGGGTACGCCGCAGATGTTGGTGACTTCGCTGGACTACAACTCCTATGTCGGCCGTATTGCGATCGGTCGCGTGCATAGAGGTGAGTTCAAGGACGGACAGGCCGTGACGCTGGCGAAGAAAGACGGCACGATGATCAAGACGAAGATCAAAGAGCTGCACACTTTCTCGGGAATGGGTCATGTGAAGACCGACGTGGTGAAGAACGGCGACATCTGCGCGATGATCGGTATTGACGGTTTTGAGATCGGCGACACGATATGCGACGCAGAGAATCCCGAACCGCTGAAGCCGATTGCTATCGACGAGCCGACGATGAGTATGACCTTCTGCATCAACGACAGTCCTTTCTTCGGTCAGGACGGAAAGTTCGTGACGAGCCGTCATATCCAGGACCGATTGAACAAAGAGCTGGAGAAAAACCTGGCGCTGCGCGTAGAGAAAGGTGCGGAAGAAAGCAGTTGGCGTGTCTATGGCCGCGGTGTGCTGCACTTGTCGGTGCTGATCGAGACCATGCGCCGCGAAGGATATGAGTTACAGGTGGGTCAACCGCAGGTCATCATCAAAGAGATCGACGGCGTGAAATGCGAACCGGTGGAGAGTCTGACGGTGAACACGCCGGAAGAGTGCTCGGGTAAGATCATCGAGTTTGTCAGCACCCATAAGGGCGAGATGACGAAGATGGAGATGGTCAACGACCGCGTGCACCTCGAGTTCACCATCCCGAGTCGCGGCATCATGGGTATGCGTACCTATGTGATGAACGTCTCGGCCGGTGAGGCGATCATGGCGCACCGCTTCCTCGAGTACCAGCCGTGGAAAGGCGAGATCGTGAAGCGTACGAACGGTTCGCTCATCGCCATGGAAGCCGGAACGGCATATGCGTACGCCTTGGACAAGCTGCAAGACCGCGGTAAGTTCTTCATCGACCCACAAGAGGAGGTATATGCCGGTCAGGTAGTAGGCGAGAACGCGAAAGAAGGCGACATCGTCATCAACGTGACCAAGTCCAAGAAACTGACGAACATGCGTTCGAAGAGTGCGGACGACAAGGCTGTGTTACCACCGCCCGTTCGCATGAGTCTCGAAGAAGCGCTGGAGTATATCAAGGAGGATGAGTATGTGGAGGTAACACCGCACGCGATGCGTATCCGCAAGATCATCCTCGACGAGCTCGAGCGAAAACGCGCGGGAAGGGCTTAAATCGTTCGCATATCAACCCTTCGGAGGAATTCGCCCCCTGCTCAATGACTCTCGCGGACCCAAACCGCTCGAGACACCTCCGAGAGGGTTATATGCTCACTCTGATTATTGATTTTATTTTAAAAGAATCTTTATTTCGAAAACTTATTTTTAAATAAATTTAACATAACTTTTCCAAATAAATCTTCCGGATTTTTCAACTCCAAAATCAATAATCAGCAAAAATACCAAAAATATTTTTCGTAATCATATTTAAAATTATAGTATAATGAAAATTGAACAAAGTGAATTGAAAGACCTGAATGGCGTGGTAACGATTACGATCGAGCCGGCTGATTATCAGGAAGAAGTAGCCAAAGAGCTGAAACAAGTGCGTCAGAAAGCGCAGATGCCCGGTTTCCGTCCGGGAATGGTTCCGGCAGGTTTGGTAAAGAAGATGTACGGCAAAGGTATCCTGGCCGACGTACTGAACAAGAAAGTAGGCGAAGGTCTGCAGAAGCACATCGAGGACAACAAGATTCAAATCCTCGGTGATCCGCTGCCCAGCGAGAACGCTCCGCGTATTGATCTGGATCACGACGACACCTTTACCTTTAGTTTTGACATCGCTGTAGCACCGGAGTTCGACGCCAAACTGACGGCTAAGAACAAACTGCCGGAGTACACGATCGAGGCTACCGAAGAGATGATCGACAAGCAGGTGGAGGCGTATACCAACCGCTTCGGAGAGTATATCCCGGAGGACAAAGAAAAAGGTACGAAAGCAGAAGTGAAGCCGTGCAAGGTAGATGCTGAGTTGTTCGCAAAAGTATATGGCGACAAGGCTCCGAAGACCGAGAAAGAGTTCCGCGCTCGCATCAAAGAAGATATCGAGCGTAGTCTGGCAGAAGAGAGCAAGTACCGCTTCGGTATCGACGCCAAAGCAGCTATCCTGAAGAAACTGGAGAAGGTGCAGTTCCCGGTTGACTTCCTCAAACGTTGGGTACTCGCTACAAACGAGAAGATGACCCAAGAGGAACTCGATAAAGATTTCGACAAGATGCTCGAGGAACTGAAATGGCAACTCGCGAAGGACCAGTTGATGAAGGAGTACAACATCAACGTCGAGAAAGAAGAGGTAGAAGATTTCGCAAAACGTATCGCGAAGATGCAGTTCATGCAGTACGGTCTGATGAACGTGGAAGACGAGCACCTGACGAACTACGCGAACGAGATGCTCAAGCAGGAGAACCAACTGCGCGGCATCGTAGAGCGCGTCGTAGAAGACAAGATCTTCGCAGCGCTGAAGGGTGTAGCCAAGATCGAGCCGAAGACCGTAAGCCAAGAGGAGTTCGACAAACTGTTTAAGTAATTGATAATTATTAAAAGAAAAATACATAAAAAATATGATGATTGATTTTAGTACTTCGTACCATGAGTCTTATTCCGCTAAAATGCTCTCTTAAATACATTTACAGACCATTTTATCCGAATAATCCTCATCTCTTTGAGATAAAATCAATCATCACAAAAATACCAAAAATAATTTATTTCATAGTAGGATACAAACACGCTGCATAGATTATAATCGTAAATGGTTAGGATTCATTTTATAGCTATTGGTGGCGCGGCGATGCATAACTTGGCATTGGCCGTGGCCTCCAAAGCGGGGTACAGAGTGACGGGGTCGGATGATGAGATCTTCGACCCCGCTTTGTCTCATCTTCGCGAGGCAGGACTATTGCCGGACGAGATGGGATGGCACCCCGAACGCATCACCAAGGACATCGATGCGATCATCCTCGGCATGCATGCCCGCGAGGACAATCCGGAATTGGTTCGTGCCCGCGAGTTGGGTATCAAGATCTACTCTTTCCCGGAGTATCTGTACGAGCAGACGAAGGATAAGATCCGTATCGTGGTAGGTGGCAGTCACGGCAAGACGACCACGACCTCGATGATTCTGTATGTACTCAACCGTTTAGGCATTGAAGCCGATTATATGGTAGGTGCGCAGATCGAAGGCTTCGAGCGAATGGTACGGTTGAGCGACACCGCCAAGTACGCGGTGTTTGAGGGCGATGAGTACCTCACTTCCCCACTCGACTTGCGCTCGAAGTTCCTTTGGTACCACCCGCACGTAGCTATCTTGACGGGTATTGCGTGGGATCATATCAATGTGTTCCCCACCTTCCCGGAGTACGTAGAGACCTTCCGGAAGTTCGTAGACAGTTTTGAACCGAACGGTTCGTTTATCTACTATAAGGGTGATGAGAATCTGCGGGCGATAGCAGAGGGGGCACGCAATGATATCACGTGTATTCCGTATAGCGAGTACACCGGCGATGTGGCGATGCAGGTGTTCGGGAAGCATAACATGCAGAACCTGCAGGCCGCGATGTTAGCGTGCCATTGTATTGGGGTCAAACCGGATGATTTCTACCGCGAGATAGCGTCGTTTACGGGCGCCAGCAACCGCTTGGAGAAGATCGCCGAGACCGCAGACTGCGTGGCATACAAAGACTTTGCGCATAGCCCGAGCAAACTGAAGGCAACGGTCAATGCGGTGCGCGAACGCTATCCGGAGAAGCGATTAGTCGCTTGTATGGAGTTGCATACTTTCTCGAGTCTGATGGCGGATTTTCTGCCGCAATACAAAGGCTGCATGGCCGAAGCGGATGTGGCGTACGTGTATTTCAACCCGAAGGTGATTGAGCACAAGCGCTTAACGCCGATCACGGCCGAAGAAGTGCGCGAAGCGTTTGGCACGACAAACGTGGAAGTGTTCACAGAGAGCGAGGCGCTGCAAGCAAAATTACGCAGCCTCGAGTACAAGAACACAGCATTGCTGATGATGTCCTCAGGCACGTTCGACGGGATTGACGTGAAGGATTTTGCCAATAAATTACTGCACTTTTAGCGGAATGCAGCTCCTCGGGGTACCGGCAAGCGTTCGCATATCAACCCTTCGGAGGAATTCGCCCCCTGCTCAATGACTCTCGCGGACCCAAACCGCTCGAGACACCTCCGAGAGGGTTATATGCTCACTCCCCCTCGTGAGCTCATACCGCTAAAGAGAAAACAAAAAATGATGACGAAACAAGAGAAACGCGATTATTTGTATATGCGCATGGCGCGGACGTGGGCTGAGAACAGTTACTGCGTGCGCCGCAAGGTGGGTGCGCTGTTAGTAAAGAATCAGATGATCATCTCCGACGGCTACAACGGTACGCCTTCGGGATTCGAGAATATCTGCGAGGACGAAAACAACGTCTCCAAACCCTACGTGCTGCATGCCGAAGCGAATGCGTTGACCAAAGTAGCGCGTTCGAACAACAGTTCCGACGGCGCGACGCTGTATGTCACGGCTTCGCCGTGCCTGGAGTGCTCGAAGTTGATTATCCAATCGGGCATCAAGCGCGTAGTATATGGTGAGGAATACCGCATCATGGATGGCGTGGAACTGCTCAAGCGAGCAGGAGTGGAGGTCGAGTTTCTCAACGATGCCGTTGAGAAAATTTGAGATTTAAGATTTCAGATTTGAGATTTATGAAGAAGTATATCTTTCCTACATTGACGGTGATTGGTGTGGCGCTGGGAATCATCATCGGCGGCGCACTGAGCCAGAAAGTGAATGCGCAGCGCATCGTCTTTCAAAACGGGCAGTTGCAGTGGGAACTGTCGAAGGTCGATCGGCTGCTGCAGTTGATGGAGACGGCGTATGTCGATGAACTGAATATCGACAGCATCACCGACGAGGCGATGACGGACCTGGTGAAGAAACTGGATCCGCACTCGGCGTATATCCCCAAAGAGGACCTGGAGATGGTGAATTCGGAGTTGTCGGGTTCGTTCTCCGGCATCGGTGTGCAGTTCACAATCCAGCAAGACACGGTGCGTATCGTAGCGGTCATTGCCGGCGGTCCGTGCGCAGGTGTAGGTGTGCTGGCAGGTGACAAGTTGATCGCCGTAGACGACTCTGCGTTCGTAGGAAAGAAATTGAATAACGAGAAGGTGATGAAGACGCTGCGCGGCGAGAAAGGTACGCAAGTGAAGTTGGGAATCCTGCGCGCCGGCGTGAAAGAACCGCTCTCGTTTACCGTGACGCGCGGCGATATCCCCGTGACAAGTGTCGATGCGAAGTTCATCATCGAGCGTCAGGGCAAGAAGATCGGTTTTGTGCGCGTGAACAAGTTCGGCGAGACGACGTATAAGGAGTTTATCACCGCCTTAGCGGAACTGAACGCACAAGGCGCGACGAGTTTTATCGTGGACCTGCGCGAGAACAGCGGCGGCTACATGGATCAGGCGATCAAGATGGCCAATGAGTTCCTGAAGGGCGGCGAGATGATCGTCTATTCGGAAGGTCGCGCGTACCCGCGCTACGAAGCGAAAGCGAACGGCGGCGGTCGGTTCAAAAACGTGCCGTTGGTTGTGCTGATTGATAATTTCTCGGCATCGGCCAGTGAGATCTTCGCCGGCGCGATGCAAGACAACGACCGCGCGACGATTGTCGGTCGCCGTTCGTTCGGCAAGGGTTTGGTGCAGCAGCAGATGCCGTTCTCGGACGGCAGTGCGGTACGTCTGACCGTTGCACGGTATTACACGCCGAGTGGCCGTTGCATCCAGAAACCGTATACCTTAGGCGATCAGGACGATTATGAGAAAGATCTGATGGAACGCTATGAGCATGGTGAGTTCTACTCGGCCGACTCGGTGCATTTCTCCGACACGACGGTGTATCGCACAAAGAAAGGACGTATCGTGCACGGCGGAGGAGGAATCATGCCGGATGTGTTTGTCGGCCGCGACACGACGCTTAACACGCCGTGGTATAACATCTGCGTGAACATGGCCTACACCTATCAGTTCGCCTATAAATACACGGACGAACACCGCAAGGAGTTGAGCAAATACACCGATTGGCAGTCCTTGGAGAAGTACCTGAAGACGAAAGATATCATCCGCGAGTTCGTCAAGTTTGCCGAAGAGAAAGGCGTAGAACCCAAGGAGGCAGAGATACAAAAATCGCGCCCGTTGATGACGCGACTTCTGCATGCTTATATCATTCGTGACGTGCTCGGCGATGAAGGATTCTTCCCGTTCTTCGAGCGTGACGATGAGATTACTAAAGTTGCCGTAGAGCAGCTAACACAAAGCGATAGAACTTCTGCACAGTAGCGATATTGACGCGTTCGTCAGGGCTGTGCGGATGTTCGATCGTCGGACCGAAGGAGATCATCTCCATACCCTCGTATTTGCTACCGATGATACCGCATTCGAGTCCGGCGTGAATAGTAACGATACGAGGAGAGGAACCAAACTCTTTCTCGTACGTTTCTTTCATGGTCTTGAGTAATCCACTCTTGAAATTAGGTTTCCAACCCGGGTATGCGCCGCTGAACTCCACCTCTGCGCCGGCCAGCGAGAAGGCCGATTGGATGACGGAAGCCAGTTCTTCTTTGCGACTCTCCACACTCGAACGGGTGAGGCAGAAGACCTTAACCGTATTGTCTTTGGTCTCGATGATGGCGATGTTGTTGGAGGTCTCCACGATGTCCGGCATCTCCGGAATGACGCGGTACACACCGTGCGGACAGAGGGTGACAGCGTGAATGAGGAAGTCCTGCACATCCTCCGGCATCTCGGTCTTCGGGCATTCCACTTCTTTACCCACGAAATGCAGGTCGGGTTCTACGCCGTCGTATTCGCGCAAGAAGAGGTCTTCGTAACGATCTACGAGGTCTTGCACGTCCTGATAACTCTCTGCAGGAATGGTGATGACCGCCGAGGCCTCACGCGGAATGGAGTTGCGCATGTTGCCGCCATCGACGGAAGCGAGACGTGCTTCGAAGTTCGCAACCGCGTCTTTGAGGAAGCGGAAGAGGAGCTTGATGGCATTCGCACGCTGGAGATGGATGTCGCAGCCCGAGTGGCCGCCTTTGCAACCTTTCACCGATACACGCAGGGCGATGTCGCCTTCTTCGACCTCTACGGGTTCGTAGCGGAAAGTAGCTTCGGAGTCAATACCGCCGGCGCAGCCTACGTATAACTCACCCTCGGTCTCGGAGTCGAGGTTCAGCAGGTATTTGCCCTTGAGCCAACCGGACTTGAGGTCATTGGCGCCATACATACCGGTTTCTTCGTCGATGGTGAAGAACGCCTCCAAAGGAGGATGCACGGCATTCTTATCGGCGAGAATGGCCATAGCCGTAGCTACGCCGATACCGTTGTCGGCACCGAGCGTCGTTCCGTCGGCTGTTACCCATTCGCCGTTGTCTTCGATATAGGCCTCAATCGGATCTTTCTCAAAATCAAAGACTTTGTCGGAGTTCTTCTGAGGTACCATGTCCATGTGTCCCTGAAGGATGACACCCGGATGGTTCTCGTAGCCCGGCGAGGCGGGTTTGCGAATGAGGACGTTGCCTATCTCGTCCTGAAGGGTCTCCAGACCGAGCGATTTACCGTAGTTCACTAAGAAGTCCGCGATCTCTTTGCGTTTGCCGCTGGGACGCGGGATTTGGGTAAGGCTGTAGAAACTGGACCACAGGCCTTTGGGTTCTAAGTTTTTCATATTATTGGTGTTTATTAATTAATCTAGGTAGAACTAGGTCTAACTAGGTAGAACTATGATTCTAATCTATTGTCATTTCGCCGCAGAGGTCTTTGCATAATAACTCCTTCGCGTTCTCGGGTTGTTCTCCAAGGAGAAGCATCATCTTGGTGAGCAATGCTTCGGTCGTGATGTCATGCCCCGAGAGCACGCCGGCTTTCATGAGGTTGAGCGAGACGGCATAGAGTCCCATCTCCACCGAACCGGTGTTACACTGCGTCTTATTGACGATGATGATGCCGCGATCCACGGCCGCTTTGAGTTCGCGGTACAGCCATTTATCGGAAGGTGCATTTCCCGCGCCGAAAGTCTCGAGGACTACTCCTTTAAGACCGCGCGTACGCAACAGCGCGCGCACGACGGCAGGTTGGATACCAGGGAAGAGTTTGAGAACTGCCACGTTGGTATCAAACGCTGTATGGAGCGTGAGGGGTTTGGTCGGATCGGAATAACGAACGAGATGCGGCAGGTAGGTGATATGCACGCCGGCCTTCGCAAGCGCAGGATAGTTGTAGCTGTTGAAAGCCGAGAAATGCTCAGCATTGCGCTTGGTAGTACGGTTAGCGCGGAAGAGCCGATCCTCGAAATAGATCGTCACTTCAGGCACGATTGCATTGCCTTCTTCATCCTTCGCGGCCGCTATCTCGATAGCCGTCAAGAGGTTTTCCTTCGCGTCCGAGCGAAGCACTCCGACCGGCAGTTGCGAACCCGTGAAAACGACAGGTTTCCCGAGATTCTCGAGCATGAAAGAGAGAGCCGACGCGGAGTATGACATGGTGTCCGTGCCATGCAGAATGACGAATCCGTCGTATTCGTCGTAATGGTCATAGACCGTGCGTGCCATCTGCTCCCAAATGGCAGGACCGATATCCGAAGAGTCGATAAGGGGCGTAAAAGCCTGAATCTCCACTTGGAAATCACCGGCAGAGAGCTCGGGCATAAAGGCCTTGAAGGTCTCCATATCCGCCGGCACAAGTGCGCCGGACACGGCGTCACGAACCATCGTGATGGTTCCGCCCGTAGATATTAAAAGAATCTTACTCATGGTATTTTTCTTTTTTTTCGCTGCAAAGTTACGATTTTTTTTGCACATATGCAAGAATTTTTGTAAATTTGCAGCGAATTTGTTGGTATGAGCGCAAAAATTCTCATCATAGACGGCGATATCAGCCTCTCGACGGTGCTCTGCGACTACTTTTGTAGTCGCGGGTACGAAAGTCATGCCGTCGATTCGGGCAAAGAGGGACTGGATTTTCTCTCGGCGACGTACGCCGATCTCGTGCTGATGGAGATTCAGGGCGTCGGGATGAACGGGTATGATTTGTTGCGCGAGATTCATCACCGCTACTCGGAATTGCCGATCATCGTATTGACCACCCGCACCGATCGCGAGAGTCAGATGCGTGCATTCCAATTAGGGTGCGACGACTATCAGTTCAAGCCCTTTTCGATGGATATTTTGATCTACCGGATAGAGGCTATTTTGCGTCGTGTAAAGAAGCAAAACGAGAGCAAACAGCGGGTTTTTAACCTCAACGGACATACGTTCGATGCAACGCATCAGACCTTCGACGGCGAGCATCTTTCGGGACGCGAAAGTGACCTGCTTTTGATGCTTTGTCGGAACGAAGATGAGGTAGTGGACAGGCACCGTATTTTAGCCTCGTTATGGAAGGAAGACAATGCCTTCACTTCGCGCTCTATGGGCGTGTATATCAATCACTTACGTCGATTTGTGGAACGCGCCGGATACTCGATTGCGGCGGTGAGAGGCAAAGGATATAAACTTGTATTTAACGAATCAAAATGAGACTGATTGCACCAAGTGTTTTGTCGGCCGATTTCGGTCATTTGGCACAGGATTTGGAAATGATTAACCGCAGTGAAGCGGACTGGTTGCATGTGGACGTGATGGATGGTACGTTTGTGCCGAATATCTCGTTCGGTTTTCCGCTGATGGAGCCGATGCGCAAGTATTGCACAAAGCCGCTGGATGTGCACCTGATGATCGTTCATCCGGAGAAATACGTGGAGCGATTTTGCGATGCGGGTGCGTGGTCGGTAGGTTTTCACTTGGAGGCTGTGGACGATCCGCTGCCTATCCTGGATTTGATTAAGGCGAAGGGCGTGAGGACGTGTCTTACCATCAATCCGGACATTGACGTAAAACGTTTGGTTCCGTATTTGGACAAGGTGGATATGGTGTTGCTGATGTCGGTTTTTGCGGGCTTCGGAGGCCAGAAATTCATTCCCGAAACGATGGATAAGATTCGCTTTATCAAGGCGGAGATAGAGGAGCGGGGGCTGCAGACGCTGATTGAGATTGACGGCGGTGTGAACGTAGAGAATGCGCATGCATTGTTCGACGCCGGCGCGGATGTGCTGGTAGCCGGAAGTGCCGTCTTCGGAGCGAAAGATCCAATAGAAGTGATACATAAGATGAAAATCACGGCATAATATACTTTGTATATTATAAGGATGGGTAGGATACGATATTACCCCGAGATGATAAGCACATGCTAAGCAAAATACGTGCATACCCGATGATTGTATTGCTGTTGCCATTGGTAGCAGCAATACTTCTTTTTGACCATTTTCGACCGTTTGTGCCGCAGACAGAAGAAACGGGTACAGAAGCGCAGCGGGAAGAGGTGAAGACGTACGGATTTGTGATTGAGAGTGCGCCGAAACCGACAGCCAAGTGCGAGCGGTTTGAGACGAAGGTGATAGGGATGAAGGAGTTAGGGATGAGTGAGTTAGGGATTAGAGGCTTAGAGGTTTATTTGTATCTATTGCGAGATAGTACGCGGGCCTTGCCGAGTTGGGGTGATACCGTAGTGGCGAAGACGCAGATTGAATGGTCGCGAAGGACGGGCAGAGCGTTCGCAGCGCGGTATAATCTTTTGCCGGCAAAGGAACATAAAGAGCCGTTGCAAGTGCGATTATACCGGCGCTTGGCAGCAGCCGGTTTAAGCGGGGATGAGTTGGCCACAACGGGTGCGTTGACGCTGGGTTATAAAGATGATATTGACCCGGAGATACGGCGGCAATTTCAGGCCTCCGGCGCTGCACATGTGCTGGCCGTGAGTGGTTTGCACACGGGTATTTTGTACGGGTTGGTATTGTGGCTTTTGACCTTAGGCGGACGCTTCAAACCGCTGTACGAGAACCGATTCGGGCGATGTGTGATTAGCGGAGTTGTTATTGCGGTGATGTGGGGCTACGCGTGGTTGACGGGTATGACGCCTTCGGTAGTCCGGGCGGTGACGATGGTGACGATCTTTGAGACGGGAAGGATGCTGTACCGGCCGGCTTTTAGTCTGAATACCATCGCCGCAGCAGCGGTATTGATCTTGGCAGTGCGTCCGACGGATTTATGGAGCGTCAGCTTTCAGCTGAGTTTTGCAGCTACGGCAGCAATCGTAGTGATGGCAAAAAGCCTGACTCCTACCCTGCCTTCTAAGCAAGGATTTTTCAAACAAATCGGACTCTATTTTCTCGGGATTATCATCGTGTCTCTTGCGGCGCAGATAGGCACTTTACCTATCACGATGTTCTATTTCGGGCAAATCAGCTGTTATTTTCTGTTGACTAATCTGATTGTGTTACCACTCGCGACATTATTGGTTCCTTGCGGGCTGGCTACGATTGTCTTGGGCGGCAGTTGGTTGGGAACGATGATGGGCAAAATGACGTACGGTTTGGCATGGGCAATGAATCATTCGACGGGTTGGATAGAGCATCTTCCGGGCAGTACGGTCTCGGTGCATATCGGGTTAGGAATGGTTGTTGTGTATTACCTGATTTTTATTCTTTTTAGTACATTTCTTATTAAAAATCGCTGATTTGGTATAAAAATTGCATTTTTATTTGTGTGGATGCAAAATTTTTTGTATCTTTGCGCCCTAAATGAATAATGTGCACGAACATGAGACACATGCGTAAATTATCAGTACTGATATATGCCCTCTGTTTGGCCCTCGTTCTTCGGGCTCAGAAGACCTTAGCCGTTTCGCCGGTTACGAGTACCGAGGGTTATGATTTCTATGCCACTTTTTTGCCGAACGGAACCGCTCAGCGGAATGCTCCTGACTTGAAGTTGCAATTCTTGGTTAGTTCCCGAGAAGTGCCCGGTCATCCGGAGATCACGGAGAATACAGTGGTTGTGCAATGCGGTTCATTTCGTCAGGAATACCCCGTGGCGGTTAACTCCACGGAGGTCATCGACATGGACGCGGATCTCGCTTATTGGGATATCACCCACGAGAAAGACAATGTAGAGATCCCGCTCACGTTAGGTGTGCACATCTATAGTAAGAACGGCGTGAAGATGACCGTGTATGCGGTCAACCAGATTGGTACTACCGACAAGAGTCTTTCTTTGGACGGTTCGCATGTGCTGCCGAAACAAGCGCTGGGACACGAATATATCGTAGCTTGTAACAAAGAAGACAATATCGCAACGGAGTTTGTAGTTATGTCCACAGCGGCCGGTACGAATATTAAAATCCAGTTGCCGGATAACGTAAAAACCAGCAAAGGAAGTACCGGCACACTGACGGCGACTTTCCCGCAGCCTTACCAGATTTATATTGTTCGCGCAACGGCTGATCCGGAAAACCCGGCGAATACCATTGACTTATCCGGAGCAACGATCTGTACAGATCGGCCGGTAGCAGTATGGAGCGGAAACCAAACGGCCGTTTTCACCACCGACCTGCCGAATGCAACCTTCGACCATGCTTTTGAGCAATTATTGCCGATTGACCGCTGGGGCACGGAATTCATTGTGCCGTTGACAGGTCTTCATACGCAGATCAATAAAGTGGATATCATCGCGCGGGACAACGACACCAAAGTGACGTTAACCACCGCCCAAGGACCACAGACGAAGGACAACATGCTCTCCGGAGAAAAGTGGTCGAGACTCATTGATGCGTACCACGTGCACGGCTTCGGTGCTACGTTGGAAGACAGTACGGTGGTTATCAAGGCAGACAAACCGATTCAGGTCAACCTCTTCACCTCCAGTGCCGTCTACAACGGATATCTGGTGAACAATATCCCGCAGTACCAAGGTGACCCGTCCATGACGATGATTACGCCGTTGGAACACTTGACGGACACCGCGGTATTCGCAACGTATCAAAATCCGCTGAAAGAGATACAACCAATGAGTTATGAGTTGGTAGTGTGGGCAAAGAAAACGACCATTCCCACGCTCAAACGCAACGGGACGGCCGTACCTCCGAGTTTGTTCAAGAACTTACCCGGCAATGTATACAGCGGTTATCAGTATGCCCGCATTCCTATTCCGAGTGAGGAAGAAGGTTATCAGATTCTCACGGCTGCGGAGAAAGGTTTCGGCGGATATGTATACGGTTTGGAGAATAGTCAAGCGTGTCTCTACCCGATTGGCTACGACTGCACACCGGTGGAGGACTCATTGTTCCTCTCCAAGAAATACGAGCCAAAGGAAGTACATGGCGCAGATTTCAACACCAAGTATCCGGACAAAGCGAACGGCGGCGGTTGGTATCTGGACAAAGTAGTGCTGCCCAATATACCGACTCAATACGACACGATTTTCATATGCGACAGCACTAAATTGCGTTTCCCGGCTATCATCCATAACGATTGGGACGCTATCAAGTGGGAAGTGATGCGTATCAATCAAAGTAACCAAGCGCGTACGGAATACACGCATGTGGACGACGCAACGCACAAGTACGAATACCAAGAAGGCGGTCTAAGCAATCCGTTCCTCGAGACGAGGTTCTTCGTGTTGCCGGAGAAAGACAGATCAGCCAGACAGCGCCATCCGTATGAGGACTTTGAGGTGCGTGCCATTCTATATCGCCAGCCTATTTTGTGCGATGAGACAGAGCAAGACAACTGGCAGAAAGACACACTGAGTACCATCGTGCGTACGTTCCGCAGTTACAACGACACCACCTGGCTTATCCGTTGTACCAACGATCCTGACATCGTAGAGCAAGACGGTAAATATTACATTAAGTTCTTCGTAAACCCGGAGACAAAAGAAAGTGTACTCACTCCGCTAGTAGTAGGAGAAAACGGAGTCGACGGAAATAGCGCTTTCACGCAATATTATACCACCGTCAACGGATGTGAGAATGATTCGATTGCCACGCTACGCGTGCTGCTTTGCCAGAGCGACGTGAAAGTATTGGACCTCGGTTATTTGTGTGAAGATGATCTGGCAGATGTCCCCGACCAACTCAAAGACAAGCAATTCGGCGATTTCTTCAAGAACTTTGATTTCCCCGGCACTTTTACCGCCTGCAAGAACAATGGCAATATAGGAGCTAATGGCTGGACGTACTTGGGCGACAGTAAGTTGTATTGGCAGTTTGAAAGCACCGACATCATTCTCAAAACAGATTGTAGTGACAAGATGCAGGAGTGGATTGACAAGTACGGCGCTACGCTTCATTCATCGCGCAAAGTCCTCGGATGTGACAATTCGCTGAAACTGAGTTTCTATGTTTGGCCCATCAAGGAGTACATACACGATGACGAAACGACCTGTAATACGCGATTCACATGGTCTCTTGACTACAACTGGTACGACGGACGCTTTACCAAGCACATAGACATTCCCTATCAAGTCGGTGTAGACGGTATACATGAGGGAACGAATGTATGTGTATATAATCACCCGAGAGCCACCTATCCTGCCGGTACCAGTTTCTCCGGGTGTGTCGGTGAACGCCATATCCTACACCTCACCTTCCTCCACCACGATGAGACGCGTATCAAGGAGAAGGAGTTATGTAAAGATGATCCTCTATTGATTGTCGACAAGCGTTCTGACCGTGACATTAAGGACGAAACCTTTGAATGGGTCTTCAACCCGAGAGATTCTCTAACGGGAGTTGTGTATTACAGCCCCGAGATAGAATGTGTCAACTCGGATGGTTGTCCGTATATTATCCAATACAAGGTGACGGTTAACCCGGTAGAGACTCATTACGACACGGTTGTATATTGCTACGATGACGGCACGCAAATAGAACATAAATGGCCGGAGCACTCTCCGTTCTGGGCCTATGAAAAAGGCAAGCCTAACACCAGGAAGCGTTACCACAACGAGACCAATCCGCTGCGTATCAATCGCTCCAAGACTGCGCGTATCGTTTACGAACTGGCGGATACGATTGTGGACATTCCTTGCCATAGAATTTATTATCAGACGGTTATCCTTCAGCCCATATACGAGACCAAGGAGACCTACACGCCTATCTCGACCCAACAATGGTTTGAGTGGCACGGCGTGATCTGGGCCGGAGAGAGAGTGCTTACCGACACCATCCCGAACCCCGGGGGCAAGCCCATCGCCGTGCTCCAAGAATACGGAGTGGTACCGGAAGGATGGACCGTAGTTCCGGGCAAGAATATGTATACGTTGACAACGACCATCACCACTCGCCCCTATACGCGCGATGACGGTGCGTTGACGGATGTCTGCGACTCGACAGTGACTTTGCAGGTTCCGGTAGCGGACGTACAAGAGGAGCATACGTACGCATGGGCTTGTAGCAACGAGACACCCTATACATGGCAAGCCGGAGATACCATTATCTCTGTGGACCTGCAGGACTACTATACTGATTTGAGTGAGTTACCGAAAACCGTCCGGTTAGAGGAACATCGTAAGACTGTTTCTCCTCCTTGGCCGGTAGCAGGTCTGGATGCGCATTTCTATCGACACTTGACGATTTATCCGGCTTATGTCACGACGGAAGATACTACTTTGTGCCAAGTTCCAGGAGAGACGAGAACATTCAAAGGTATCGAATTCTCCGTAGACAAAGATACCGTATTGATATCCGGTAATGACTTAAAGACCAAAACGAAGTATTGGACAGACCCTGAAACCGGCGATCAGGAACCGGTAGAATGCGATAGTATCGAGGGCGTACGTATGTTCGTGCTTCCTATTTACCGGGAGGATGCCAACAAAGATCGCTCCACGTATGAGCGCACGCTCTATACGTATGACACGCTGCGTTTCTTCACGAATCCGCAAGTGCTCTTTGTAGGTCAGGACTTCTTCCTCACCCATCCGAGCATAAAGAACCTGGAGGAACTCAAGACTGTGGCGAAAGTGGACTCTGCGGTCATCATCACGGAGGAACTTATAGAGAAGGAAACAGCAGGTGCCTTAAGTGGTATCTATCATAGTTCACAACTCTCCGACGGAACACAGGGAAGTATATCTTGCGATAGTACGACCTTCCTGAATATCACGGTAAACAAGACAAGTATCTTACCCGCCATCAATCTGGGTGATAACGGCGATGTGATGGATGAAGGAGTAACCGAACCGTGGCATTTTGGCGGCGACACGACCGTAGCGCGCGCGGATGGCACACGCTACCATACGTTCGCCTATACGACAGGAGATTACTTCCGCTACTACTACGACGAGAACGGAAATGTCATCGACGAGGTCGATTATTTCGACCCCTCCACTAACCGTGGTAGCCGAGACTATCACTATAACGCGGACGGTACGCGCACCTACCTGCTGATAGACACTGTACTGAATGCTGACGGTTCTTTCGAGGTGTTTGTGCAAAATGTAACCGTCTATCCAACCTATTTGGTAAATGCGAACGTAAGCGAAAGTCTTGGTACCGTTGAGGTGTGCGCAAGCGACACCTATCATTGGGTAGGTCACAGAGATATTGTCGTTAGCGAACAGGTTTTGAAAAATCGGCATGCAACAGCAACCGATACCTTATGCGCTAAGCAATATCTGAGCCGCGGTATCTGCGTCGACTCTATCTGTATATTAGACTTGGTAGTCTTCGGCGACGGAGTGGTACGTGAGCCTAAGAACAGGTGCTTCAACGATCCTAAATGGGCCCCGGATTGGAAACGGGATTCCGTGTGCTATAAGGCAGGAACAACGGTTCCGGATACTATACGTAACATCATACAGCCGCAAGACCCAACCGTCACATGTATCGACACCCGTGAAGTCATCGTTAGTTACACTCCTGCTTACGGTGTATGGCCTTGCGAGGGTGACGAAGCCGATTTGAGACGCTTCCGAGCCATCTATATCGAGCCGTATACCTATGACACGATGGTATGCTATAACGACGATGATTTCCACTGGCTGTTGCGCAATGGTGAAGAGCATATCCCGAGCAACTTATACTTGTTCGACAGTGCAGGCAATCCGATCAATCGTTATACAGACGCGAAAGGCAATGCGACAAACAAGGTGTCGGGCAATATCGTTCCCACGGACTTGGAAATCGGCCATTCATACATCGTACGCGATAGCTTGAAGACGGTAGCATGTTTCTGCGACTCCGTGCTCACGCTCTACTATGAGATCCTCGAATCGCTGCCGCCTATCACCATGAGCACTACGATATGCGAAGGCGAGACTTACCAATTCGGCGATACTATCTTAAGCACTGCTGGCACATACGTGAGGTTTGTTCAAGAGGAGGGCAAGCCATGTAAGACCAAAACCACACTTACCCTCTCCGTAGTGAAGTCCTCGCAGATCACCGTCGAGCCTACTCCCGTATGCTTCGGCGAAGCAAATACCGAAGCAACCTATGCCATTCGCTATTCGTACAAGGGCGGTCACCCGACGAGTTTCAGCATCCAGTACGCCGATGATGCACACGAGATTGGCTTCGTGGATATCATTGACCAGGCTATCGTTCGTCCGGAGAGCGAATGGAAAGTAGACTCGGTATACGCACTCGACCTGCCGATTCCGCAACTCGAAACACGTGAAGACTATCCGACGCCCGGTGTTTATCATGCAACCATCAGTTTCCAGAACGGCACTTGCTCCGGCGCAGGTCAGATGACCTATGATATCGAGGTGAAAGTGAACTACCCAGCATGGGTGATGGTTCAACGCCATGGTGACCTGATTGTCTTGCTGGATGAGAACAACAACGGCGGTTACGCATGGAACGGCTTCCAGTGGTATCGCAACGGACAAAAGATGTTCGGATACACCAAGCCATATCTCTATGTGCCGGAAGGTCTGATATACGACTCGGAGCAAACCGCGGAATACCACGTCGTGCTCACTGAGACGGATATCACCGGCGCTGTGATCAGTTCCGAACCCACCTGTCCGATCGTCGTAAAAGCCATGCCGAACTCCTCGACAGACCCGGGCAAAGACCATGGTCCTTCGAGTGACTATATTGCCGTAACGCCTACCTGCGTTCCGCGCGGAGGATCCATACACATCCTCTCGCTCAACGAGAACAGCAGCGGCGAGTACCGCATCAACACCGTGGATGGTCAGTTCATCTCCAAAGGCACATACCACGGCCAGTCCACACCGGTGTCCATACCGTCCGTAGAAGGAATGTATATCGTTCAGGTATGGTCGTCGGATAAGGAGTCAAAAGAATCATATAGAGCCATTAAAGTAATCGTAAAAGACACATGTCCAAACTGCGACAAATCATCGTTCTAAGCCTCTGCCTCGCCTCTATTGCGACATGGGGGCAGAACCGCTATTCCACATCCTCCAAGGCGGAGAGAAACCTCTCGAAAGTGAAAGGCTTCTCCGCTAGGGATGCGAATAAGACACGGAACTCGCTTGGCCTGCATTCCACCACATATACCGGATCGGGCCACTACCTCGGTTTCTCTGTAGATGGAGGTTGGAGTACATTCCTGTCTAATATTCAAGGAGTTCAAAGTACGCCGGGCGGATGGGCCGCTAACGGCAAGTTCCTATATGAGTTCCACGTCAAGAACTTCTTCTTGCAAACCGGTGTCGGTGTGGGGATTCAGCATGTGACCACACCGCTTAAGGCAGAAAGTATTCCGGCGAGTGCGTCCACATTCCTCAATGGATTCTCCAATCCGGATATCGGGAAACGCTATCCGATGACCGACCCCTACGACGGTATGCCGTTTAACATGAAGCATGTCTTCGGCGAACGCAGCGACATGGCGGAACTCTATTACGCCCAACTGCCTATCAACTTCGGTTATTATATCTCCGGTCAAGGCGGTGTGGGTTATGTGATGCTCGGCGCGCAAGTCAACTACGCCTTCGGCGGAAAGACACGCATCAATGCCACCTGTACCTCGCGTGCGGTCTTCGACGATTATATGGGTGTTTTTGAGGAAATGGATAATCATGGCTTCCGCAAAGATGTACCGCTCTCTGCCGACGGAGGTAAACTGCCGATTCGCTTGGGTAAAACCGGTGTCGAGAATCTCGATATTATCGGTCACCTCGAAGGCGGCTACGAGTTCAACACCTATGAGGTGATTCAGCAATACCGCACCAGCAAGTCCGATAACTTAGACTGCCGCATGCGTATCGCGGCCTTTATCGACATCAGTCTGCCCAACATCAGCCCCAACGGGACCAATAAACTATACGATCTCAACATCAACGAAGCCGAGACCGATCCGGCAAAGATAGAGGCACAACAACGCGGACTGTATGATTTCCATACCTTCAAGATGAATCACGTCTTCACGACGGATGTCGCTAACGGCAATCAACTCTGGGTGCGTAATCTCACTGTCGGCGTACGCTTTACGGTTCTCTTTAGTTTAAAGGCACAACAGCGTTGTATCCTTTGCGACCCGTGGCGACACTAACTCTCTCCGAACTATGCGCCCTCATCGGTGAAGCGCTGGACGACAGTCTGGCCGCTTCGTACTGGGTGAAAGCCGAGATCAGCAGCCTCAGCGAACGCGGAGGCCACATGTATCTGGACCTCATTGAAGGAAAGTCCGCGAAGATGCGGGCCACCTGTTGGGCCGGAACAAAAGAGATGCTCACGACCTATTTTGAGTCGGAGACAGGGCAAGCGCTGCAACCGGGCATGTCGGTGCTCGTAGAAGTGGAGATACAGTACCACGCCGTTTATGGATTGAGTCTCTCTATCATCGGCATCGACCCGAGTTACACACTCGGCGACCTCGCACGGCAAAGGCAACAGACGATTGCCCAACTGCAGAAAGACGGACTCTTAGACGCCCAGCAATTACTCCCCTTGCCTACTCTCATTCGCCGCATCGCCGTTATCTCTTCGCCGAAAGCGGCCGGTTACGAAGACTTCAAGCATCAGTTAGAAGCTTCTCCTTATTCTTTCCTTCTATCCCTTTTCGGGGCTACGATGCAAGGCGAAGGGGCTGCTCCTTCCATCATCGCGGCGCTGGATGAGATAGACAGTCAGGCTTTCGATGCCGTAGTCATCATTCGTGGCGGAGGAGCCACAGCGGATCTCAGTTGTTTTGACGACTATACCCTCTGCGCCGTGTGTGCGCAGTGCGAGCTGCCGGTACTGACCGGCATCGGTCACACCCGTGACATATCGGTCTTGGATCTGGTGGCGCACGAAGCGCTGAAGACTCCTACGGCCGTTGCCGAATGGCTTATTCATCGGATGGATGCGCAGATGGACCGCCTCGCAGATCTATTCATTCGCTTGCACCGCACGGCAGAACGGCAGATTCTTGTTCGCCAACATCGCGTAGAACTCTTAGAGCAACGTTTAGCGGCATGTAACCCCGAACGCATCTATCAACGCGGGTACAGTCTCTTGACCAAAGACGGAAAAATCATTCGTTCTATCGCGGAACTGCAACCGGGCGATCAGGTCACTTCGCATCTTGCGGATGGAACGGCAGAGATGACAGTCAATGGCTAAGAAAGACCGACATATACTGGCCAAAGAGCAACGTATCGGTGCGTTTATCCTATTCGGCATTTTCCTGATCATATGGTTGATGGTAGCCCTGTGGCCTTCGAATGACCCCGAATTACAAGCACCGCAAGAACCCGTCAAACGCACGTGGGAACAGCGCAAGGACTCGATGCGGCGTGTCGATTCGTTACGATATGCGCAATGGTCCAAAGAACGCGAACAGCGCTATGACTCCTTCCGCTTGGCAGACTCGATGCGTCGCGACGAATGGAAACGCGAGCGGCAACTGGCCTATGACTCGTTTCGCGTAGCCGACTCTCTCTGGCGCGACTCCGTCGGATGGTATTATGCTCGGCATATCAAGAAAGATACCGTCTTGGATCTCAACCATACGGACACCACCGAACTGCAGTTCATCCGCGGCATCGGTCGTTATACCGCCATGCAGATCATCCGGTATAGGGAGCAGTTAGGCGGATATGCCAGTCCCTCCCAACTGACAGACGAAGCGTTTGCCAAACTGCGTTTGGACACCCTGTTAAATCATTTTACCGCCGATAGCAAAGACGTGCAGACCATACCGGTCAACAGCAGTTCAGCAGAACGGCTCCAACAGCATCCCTACATCCGCTATCAGCAAGCAAAAGCCATCTACGCCCTCCGCAGGAAGCGCACACGTCTAAAGAGCATCGAGGACTTGCAACATCTGCCGGAATTCAGCGAAAATGAACTCAAACGCCTCGCTCCCTACCTCTCTTTTGAATAAAAATTCAAAAATATTTGCATAATTCAAAAAAAAGCAGTAATTTTGCGCTCGCTTTTAGCAATCAAGGGGTATAGTGCCCCTTCCGGCGGAGGCCGGTTTCCCCGATTAACGGGGACACCTCCGGGGGCTATTTGGTTTTGACAGCAGGTAGAATGGTTGTGTAAGCACGCCGAGCAATGAGGCAACGCTCGTAAATCTCGCTTCGACACATAACTGGCAACAACTATGAGTATGCTCTCGCTGCCTAATCGAAGTATAGTAGATTAGCTTTCTTCGGGCGCAAGGCGCCTGAACGAGACATCGCTCCAAGCCGAGTCTGTGGGCTGAAAGGATATAGCGGTGCGGGAATTCACAGAATAGATATCGCAGGCTGCGATGCGGTATCGAGAACTTAGCAGATAAGCCGGTAGTTGGTGGCTTGGGTCTTGCTACCGGACGAAAACGAAGGCCAAGATAAGCGTGTAGAAAGCGGAATTGTTCCTTGTTTGGACGCGGGTTCGACTCCCGCTAGCTCCACAAAAAGGGGTATTAGCTCAGTTGGTAGAGCGCAACGTTCGCAATGTTGAGGTCAGGGGTTCGACTCCCCTATGCTCCACTTAATGGCAATAGAGATTCGACAAATTAACACGAAACGCGAACTGAAAAAATTCATTCAGTTCGCTAATGATTTGTATGCCGATTGTCCGTACTATTGCCCTCCCCTCTTCTTCGATGAGATGAACTGCTTCGACGCGGAGAAAAATCCTGCGTTGGAGGTGTGTGAGTTTCAGCTATGGATGGCGTTTCAGAACGGTCAAGCAGTGGGACGTATCGCCGGTATCATCAATCATCGCGCCAACAAGAAATGGGGTTATAAGCATGTCCGTTTCGGTTGGATCGATTTCATTGACGACCTGGAGGTAAGTCGTGCCCTGCTGGATACCGTTGTAGCGTGGGGAAAAGAACGCGGCATGGATGCATTGAACGGTCCGGTAGGATTTACGGATTTCGACCACGAAGGCTTGCTCATTGACGGGTATGACTATCCCGCGGTGATGGCTTCGCTGTATAACTACCCGTATTACGTGAAGCATATGGAGGCCTACGGACTGACAAAAGAAGCCGACTGGTTTGAGTTCCGAGTCTATCCGCCCAACGGCTGTCCGGAGCGCTTATGCCGCATCGCCGATATAGTAAAGGAACGCTCGCACGTACGCGTGGACAAAGTGAAGAACTCGCGCGAACTGGTGCGCAAGTACGGCATCGAGTATATGGACGTCATTGACGAGGCCTACCAGACTTTGTACAACTTCCAACCGATGACGATGAAGCAGAAGAACTACTACAAGAACATGTATTTCCCGCTGCTGAACTTCGACTTCGTGACACTGGTTGTGAATGAGAAAGACGAGATCGTAGGTGTCGGTTTGGGTATGCCTGATATCTCGGATGCGTTGCGTAAATGTCGTGGCAAATTACTGCCGCTCGGCTGGTACTACCTGCTGAAAGCGCTGTGGGCAAAGAAGATGAATTCGTTCAGTTTTCTGCTCATCGCCGTTCGTCCGGACTACCAGGACAAAGGTATCAATGCCTTGTTCTTCCAGGACCAGATACCTATCATCAACAAGTACGGTATCAAAATACTGGAGACGACCAACATATTGGAGACGAACACCAAGAACATTGCGAATTTTACGCAGTTCGACCACAAGCGGCATAAGCAACACCGCGCATATATCAAAGCGATCTAATGGGCAAGGTCTTCAAAATCTTCGGTGCAGCACTGGAGCGGATGAATGCGTACTTGCAAGAGCACGATGGTCGCTATTCCGCTATCCGGGAAAAGGTGTTGGAGCAAGCATGTATGTTGCCTCAGCCCTTCACCGCAGAACACCTGGAAAAAGCCTGTCAGTCGGATGGTATATCTTCGGGAACGATCTACAACTGCTTGCAACTCTTCCTGGATGCGCAGATCATCCATGCTACCAAGCGCCAGAAAGGACACCAGGCAACGGAGTACGAACTGATCACCGGCAACTCGATCCGGATGCAGCGCATATGCCAGAAGTGCGGACGAACCACTAATTTCCGCTCACCGGCTATCGACTATATCATCCGGGAGCAGAAGACCCAGAGTTTTTTTATGCAGCACTATACGCTCCTGCTCTATGGTGAATGCCGCAAATGTAAGATGTTAGAAGCGAAAGCCAAAAAGAAAGCAAAAGCATGAGTACAATGACTATATATTGGATTATCTTTATCGCCATTGCCTTGGCAAGTTGGCTTGTCTCGTATTCGCTCAAACAGAAATTTGAGCGATATGGCAAAGAAGCACTGCCTATGAACGGGCGCGACGTAGCTGCCAAAATGCTGCGTGACCATGGTATCACGGATGTGCAGATTACGCATGTCGACGGCCGACTCACCGACCATTATAATCCGGCTACCAAGACCGTCAATCTCTCGAAAGATGTGTATTACGGCACGAACGTAGCAGCCGCAGCGGTAGCTGCACACGAATGCGGACATGCGGTTCAACATGCCACGGCTTATGCGCCGCTGAAGATGCGCTCGGCTTTAGTACCCGTAGTGTCTTTTGCCAGCAACTGGATGACGTGGATTCTCCTCGCCGGTATGCTGTTGATTGAGAGTTTTCCGCAGATCCTGCTGGCAGGAATAGGTCTTTTCGCACTGACTACCCTCTTCTCTTTCATCACCTTACCGGTGGAAGTCAACGCCAGTCAGCGCGCTGTGAACTGGTTGCAAGAATCAGGCCTCACCGATCGCGAGACCACAGAGATGGCGTCCGATGCACTGCATAGCGCCGCTTATACCTACGTCGTAGCCGCCCTCTCGTCGCTCGCCACACTGGTGTATTACATACTGATCTTTTTAGGAGGAAACCGCAGGTAACCTCTTCGGCCCCGTAGCTCAATTGAATAGAGTGTCAGATTCCGGTTCTGAAGGTTCTGGGTTTGAGCCCCAGCGGGGTCACAGAAGCTCGCACCGCTAGGTGCAAGGTAGAACCCGCCCAGCGGGGTCACAGAAGCTCGCACCGCCAGGTGCAAGGTAGAACCCGCCCAGCGGGGTCACAGAAAGAGCAGTCTCGATGACTGCTCTTTTCTTATTGAAGTTTGATATCTACTACGATTGGTTCGTGGTCCGCGTAGCGATGCATGCTCTTGTCCTTCAACCTATACGCGCCATGCTGGTAATACCAATCGGTATTGACGTGCCAGGGTTGCACATGTACCACCTGCGTCGCCATGGATGGTGAAGCGAAGCAACGGTCCAAATACCCCATCTCGCCTCGGAATACATACGAATAGTCATCCGGACAAAAACGCATCAACTGATCCGGATAACCGGCACGCACAATCGCCTGAATCGGCAACTCCTGCGTATAGCAGTTATAATCGCCCAACAGCAGCACATCCGAATCACCGTACAGTGCCATCGCTTGCGGGAGCATCGATAATAGCGAGTCCACGTTCGACAACCGCTTCAGGTGCGTATCGTAATTTCCACGGCCTGCCCGTTTGGACTTCAGGTGATTCAGACTGACGATGAAGCGTTCGCCCGTAGGCTGACCTTTCTTATCGAGACATTCAAATCCCTGCGCGAACATACGGGCATGGTAATGGCTGCTCGTATCAGCGTACGCGGAAAGCGGCGCTTCATACGGTTGCACGCGGTCCGTACGATAGATAAAACAACCGCCGATACGGTCCATATTCTCCATCGGCATCGAGACATACGCGTATTTCTTACCGCCTTTGTTCAACGCCTCCAGAAGCATCGTCGGCGCTTTATCACCAACCTGCACTTCACACAGCGCATAGAGATCCGCCTTCATTGCCTTCAGTCCTTTCGCCACTTTGCTTACCTTCAGCGCATTCTGTTGCGGTGTCGTACGCCGCGTAGCATATCCGCCAAGGTCCGCAAACAGATTCTCCACATTCGCGCCTACCACGCGCACTGCACCTTTCTCCTTTCGTGCGAGCGGAGCTACACGGGCATGCGAAGTCTTCACGCCTGCGCCCGTCACAAAATGCCGCTCACTTGTCACGCGCGCTTGAAACCCGCGCACACGATCGCCCGTGCGAACCTTATAATAAGTGTTACGACAATGCACGCAAATCGAGTTCGCGCGATTAGAAGCCTGGATGCGCCAATAGTCCGTACTGTCGCCGTCCGCCAAACCTACCGCGCGTTCTTCCGGACAATACAAGCGCTCCGGAGCCAGAATCAACGAGTCATAATAACTACCGCACACTACGAGCGGCGTCGTGACTTGAACCATCCGATTGGCGTAGCGAGACCAATCAGCCTGTAACTGCTCTAACGAAACACGCTCCACCGCCGAAACGGAGAGCGTGTAAAGAGTCATGAGTAATATAAAGTGCTTTCTCATAGTTGGTTGCGGAGGGCGGGATCGAACCACCGACCTTCAGGTTATGAGCCTGACGAGCTACCACTGCTCTACTCCGCGATATATCTTCTCTTTCGAAAAGCGGGTGCAAAAGTACTGCTTTTTTTTGATATACGCAAATTTTTAAGCGTTTTTCTTTGTTTTTTTGCTAAAAAAGGCTCAAATCGGCGTCCGTGATAATACCTTTGGAGCGTTTTTTGCCTCGCGAAGAAGGTTTTACTCCATTCGTACCTGTCGGTGCGAAAGGCGATACATACCGACCGATATACGGGTTGATGATCGCGCGGGTTTGCTCATCCGTCGTCGGACATTTATCCACGATCCACTCCAGGTACGAACGGTCAATACGCAGCATCGACTCAATCGACTCATTGCGATGCGCGCCCTGATTCAAGTAGTAGTAATCGCCCTTTTTCACCAACCAGCGGTCGAAAGAGATAAACCCGAACTCCGGGCGCTGTGCCCATTCCCATCCATGCGCCGCCACCTGCGCTTTGAACACCTCGATCGTAGCCCGCACATCGTCCAGCGAGTTATGCGCACCTTCGAACGGATGACCGTAATAACGGGTATAAGCCGCCGTCAGGTTATTATGTAATTTCTCGCCGTTCTCATCCACCTGCCCTGCCGTATGGATGCGCTCCAACAGCAACGCGTCGTACCACGTGCGACCGTCAAAATCGAAGCTCAGACCCAAGCGCGCCAGGTTATAGTGCAAGATCGGCGCATCATATCCGTTCCCGTTATACGAGAGGATATCGCAACCCTCCGTGAACGCCATCAGATCATCGTACACGCTGCGCAGCGACACGCCGTGCTCCAGCAAAAAATCCTTCGATATATGATGCACGGCTTCGGCCTCAGCAGGAATCGTAAACTCCCCTTCCGGAAGGATATACCAGTCGCGCTGGTCCAACACTTCCCAACTTTCGGTGTCCACCTTCACTAACGACAACTGAATAATGTGCTCTTTCTGCACATCCAGACCCGTGGTCTCGGTATCAAAACAAACGAGTTTCATTCTATATAAAGCACTAATCCCTTCAGGTACTCGCCTTCCGGGTGGTAAATATTTATCGGGTGATCTTGCGGCTGATGCAACTGATGCAGAATCCTTACTTTTCTTCCTACAGAAGCCGCAGCACTGAACACCGCCAAGCGGAAGGCCTCTTTATCCACCGCCTGCGAGCAAGAGAACGTGAATAAGATGCCGCCCGGGCGAATCATCTCTATCGCCTTCGCATTGATGCGCTGATAACCGCGCAGAGCATTCTTCACCGCATCGCGGTGCTTGGCAAAAGCAGGCGGATCCAAGATAATCAAATCGAATGTCCGACCCGCATTCTTCTGCGCCGTAAGGTAGTCGAACGCATCAGCAGTCACCGCAGTATGATTCTTCGCTTTCGGAAAGTTATGCGCTACATTCGCATTCACAAGGTCAATCGCTTTCTGACTCACATCTACCGAATCCACACGCTTCGCGCCGCCGCGCAGGGCATACAAACTGAAACCACCGGTGTAGCAAAACATATTCAGCACTTCCTTGCCGGCCGCATAGCGCTCCACCAACGCGCGGTTCTCGCGCTGATCCACAAAGAATCCCGTTTTCTGGCCCTTCAACCAATCAATCCGAAACTCCAGTCCGTTCTCCGTAGACCAGAATTCAGAATCCTCAGAGCACTCCGTCTTTTTCACCAACCATCCGGTCTTTTCCCCCTCAATAGCCGCCTTAAACGGCAAGGTGTCGTCGGACTTATAATACACGTTTTTTACTTGCGGCACTACCGCCACAATCGCCTCAGCGATCGCCTCGCGGAACACGTGCATGCCTACCGAATGAGCTTGTACCACCGCCGTGTCCGCATACACGTCCACAATCAGTCCCGGCAACCAATCGCCTTCGCCGTGTATCAACCGGAAAGTGTCGTTATCCTTTCTCACTAACCCCAAACTCTCGCGCACCTGATACGCCGCGCGGACGCGTTGTTCCCAGAAATCAGCCGGCAACTCCGCTAGGCCAAACTCCAAGATTCGCACCGCTATCGAACCCACCTGCCAATGACCGACACCCAGCGTCTCACTATTCGCGCTCTCCACGCAAACGAGTTCTCCCTCTTCCGGCGCAGCAGCCTTATGCGCCGCATCCAAAACGATGCGGGCGATCGCCCCACTGAACACCCACGGGTGAAAACGCTTCAGCGACTCTTCTTTATGCGGTTTTAAGATAATCGTGGTCATCACTCAACTCCTCTCGTGTGTTCGTGATAGGTGTGCAAACTAAGGTTATCGCTCACGTACTTAAGAGCATGCAAGTGCTTGAATCCCAGCGCCGCAATAAATGCCAATTCCATATCGAACACACAATCCTTGTAATCCGACGCCAGCACAAAATCGCAGTTGGTATAACAAATCGCGCGGCGTGTCTCGTGCTCCAGCGGCAGTTCAGCGCCGAGCGACTCGTCAATCAACGGCAAGCGCGGCTCTGCGTACGTCACATTCGGATGATTCAGTCGCACTTCCGTCACTTCTACCCAACTGCCCAAATCAAAGTTCGCACTGCCGGCATAGCCGATATTGTACAACTCCGCCTCGCGGTCTAAGTGCTGCAGCGAACGGATGATATTGATTGCGCCGACGCCGGTAAAAAGAATCTCCGCGTCGCGCAGATCCAACCCCAACTCTTCGCGGGCTTTGTCGATCAACGGCAACTCGCCCTCTTCGGCCATAACGATGTATTTTGCCATATAACACAAACTTTTGCGGGTGCAAAGTTACTCTTTTTTTCCCATATTTGCAAAAAAAATGCCTAAAAATTTGCGTAATTCAAAAAAAAGCAGTACTTTTGCACCCGCAAATTTAAAAACGGCCGGTTGGATGAGCGACTTAGTCAGCGGTCTGCAAAACCGTATAGAGCGGTTTGACTCCGCTACCGGCCTCCAAGCCGCCCGAAAAAAGGGCGGCTTATTTTTTCTTAGGAAGACCTAGTACTACCTAGGAAAACCTATGGACAGTATAATAGAAAATATTACTTCTCAAGAGTACAAGTACGGCTTTACGACAGACGTTGAGACGGAGGTCGTACCGGCGGGACTGAACGAAGATATCGTTCGGCTCATTTCGGCGAAGAAAAACGAACCGGAATGGTTGCTGGAGTTCCGCCTGAAGGCCTTCCGCAAGTGGCAAACGATGCCTGTGCCGACCTGGGCGCACCTCGATATTCCGGAGATAGATTTCCAGGCCATTTCGTACTTCGCCGCACCGAAAGCGAAGAAAGAGCAAGGACAGAAAGACGAGATTGACGAAGAGATCATGAAGACCTTCGACAAACTCGGCATTCCCTTGGAAGAACGCGCGGCGCTGGCCGGAAACATGGCGGTGGATGCGGTCATGGATTCGGTGTCCGTGAAGACCACTTTCCGCGAGACCTTGGCCGAGAAAGGCATCATTTTCTGCTCGATCTCCGAGGCGGTGCGCGAGTATCCGGAATTGGTCAAAAAGTATCTTGGCAGCGTCGTGCCTCCGACCGATAATTTCTATGCGGCACTCAACTCCGCAGTCTTCTCGGACGGCTCGTTCGTCTATGTGCCGAAAGGCGTTCGCTGTCCAATGGAGTTAAGCACCTATTTCCGCATCAACGCCGGTAAGACAGGTCAGTTCGAGCGCACGTTACTCGTCGCCGACGAAGGCGCGTATCTCAGCTATTTAGAGGGTTGTACGGCGCCGATGCGCGATGAGAACCAACTGCACGCGGCGATCGTGGAGATCGTCGTCCACAAAGACGCGGAAGTCAAATATTCCACCGTGCAAAACTGGTATCCGGGCGATAAAAACGGCAAAGGCGGAATCTATAATTTCGTCACCAAGCGCGGCATCACGCACGAGAACGCGCGCCTCTCTTGGACGCAGGTTGAGACCGGTTCTGCCATTACTTGGAAATATCCGAGCTGTATCCTGCGCGGCGACAACTCCAGCGCGGAGTTCTACTCCGTGGCTGTGACCAATAACTACCAGCAGGCGGATACGGGAACGAAGATGATTCATATCGGAAAGAACACGCGCTCGCGTATTATATCAAAAGGTATCTCGGCGGGACATAGCCAGAATGCGTATCGCGGTTTGGTGAAGATGGGCGCACATGCAGAGAATGCCCGCAATTACAGCCAATGCGACAGCCTATTGTTGGGCGACAAGTGCGGCGCGCACACCTTCCCGGACATGATTATCTCCAACCCGACGGCGACCGTAGAACACGAAGCGACGACGAGCAAGATCAACGAAGACCAGTTGTTTTATTGCCGTCAACGCGGCATCGGCGTAGAAGATGCGGTAGGACTCATCGTGAACGGCTACGCCAAAGAAGTCATGGACAAACTGCCGATGGAGTTTGCCGTCGAAGCCCAGAAATTACTGCAAGTATCTTTGGAAGGATCTGTTGGATAATCTAGTTCCCTAGGTTCCTACTCCCCTAATTGAATCGTCTTCGCGCTTATAGGCGCAGACAAAAAGTTCGATGCGGATTGTGAAAAACGATCCGCATTTTCTGTAGTCAGATAGGTGCATGTGCCGCCTTGCGAGAGCTGCTCGCGATACTCGGAATGACGAGACAGATAATCCGCGAGAGAATCGGCTTCCAATTCGCCCTGCGCGATAGTCGTCACCTTTGGTGAGTCCGTCGGTTGCGGGAATTCCGACTCATCGAGTTCGTGACGGAATTCGAGCCAGTTATCAATCTTAGCTTTCATCAGCGGATAGTGGGTACAACCCAGAACGAGGGTGTCAATCTGCGGGTCTTTGGCAAGAATCTCACGCAGGTATTTGCCGATGAAATATTTGGCGCCGGGTTCATTATGTTCGCCGGCTTCAATCAATGGCACCCACATAGGACAAGCGTGCTGAACAATGGTTAACTCCGGTGCTATTTTCTCCAATTCGAGGACATAGGATTCGGAACTTACCGTAGCGGGTGTTGCGAGAATGCCTACATGGCCGGTTTTGGTGATGGTTGGCACGGCTTCAACTGTGGGACGGATTACACCCAAGACATTCACTCGTTCATTCTTTAACTCCTTCACTCTTTCAGCGTTAATGACCGGCAGGTCGTGTTGCTGAATCGTCCTCAGCGCCTTCGCGCTCGCCGTATTACAAGCCAGAATGATGAGTGCGCAATCTTGCTCAATAAGGTATTTGACAGCCTGCAGCGTATAGCGATAGATCACGTCGAACGAGTGCGTCCCGTACGGCGCACGCGCGTTATCGCCCAAGTACAAATAGTCGTACTGGGGGAGTTTTTTGCGAATCGCATCCAATATCGTCAATCCGCCATACCCGCTGTCAAAAACACCTATCTTTGCCATTCCGCGTGCAAAAGTACTGCTTTTTCTTCAATTGTGCAAATTTATTTGCTTTTTTCGCCCCTATATTTGCATATTTCAAAAAAATATTGTAATTTTGCAGTCGCAAAATCGAAACGCCGCAGATGAATGAAATAGTACTATATCAACCGGATGAAAGTGTACAATTAGAAGTACGCTTGGAGGATGATACTGTATGGTTGACACAACAGCAAATGGCGGAATTATTCCAAAAGGATATTTCTGTCATCTCAAGGCATATTAAAAACGCCTTTGCAGAAGGGGAATTGGAAGAAAAAAGCAATTTGCATTTTTTGCAAACTCCTAATTCTGATAGGCCGACCAGACTATATGATTTGGATGTTATTATTTCGGTTGGTTATCGCGTTAAATCCCAACGCGGCACTCAATTTCGCAGGTGGGCAAGTCGCATATTAAAAGAGTATATGCTGAAGGGTTACGCCGTCAATCAACAACTCATGAATATGGAGCAGCGTATTGATCGCCGCCTGCAAGAGCACACAGAGCAAATTCATGATTTGCAGAACAAAATAGATTTCTTTGTTCGCACGTCATTGCCTCCAGTAGAACAAATCTTTTTTGAGGGAGAATTCTTTGAGGCACGCGTATTATTGGAGAAATTGATTAAGACAGCAAAGAAACGCGTGGTCATTATTGATCCTTATGTCGATGCAGCAACATTCGATATGCTCGACGTGCGTGCTAAAGGTGTTACTGCGGACATCTACTCGGACGGAGAGTATAAATCGCTGCGCGATACACATAACGCATCCAAAGGCAAACAACCTATTAACACACATAAATGGTCTCAATCCTCGCATGACCGCTGGGTGATTATTGACGATACTTTATACCACTGCGGTCATTCTGTTAAGGACTTGGGAAAGAAACTCTCCGCGATTATGCGGATGGATTTGAACCCTGAGGTGATTTTGAAAGAAGTAAGATAATTAACATCCCGCTGGCCTTGACAGCGTAAAAAAGCAAGGACATTGAAAATTAAAAAAAAGAAAAATGGCACAAATATTTGCAAGTGTCATTTTTTTTCTGTAATTTTGCAGCGCAAAATCAAAAGGAGGCCATTATGAGCACTATGACATTACATATTCCTACGGAGCAAATTGCATGGTTCGAGCAAATGGTTCGAGCCATGGGCTGGTCTTTTACCCGCGAGGATAAAGCGGATACGCCGCAAGAGCAAATTACTCCTGCGATGCGTCGTCGTATCAGCAAGGCCCGCAAGGAGTCGGCTCTCGGAGAAACCACACGCTGTAATAACAAGGCAGAAATGCAGCAATTCTTCGATAGTTTATGATGTACGCTGTTGAGTTTTCCAAGGCTGCCGGTAAATATTACTGCGCATGATCGAATCATCTATGACATATATGATGAGCATGTCTATGTTCTGGTAATTCAATTAGAGGAACATTACGACGATAAATAATTAACATCCCGCTGGCCTTGACAGCGTTAAAAAGCAAGGACATATTGAAAGGCGTTTATTGACGCTTGTTTTGGCTTTTCTCGAATCTAGCAAATTTGAAGCCCCGAAACAAGATAGTGCAATAAGCGTTCTCGTGGATATGTATTATCCGTTCACGCCCTTCATAGGGCGGGAGGGTTGTATATATCGGGCGTGGACGTTATTGTTTATTCTTGGCTGACGGTTTTGCTAGAACCTGAGAAAAGGAGAATGAGCGTGAATAATGTTCACGCTTTTCTTGTGTTATACTATTTATTTTAAACTATAAACAATAAACAATAAACAACATGGAAACATTAAGTATTCCTTCTGGGAAAAAACATTTTGACTTAACAACGCCAGCCGGAAAAAGTACAGCCCTTGGTTTCATCGTGGGAACTGGTGGTGTAATTCTAATTACCGGCCTTAGTATTTGGTTAAACAAACATCTAAAACTCACTAAAGAGTCGAGTAAGACAATAACGGATATTATTGCAG
>ONJT01000020.1 GCA_900318245.1 uncultured Bacteroidales bacterium
TTCCATGTGGATGGGAAATGCGATATTGATGTTTATTTGAAGTCCGGCTCCGGATCGGAAGATCGAACACTCAATATTGACAAAGGCAGTTTCGGTTCTGCTTTGACAACTATTCCTGCGTTGAGCGCATCTATTTCCAAAGGAACCATACATTACACAGGTGGAGCTACCACGATTTATCTCTATTCCCCGAGCAGTGGAGTAAACGTTTACGCAATTCGTGTAACAACTGGAGGAGGAAGTGAAGATATTGAGAATAATACATATTATCGAGAAGAACGCGCACAAAAAATATTGCGCAATGGTCAGATTCTCATAATAAGAGGCGATCACACTTACACTCTCCAAGGACAAGAGGTAAAATAAAAATCATAATTATATAATTTTAATGACATTTCCTTTGCAACGAAATTTTAAACATACGGTTGACACCCCCTGCATACCGTCTACATACCTTTACCTATCCCGAAGCAGACCTTCCCGTAGGATAACCGTAAGATAACCGTAGGATAGCCGTAGGATAACACTAAAACACCTGTAAATTCGTTAAATCTCCCGTATATATACATAGTATATATACTATATACTTTCACTTATGGCAAAAGTTGATAACGCAGACCACTCCAAAAGACACGGAAAACTCAACAAGAAAGACAATGAGATCCACCGTGTCAGAAACGGCAAAGAACATGTCTATAGCATCCGCGATGAATACAACGGACCTGCTTCCGAAGCGCAGAACGCTAACCGTTCTAACTTCGGCAAGATCTCCGCTATCGTGAATCGTATCATCGCCGATCCCGTTCAGGCAGCAGAATGGAAGCAACGTTTCGAGGACTTCAACCGCGGCTTCGTCTATTCCCCCACAAACCACAGACGCCCGTACCAAACGCTTCATCAATTCATCTTTGCCGTCATTCGCAAGCAGATAGACCAGACTCCTCCCCCGCCTACCCAACTGCCCAAAGGCGTCAGCCTGCATATTCGCACTTTTGCCGACCTCTCTGCCGCCGAGATCTACGAGATTCTCAAAGCCCGCTATGCTGTCTTCACAGAGGAGCAGCATATCATCTACCTCGACGAAGATGACATCGACTACTTCGCGACACATATCTACATCACCCGCGGACCGCGCGTCATAGCCTACGCGCGCCTCTTCCAGGACAAACCGGAAAAGGCCTTCAATCCGCAAATATACCGGACAGAAAAACTCCCGCAAGCCTTCCTCTTAGGACGAATGCTGACCACCGAACGCGGACAAGGATTCGGTGCGCGACTCATGCACTCTATTATTGCTGAAACGAAACGGCAAGGAGGCCAAATCCTCCGTCTCCACGCCCAAACCCAAGCGGTTCCTTTCTACGAGCATCTTGGATTCCACACGGTCGGAGAAGTCTTCATCGAAGCCGACATCCCGCATATTTTGATGGAAATGTCGCTATAATCTCTGTTTTTTGACAGATTTTTGGCCCAAAATTTGCATATGTCAAAAAAAAGTCGTAATTTTGCGGCCTGAATTATGCGTATGTATATGCGAAGCGCGCGTATACATGTGCAAGGCAAAGCAACACAGCGACAATAAATCGAACAAAATAACTAAAAAATATACGTATATGAAATTCAATGTTTCGAGTTCTAAACTCTTTTCGCAACTGCAGGCTGTAAGCCGCGTGATTAACAGTAAGAATGCGTTGCCGATCCTGGACGACGTGCTGTTCGACCTCGTAGGTAACGAGTTACGCTTGACCGCATCGGACGGCGAGACGACCATCCGTACCAGTGTAGAAGTAGAAGGCGCTGAGGGTTCGGGTAAGGTTGCTTCGGCTGCTAAACTGCTGTTGGAGACCCTGAAGGAGTTCAGCGAGCAGCCGCTGGCATTCACCATTGACGAGAACAACTTTGCGGTGAACATGATCAGCCAGAACGGTACCTATTCGTTCGTAGGCGTAAACGGCAACGAGTATCCGGAGATGCCGGCCGCAGAGGCAGAGGCACAGACGCTGGTTTTGCCGGCTAACGTGCTGCAGAGCGCGATCGAGAAGACGATCTTCTGCACCGCAGACGATGATCTGCGTCCTGTGATGAACGGTATCTTCTTCGACATCGCAGCCGACAAAGTGACGATGGTAGCTACTGACGCACACCGCCTCGTTCGTTACGTCAACACAGGTGTGCAGGCAGGTGTGACAGCCAGCTTCATCCTTCCGAAGAAACCCGCTGGTCTGTTGAAGAACCTGTTGGCGAAAGAGGAGAGCGACGTGAAGGTAACCTTCGGCGCCAAGAACGCACGCTTCGAGTTCGGCAGCACGATCATCGTGTGCCGTCAGATCGAGGGCCGCTTCCCGAACTACAACGCTGTCATCCCGCAGGGCAACAACAACGTGGTAACGGTAGATCGTCAAACGATCATCAATGCCTGCAAGCGCGTAGCTGTATTCGCCAACAACGGCACGGCACAACTTCGCTTGGCATTGAGCGAGAACAACATCAAGATTAGCGCACAGGACATCGACTTCTCGACGAGCGCAGAAGAGACCATCTCTTGCGACTACAACGGCACGCCGATGGCTATCGGTTTCAAAGCGCCGTTCCTCATCGACCTGCTCAGCTCGGTAGAGAGCGCAGAGGTGCAACTCAAACTCGCTGACCCCGCTCGCGCAGGCCTGATCTTGCCGGTTGAGAACGAGGCCAACGAAGATATCGTGATGTTGTTGATGCCGATGCTCTTGAACGACTAATATGGCTTTTCGTCCATTAACAAGCGCAGAGATCGCGCAATTAGAGGCGCAGGGTTGCAAGGCTACCGATTGGAAAGAGATCGAAGTAGCCGAGCACTTTGATGCCCGTTATGTGCGGCACTCCAACTTCTCCGGACACAACCGACTCGGCGTGTTCGGCAAGGAGATCGAGTTGCCGGGCGGCATCAAGGTGCACACGGGTATCTACAACACCATGCTGCATAACTGCGAAGTAGGCGACGATGCGCACTTATATAATATCCACAACTACATCGCCAACTACACCATCGGCGCGGAGACCTGCATCGAGAACGTGAACGCTATCCTTGTGGACGGCAAATCGACCTTCGGCAACGGCGTACGTGTTCCGGTGATGAATGAAGGCGGTGGTCGTGAGATACCTATCTTCAACGAACTCTCTGCCAGCCTCGCGTATATCCTGACACTCTATCGCCATCGTCCGAAGATGATTGCGGAACTGGAGCGTCAGATCGATGCGTACGCCGAGGCACAGGCGTCCGACCACGGCTATATTGGCAAACACGTACGTATCTTGAACTGCGGAAGCATCAAGAACGTCAAGATCGGCGACTATGCCGAACTGAGTGGTGTAAGCCGTCTCAAGAACGGAACGATCAACTCCAACGAGTTCGCACCGGTTCGCTTAGGTAGCGGCGTGAAGTGTATTGACTTCATCCTCGCTTCGGGCGTAGAGATCGGAGATTCCACCCTTGTGGACAAGTGCTTCGTGGGTCAGGGAACGATTTTCGACAAACACTACTCAGCGGGCGAGAGTCTGTTCTTCTCGAACTGCCAGGGTATGCACGGAGAGGCTTGCGCAATCTTCGCAGGACCGTACACCGTGACCCACCATAAATCGACCCTCCTCATCGCGGGTATGTTCTCGTTCCTCAACGCCGGTTCGGGTTCGAACCAATCGAACCACATGTACAAACTCGGTCCGATCCATCAGGGTGTGGCCGAGCGCGGCGCGAAGACGACGAGCGACAGTTACCTGCTGTGGCCGTCGAAGATCGGTGCGTTCAGTCTCGTGATGGGTCGTCATACCCACCATGCGGACACCTCCGAACTGCCGTTCTCGTACCTCATCGAGAACAACTCCGAGAGTTATCTCGTACCCGGCGCGAACCTCCGCACAGTAGGTACCATCCGCGATGCACAGAAATGGCCGAAACGTGACAACCGCAAAGACCCGCATAAACTGGACCAGATCAACTTCAACCTCCTTTCGCCGTACACCGTACAGAAGATGTGGCGCGGCCGCGAGGTATTGGATGAGTTGGTAGCACTGAGCGGCGAGAACACCGAGGTATTCGGCTATAAGAACTGTAAGATTCGCAACTCGTCCCTCAAGCACGGTCGCGAACTCTATACCATCGGTATCCAGAAATTCCTGGGTAACAGCCTCATCAGCCGTCTCGAAAAGAGCGAGTGGCACACGATGGACGAGGTACGCAAAGCCTTGCGTCCGGACAGCGAAATCGGTTCGGGCGATTGGGTAGATTTGGCCGGACTGATTGCGCCGAAGAGCGAAGTGACGCGTCTGCTGAACGATATCGAAGCCGGCAAACTGAATTTGGAGGCTATTCAAGCGCGACTCATCGAGATGCACGCGCACTACTACTCTTACGAATGGACCTGGGCGCTGGAGCACCTCGAGCAAGTATGGGGTTGCGACGTAGAGCACGTGACACTCGCGCAGATTCGTAAGACGGTTGAAGAGTGGAAAGAGGCTGTTGTAAACCTCGACAAAATGGTTTACAACGATGCCCGCAAGGAATTCGACATGAACAGCCAGACGGGCTTTGGTGTCGATGGCGATCGCGATCAGGCGCAAGCGGACTTTGAAGAAGTACGTGGTAGTTTTGAGTCGAACTCGTTCGTCAAAGCCGTCCTCGAGCATATAGAGAAAAAATCGAAATTGGGCGATACAATCTTAGAACGCTTAGGAACCCTAGAAGCCTAAGCCCATAGTTGAAATAATGAGTACAGGTAAGGTGACGATATTAGGTTGCGGCAGCGCGAAGCCGACGAGAACCACTTCCCCTTCGGGGCAGTGGGTAGAGCTGTGCGATAAGTCCTTCCTCGTGGATTGCGGCGAAGGAGTGCTGCTGACGATGCAGAAACTCGGTTTACACACCGGGCGGCTGTATAATATCTTCATCTCCCACCTGCACGGCGACCACTGCTTTGGTCTGATCGGCTTGCTGACGACGCTCGGCATGCTCAAGCGCACGCAGCCGATGCATATCTATGCCCAGCCGGACTTGGAGAAATTGCTCACGCCGCTGTTGGAGTACCATGCCAACGACCGTCAGTACGATATCATCTTCCATCACATCAACCCGCGCAAACACGAAGTGATCTTCGAGGATCGCACCGTTTCGGTGGAGACTATTCCCTTGAAACACGGTGTACCCACTTGCGGATTCCTCTTCAAAGAGACCCACCGCGTGCAGAAAGAAGACGGTTCGTTCGAGCGCGAGACGCGCAAGCGCTATGCGTATTGCTCGGACACGATGTACAGCGAGAAGATTGTCCCGATCATCGAAGGCGTCGACACCCTCTATCACGAGTCCACTTTCCTCGAGTCGATGGCCGAGCGCAGCAAAGAAGTGAAGCACTCCACGGCCGCTGATGCCGCTACGATAGCCCAAAAAGCCAATGCCGGAAAACTGATCTTAGGTCACTACTCCGCGCGGGTCGAAGACCATAGTCTCTTCCTGCAAGAAGCAAAACCGATATTTGACAACACCGTCTTGGCGGAAGAAAACCTTGTATTTGAACTCTGATGGCAAAGACAACGATTCAATATGTATGCTCATCCTGCGGCGCAAAAGCCCCGCAGCTCTTGGGCCGTTGTCCGGTTTGTGGCGAATGGGGCACCTACGAAGAGGAAGTGACGGAGATTCGTCAGAAAGCAGGAACCATTCGTCAGCGCTCCAACGATCTTCCGAAACGTCTTCAAGAAGTAGAAGCTTCCGAGGAGATGCGTCTCGATATGCATAACGGCGAGTTCAACCGCGTATTAGGCGGTGGTCTCGTTCCCGGCAGCCTGGTACTCTTGGGTGGCGAACCCGGTATCGGCAAATCGACCCTCGCCCTTCAAGTGCTGATGCAGCAAGGTGAGCGCAAGACATTCTATGCCTCGGGCGAAGAGAGTGTGCGCCAACTTAAACTGCGCGCCGAAAGACTCGCCGGAAACGCAGAGAACCTGTTTATCTCTTCGGAGACTTCGCTGGAACGCATCCTCGATCAGGTCAAAGAACTCGAACCCGAGATAGTCGTTATCGACTCCATCCAGACCATCGGAACCGAAGCCGTAGAAGCCACCATCGGTAGCATCACCCAAGTGCGCGAGTGCGCGGCACGCATCCTCGAATTCGCCAAGACCCGCAATATACCCTTTATCATCATCGGGCATATCAACAAAGAGGGTTCGCTGGCCGGTCCGAAAGTGCTGGAGCACATCGTGGACACCGTGCTGCAGTTTGAGGGCGACCAACAATATATGTACCGCATCCTCCGGGCACAGAAGAACCGTTTCGGTTCGACGTCCGAGATAGGCATCTACGAGATGCGCCAGGAAGGACTGCGTGAAGTGACCAACCCGTCGGAGTTATTGCTTTCCACAGCGCGCGAAGGACTCTCAGGTATCGCGATCGCCGCAGCGGTAGAAGGAGTACGGCCGTTCCTCATCGAGGTACAAGCACTCGTCTCTTCCGCCGCTTACGGCACACCGCAGCGCTCGTCCACCGGTTTTGACGGCAGACGACTCAACATGCTGCTCGCGGTCTTAGAGAAACGCGTAGGCTTCAAACTACTGCAGAAAGATGTGTTCCTTAACATCGCCGGCGGACTGAAAGTGCAAGATCCGGCAATCGACTTGGCGGTACTCGCTGCCGTACTGAGCAGTAACATGGATATCGCGCTCGACGCAGGCACTTGCCTCTGCGGCGAAGTAGGATTGGCAGGAGAGATACGCTCCGTCAACCGTATTGAACAGCGTATCGCCGAAGCGCAGAAATTAGGATTCAAACGCATCCTCATTCCTGCGGAACAGAAAATAGACACCAAACGCTTCACCATCGAAGTAGTGGGTGTCAAAAAAGTGACGGACGCTTTCCGTCTGTTAATCAAAGGATAACAACACGTGAAAAGAACGATATACATAGCGACCCTCATTCTTTGTTCCTTGCTCTTTGTTCCGAAAGCGCAAGCGCAAAACGAACAGCCGTACCTGTGTGAGATTGGTCTGCAGGCAGGTTGCGGATACTATGTAGGCGATGCCGCGCCGCATATCTTTATGCACCCGCGCGAAGCGTACGGAATTCATTTCCGGTATAAGTTCACCAAGCGCTGGGCGCTGCAAGTGAAGGCTTCCGGCCAACGTATCACAGGCAATGACTTCACGATGGATGGCAAACGGTTGGACACCTGGTGGGTAAACCAAATGGTGGGAGTGGATATCATGGCGGAGTTTAACTTCTTCCGATTCGGGTCCGCGAACAAATACGACCGACACATCCGCCCGTACACGCCGTATATCTTCATCGGTATCGGCGCCGGCATCTACGGCAACGATGCCAACAATCGTCCGACCTTCGGTTGCGTAGCACCTTACGTACCCCTGGGTATCGGTTTCAAGTGGAAATTCTATGACTGCGTAGGCCTGAACATCGCCTGGCAGCATAACATCTATATGGCAGATAATCTGGAAGGCCGCGAGAGTATGGACAACAAGTACCAACTCAACGGCTGGAATTGGATGAACTGCGACCTCACGGGAATGTTTACCGTAGGTATCGTCTTTGAATTTGCCCGCGCACCCAAACCGTGCCGCATATGCAATTGGTAAGAAAAATGGATTATAAAGAACAGATAGACATCGCGCGTCTGCCGCGACATATCGCTATCATCATGGATGGCAATGGTCGTTGGGCCAAGAAACAAGGCCTGGCGCGTATGTTCGGTCATAAGCAAGGCGTAGAGACGGTGCATAACATCACCGTCGCTGCGACGAAGTTAGGCGTGGAATACCTCACGCTCTATACCTTCTCTACCGAGAACTGGAACCGACCGAAAGAAGAAGTGGATGCGTTGATGACGTTGCTCGTTGACACGATCGTCAAAGAGACGCCGACGCTCATGAACAACAACGTGCGAATGCAGACTATCGGCGATATCGACCGTCTGCCGGAAGGAGCAAAGAAGAAATTCCTCGCCTGCATTGAGCAGACGAGTCATAACACCGGTCTGACGATGGTGTTGGCCCTCAGTTATTCGGCGCGTTGGGAGATCACGGAAGCGATGCGCAAAGCCGTGCAGGCAGCGCAAGCAGGTACTGTGCGCCCGGAGGATGTCAACGAGCAAATGGTGTCGTCCCTCATGACAACTGCGCAGATCCCCGATCCGGACCTGTTGATTCGTACCAGCGGCGAATATCGCATCAGCAACTTCCTGCTGTGGCAACTCGCCTACAGCGAATTGTACTTCACCGATTGCCTCTGGCCCGAGTTTACGGAGGAGGAGTTCTATAAGGCCATTGTTGATTATCAGAAACGCGAAAGAAGATTTGGAAAGACCAGTGAACAGATTCATTAACATATTTTTACTACTGCTGCTGAGCCTGAACGTGTGGGCGCAGGAGATCGAATACAGCCTCACCGGAAATAAGACCTATGAGATTGCCGGCATCGAGGTCGAAGGAGCGGACAGCTACGAAGACTTCGTACTGATCGGTTTCTCCGGCTTGGCTGTGGGCGACAAAGTCGAAGTGCCGGGTCCGCAAATCACCAAAGCTATCCGCCGATTCTGGAAACAGGGTCTGTTCTCGAACGTAAAGATCAAAGCCGACCGTATCGAAGGCAATAAGATCTGGCTCGTCATCGTGCTCGAGCAACGCCCGCGTGTGAGCGAGGTGCGCTACGAAGGACTCAAGAAGAGCGAACGCGAAGATATCGAAGTAAAAGCAGGTATCCGACAGGGCAGTCAGATGACGCCGAACCTTGAGGATCACGCCAAGACGGTCATCAAGAAATACCTGGCGGAGAAAGGCTTCCATAACGCCGATGTCGTCGTTCATCAGCAGCCTGACCGCGATCACCCGGGATACGTCAAAGTGGCTATCGCCGTGGATAAGAAAGTGAAGACCAAAGTCGGCAAGATATACATCACCGGAAACGAAGCCCTCTCGGATCGCCAGATCAACAAGGCGATGAAGAAAACCAATGATAACGACATTATCAACCTCTTCCGTACGAAGAAATTCGTCACCGAGGAGTACGAGAAAGATAAAGTTGCTGTCATCGAGAAATATAACGAGTACGGTTATCGCGACGCCTATATCGTAGCCGACAGTGTAGTTCCGAATCCGGAAGACCCGACGCGCGTAGACGTCTACATGACCATCCACGAGGGCGATAAATACTACGTCCGCTCCATCAAGTGGGTGGGTAACACCCTCTATCCTTACGAGTACTTAGACGCTACGCTGGGTGTCAAGCCTGGCGATGTGTATAACCTCAAGACCCTCAACGAACGACTCCAGTCGGACGATGATGCGGTCAGCAAACTCTATACCGACCGCGGATACCTGTTCTTCAACGTCGATCCCGTTGAGGTCAATGTAGAGAATGACTCCATTGACTTCGAGATGCGTATCTACGAAGGCAAACCGGCTACCATCAATGAGGTGAAGATCATCGGTAACACCCGTGTCTATGAGCACGTCGTTCGCCGCGAGTTGTTCACCAAGCCGGGACAACTATATTCGCAATCGGATATCATGCGTTCGCTGCGTGAGTTGGCGCAGATGGGTCACTTTGACCAAGAGAAACTGGCGCCGGATATCCAACCGAACCCCGAAGATGGAACGGTGGATATCGCCTATAAGTTAGAGACAAAGTCCTCCGACCAGATTGAATTCTCTCTCGGTTGGGGTGCAACGGGTCTGACAGGTTCTATCGGACTGAAGTTCACCAACTTCGCCATCCAGAACCTCTTCAACAAGAAAGCCTATCGTATCGTGCCGCAAGGTGAGGGCCAGACTTTTGCCATCAACCTGCGTACCAATGGTATCTACTCCACCTCGTTGTCTATCTCGTTCCTCGAGCCATGGTTAGGTGGTAAGCGGCCGAACAGCCTCAGCGCTTCCTTCGCTTTCTACAACCAAACCGGTTACTCGGCACGTTACCAGAAAGCTTACCAGCAGCTGTATAACACCTATTCGAATTATTACTACTACTCTGGTAACAGCAACTACTATCAGCAGTTAGCGGAGGCCGAGGCCGATAAGGATAAGTTCATTCGCCAGTTCTATTTCGCGCTCGGATACGGTAAACGTCTGCGCTGGCCCGATGACTATTTCATGTTCTACGGCGAGTTGAGTTATACGCTCTATTGGATGAAAGACTGGCCGTATCTGCTGATTGATAACGGAACGAGTCACAACCTCGCGCTGAACCTCCAGATCAGTCGTTCGTCTATCGACAACCCGATTTATACCCGCCGCGGTAGCCAGTTCGTCTTGGGTGTCAAACTCACACCGCCCTGGTCGCTGTTCAGCAAACAAGACTACTCGCATCTTACCACCGCAGAGAAATACCACCTCATTGAGTACCATAAATGGACTTTCAAAGGCAAGGTATTCACCCCGCTCACCCCGGATAGCAAGTTAGTGCTTATGGCCCGCGCGGAGTTCGGTTATCTCGGTCATTACAACAAACACGCGAAGTCGCCGTTTGAGACCTACTACATGGGTGGTGACGGTATGTCCAGTTACTCGACGCTGTCCACCGACTACGTGGCGATGCGTGGCTACTCGGCCGGTTCACTCACCCCGTACGACCCTGCTACGGGACGAAACATGGGATACGTGTATAACAAGTTCACCATGGAGTTGCGGTACCCCATCTCGCTTGAACAGAGCGCTACGATATGGGCGCTCGCCTTCCTCGAGGCAGGAAACTGCTTCGCGGACATCACCGACTACAATCCCTTCGACCTCAAGCGCGCCGCCGGCGTCGGCGTACGTATCTACCTGCCGATGTTCGGACTGCTCGGTATAGACTGGGGCTGGGGCTTCGACGATATCAATGGCAGCAGACAGTATAGTGGAAGCCAATTCCACTTCGTCTTAGGACAAGAGTTATAAAGCATATGAAAAAAATTAGTATACTTTTATTCGCAGCCCTGCTGAGTTGTGGCACGGCTTTTGCAAAGGACCAGTCGATAGCGTATATCGACATGCAGTATATCCTGAAGAACCTGGCTCAGTACGAGCAGGCGAACGAACAGTTGACCATGCTCTCCAAGCGCTGGCAGAAAGAAGTGGACGCGATGCAACAGGAAGCACGCGTCATGGCAACCAACTACCAAACCGAGCAGATCTTCCTCTCCGAGACCATGCGGGCACAACGCGAGGAAGAGATCGTGAAGAAAGAGCAGGAAGTGCTCGAACTCAAGCGTAAGTACTTCGGTCAGGACGGAGAACTGTACAAGAAGCGCGAAGCGCTCATCAAACCCATACAGGATGAGATATACAATGCCATCCAGGACTTGGCGAACGAGAAACGTATTGACATTGTCAAAGACCGCTCCGCCGACCCGGCATTGATATACATGTCCTCCAAATTAGATATTTCAGATCAAGTATTACATAAATTAGGAGCAAAATAAACTAACAATTATAAACAATGAAAAAAATTATTATCGCAATGATGCTGATCCTGCCGATGGCAGTCAGCGCACAGAAATTCGGTCACATCAACACGCAAGAACTCTTTGCGCAAATGCCTGAAGTGGCTAAGGTCAAACTGCAGATGGATACTGTTCAGGCGCAGTATGAGAACCAATTGGCTTCGATGAACGAGGAGTTTCAGAAGAAATACCAAGATTATCAGGCTCAGGAAGCAACCATGGCTGACGCTATCAAGCAGATCCGTCAACAGGAACTGCAGGAGATGCAGCAACGTATCCAGTTGTTCTATCAGACCGCTGAGCAGGACATCCAGAAGAAACAGCAGGAACTGCTCACGCCGGTTCACGAGCGCATGGCTAAAGCTATCAAGGCCGTGGGCGAGCGCGAGGCATACACCTATATCTTCGACTCCGCAGCGATGGTACACGTCGGCGCTGACGCCAAGGATGTGACTCCCGCAGTCAAGAAAGAACTGGGTATCAAATAATGGCTGACGGCTATTTGGAATCCCATTATGCCGAGTACGAGAAGAAAAAGGCAGAATGGCTAAAAAAGAAAAACTCTTATTCTTACAATCATGGTAGAAAAGATTCAAAAGACACTCCGCGATAGTGCGTTCGCGCGTTGGGCCGTTTTGGTACTCGTCGCTTCGATGATGTTCTTCGCGTATATGTTCGTCGACATCCTCTCTCCGTTGGCTTCGCTCTTGGAGCAGAGTCTGAACTGGGACCGCGGAGACTTCGGAACCTATGCGGCAGGCGAATACCTGCTCAACGTCTTCGGTTTCCTCATCCTCGCCGGTATTATCCTCGACAAGATGGGTGTGCGCTTCACGGGTCTGTTAAGTGCCAGCCTAATGGTCATCGGTGCCGCGATTAAGTTCTGGGGTATCTCTTGGCCTGAGGCCAATACCGTAGAGTGGCTCAACGCATGGTGGCCCGCTATGCCGGGTAGCGCCAAGTTGGCCATGTTCGGTTTTATGATCTTCGGCTGCGGTTGCGAGATGGCTGGTACGACGGTTAGTAAGATTCTCGCCAAGTGGTTCAAAGGCAAAGAGATGGCGCTGGCGATGGGTCTCGAGATGGCTATTGCCCGTCTGGGTGTATTCGCTGCGATGTGGTTCGCGCCGATGCTTAGCGAGCGTTTTGCGGTCGATGGTGTCAACTCCATCGTCGCTCCGCTGCTCTTCGCGTCCGCGCTGCTCGTGATAGGTTTGCTCAACTTCTTCGTCTTCACCATCATGGATACGAAGTTCGACCAGCAGCTCGTCGCTATCGGTGAGGCTACTTTAGAGAAAGATCCGGAGGATGAGTTCCACGTATCGGACCTCAAGCAGATCTTCAGCTCGAAGATGTTCTGGATCATCGCGCTGCTGTGCGTACTCTATTACTCGGCTATCTTCCCCTTCCAGCGTTTCGCAACGAACTTCCTGGAGGAGACGCTGAGTATCACCAATACCGAAGCGGCAGGCCTCTTCAAGTGGTTCCCGATCCTCGCGATGGTGCTCACGCCTTTCCTCGGTGCGTTCATCGACTATAAGGGTAAAGGTGCCTCGATGATGCTCCTCGGCGCAGTTATCATGATTGCGTGCCACTGCGTCTTCGCCTTCGTGTTACCGGCATACCCGAGTAAGACACTCGCCCTCATCACCATCCTCATCCTCGGCGTGAGCTTCTCGCTCGTGCCCGCATCGATGTGGCCTTCTGTGCCGAAAATCATCGATGAAAAAGTGCTGGGCTCGGCGTACTGTCTTATCTTCTGGGTGCAGAACGTAGGCCTGTGCCTCGTGCCGCTGCTGATTGGTAAACTGCGCGTGGCGACCAACGGTTACCTCGTGCCGATGATTGTATTTGCTTCCTTCGGCGTACTCGCTTTCCTGCTGAGTCTCGCATTGAAGGTAGAGGATAAACGGAAAGGTTATGGACTGGAACTTCCTAATAAGAAATAAGGAATCGATTCATGTCACAACAGATAGCCGGAAGGTCACTTCCGGCTCTGTCTTTGTTGCGCTCAAGGGTGAACATTTCGACGGCAATGACTTCGTAGAACAAGCCCGTAAGGACGGTGCGGCGTATGTCATATGCGGCGAGAACGCCTTACGCGACCTGCAGGACCTTGCCCGCGCTTGGCGCAGAGAGTTAGGTCTGCCTATCCTCGGCATCACCGGTACCAACGGCAAGACGACGACCAAGGAACTCTGCGCCGCCGTGCTCTCGACGAAGTATAATATCTATTATACGCAGGGAAATCTCAATAACCAGATCGGTGTGCCCCTTACCTTATTAAGTATAACGCGCGCGCATGAGATGGCGATCGTCGAGATGGGCGCTTCGCACCCGGGCGACATCAAAGAACTCGTCGAGATAGCCGAACCCAACTTCGGCCTCATCACTAACGTAGGTCGCGCCCACCTCCAGGGCTTCGGTTCGTTCGAAGGTGTGATGCGCACCAAAGCGGAGTTATACGACTACTTGCGCGAACACGGAGGATTCTGTTTCCGCAACACCGATAACCCTAATCTGGCGCAGATGGCAGGTGACTTAAAGACCGTGCCCTATACTACCGGAACCATGCCGGAAGGCACGCATCTCGTCGGAGCTTACAACGCAGAGAACGTATCAGCGGCGCTATGCGTAGGCGAATACTTCGGAGTCCCGCACGACCAAGCCTTGGCGGCTATTCGTGCCTACATCCCTTCCAACAACCGCTCCCAACTCATGCAGACAGAGCGCAACACCGTCGTGGTCGATGCCTATAACGCCAACCCCACTTCCATGACCGCCGCTATCAATGCCTTCATGGGCAATTGCTATATCCTCGGCGCGATGAGGGAGTTAGGCGAATACAGCCATCTTGAGCACCAGAACATCGTCAACATGCTCCTGGAACGCAAGGCGGACAAAGTGCTGCTCGTCGGACCCGAGTACAAAGAGACGACCGCTCCTTATCCCGTCTTCGACGACGTGGACGCACTCTGCGAAGCATTGAAAAAAGAACCCCTCAACGGGTATAGAATACTGCTCAAAGGCAGTCGAAGCAATCAATTAGAAAAAGTTATTCCTTTATTATGACAGAAGAAACGAAAAAGAACAACTCCGCCCTCCTTTGGGTCATCCTCGTTGTGCTGCTTGCCGCACTCGGCGTATTGGCGTATCTCTATTGGAACCAACATACGGAACTGAACGAACTCGTAGAGCAGATGACCATCGAGAAAGAAGAGCTGCAGGAGGAATACGAAGACCTCGCCATTCAGTTCGACGGATACCAGAACATGGATATCCGCAACGATAGTCTGCAAGATCTGCTTGCGCGCGAGCAACAGCGTGTACAAGATTTACTCGAGGAACTGCGTCAGACCAAGGCCTCCAATGCCCGCCGCATCGCGGAACTGAAGAAAGAACTTGCTACGGTCCGTGCGGTGATGAAAGACTACGTGCGTCAGATAGACAGTCTCAACGCCACCAACCAGCGCCTCACGGCGGAGAATATCCAGGTACGCCGGGAGAACCAAATGGTACGTTCGCGCAACGAAGAACTCACGCAGGCCAATACCCAACTGACGGAAACTGTCACCCGTGCCGCGATGCTTGAGGTGACGTCCTGCACCCTCACTACGCTCAACAAACGCGATAAGAAAACGCGTATGGTAGGTCATATCCGCAAACTGCAGTTCGACTTCGTCATTGCGAAGAATATCACTTGTACGCCGGGTCTGAAGAATCTCTACGCACGTATCACGGACCCCGTCGGCAACCTGCTCGGAGAGAACGATGAGCACCTCTTCCCATTTGAGAATCAGGAGATCCACTACAGTCTCGTGCAACCCATCGAGTATAGTGGAGAGAACTACAATGGCACCTGCTATTGGCCCATCGATGAAGTCGAATCCGGCTTCTATACCATCGACTTCTTCTGCGACGGCAATCTCATCGGTTCCTTCCCCTTCCAGATAAAGAAATAAAATTATCGGATACGTTGCCCTTGTGCATCGTATATCTTCTCTCCGCGAAGGATGAAGAGTTGTCCGTTATAGAGCACTTTAGTGCTCTTTTTTTCGGACGCGGTCTCGTCTATTCCTTGCGGTGCTTTGCGGGCCATGCGGATAGCGGCAATACCTCCATCGCCGCTCGACTGAGCCGAAACGACAGAGAGCATGAACGGCGCGGATTGCACTACGGCCAGCACTGTGCCTGCTTTGAGTAGTTTCTGCTTAGCGCCGAACTGCGTTCCATTGATATAAAAATAGACATCACGCTCGGTCTTCATCGACGTGAGCACCACGGTGTCGCAAGCGGGTAAGAACAACTCTACGTGCGTCTTACCTGCTATCTCACGGCTGTAGTCATCGTCCGTCTTGGAGAAACGCCATTTCTTGGTTTCATCCCATCCGTAAGCACTCTTCACCCAAGCTGCCTCATCGGCTGAGCCGTCAAAGACAATCTCCTGATCGGTAAAAGCAACCGGGCTAACAGCCTCCGTGACGAGCGTATAACTGATGGCCGTCTCGTCCGAACCGGTCAAGGTGATGATGCTCCCGTTCTGTTCCCATTTTGTGCCCTCATTCACTTTGTATGTGCTAATCGTCGGCACACTGCTACCTGCTAGATAGAAGGCCTTGAGGTCGGATCCATCCACATAAGCGCTATAGGCATTGCTCATTATCACCTCATAGAGCGCAGGAGGAGTTACTTGGGGATCCGTAGGGATCGTATCGGTTTGGGTAGTGTCCGTTGGAACGGTAGGACTGTCCTCGCGGGTGTACTTATAAATCGGCACATCTTTCTTCTGGTCAGAAGTGGTGTAGAACGTGGAATTATCCTCCCATGCCAGCGACTCGCCTTGTGCTTCCTCTTGGTATGCGGCAATCTGGGTCGGACGGCGGGTAGCCGTTGAGGACAGACTTTCGCTGCCCTGACGCTCCCATAAGAGGATGTACTTTTTGTTCTTGATAGCCATCCACTTACCATCTGGCGTGATATCACCGCCGGTACACAGATTGAACTTCGAACCGTTACCTAAGTCACACACCTTCGTCAGCGTCTGTTTGCCCGAATAATCGGTCTTGAAGGGCAGGCTGTACAACGAGCAAACGCCGTCCGCCTTCGTAGCGATATAGAACACCTGCTCCACATTGTCGTACATCAACGTCTCGGTATTGTGCGCTTGGTTGTCCGGATAACCAAACACGATCTCGCTTGCCGTGATGGTCTTCGAACCGCTGGTGATGGCCGGCTCCTCAAAATAATAGATGTAATACTTGTCTTTGTAAGCTAAGTTATTGTCGCCGATAGCGCCGATGAAGACATAGTTCTTGCCGCCATAGACGCCGGTAGCGATATCTTCCCAATCATCGCGGCCGGAAGAAGTGCTGACTTTCACCTCCATCTGTTGGGTACCATCAGGTTTGATGGCCAGTATGCGGCGATCGCTATCGAGATTCTCATCGCCATGCTCCCAGATATAACCTGGTGTGACCCGAGAGCAAGCCATACCGCTTACCTCCTTCATTACGTTCTTTTTCTGCGTGCCGCACTCGGTGCGCGTGAAGTCATTGTTGAGTTCCAGGTTTGTGCCATCATAGTTGATGCCGCTTGCCGACCATACTGCGCAGGCCATGAATAGACCTAAGGCAACCAAACAAACTTTCGTCTTCATGATAAATATGCGTTTCAAAAAAGTGACGCAAAGTTACTATTTTTCCTCGAACCAAACAAGGATTGCACAAAATATCTACAAAAAAAGTCAAAATTTTGAATTAGGAAACAACGAAGACAACGAAAAAATATATAAAATTGCGTTTTTCTGCAAAAATATTTGGTCATTTCAAAAAAAAGCAGTACTTTTGCACGCTTTTTCGCGTTATGCCTCTGGCGATTGCATTAGGTTCGACCGAATAGTAGTAAATGCCTAACGCGTATTATTGATCCATAAAAACATTGAAAGAATGGATTTGATTAAAGTAGCCGAGCAAGCATTTGCCGGTGAGAAGAAAGAATTTCCTGCCTTCAAGGCAGGTGACCAGGTAACCATCGGTTACCGTATTAAAGAAGGTAACAAAGAGCGTGTTCAGGAGTTCCGCGGTGACGTGATCGCTATTCACGGAAGCGGCGACAAGAAGCGCTTCACAGTTCGCAAGATGAGCGGCAACGTTGGTGTAGAGCGTATCTTCCCGATGGATAGCCCCTTCATCGAGAGCATCACGGTGAACAAGTACGGTAAAGTACGTCGTGCTAAGCTGTATTACCTCCGCGAGCGTACGGGTAAGAAAGCCCGCATCCAGGAGCGCCGCGTTAAGTAAGCTCAAGCAAACAGGGGTCTCGAAAGGGATCCCTTTTGTTTTCTATGTTCCAATTAGAAGCTCCATATAAACCGACAGGCGACCAGCCGGAAGCGATCAAGGCGCTGGTGGATGGTCTGAACGCAGGCGCTCCCGCGCAGGTGTTGCTTGGTGTGACGGGTAGCGGCAAGACGTTCACCGTGGCGAACGTGATCAAGGAGGTGAACCGCCCCACCCTCATCATGAGTCACAACAAGACGCTTGCGGCGCAGTTGTATTCAGAGATGAAGGCGTTCTTTCCGCACAACGCCGTGGAGTATTTCGTGAGTTACTACGACTACTACCAGCCTGAGGCGTATATCCCGGCGACCGACACGTATATCGACAAGGACCTGAGTATCAACGAAGAGATCGACCGTCTGCGTCTGAGTGCCGTAGCAGCTTTACTTAGCGGGCGAAAAGACGTCATCATCGTCTCGTCCGTCAGTTGTATCTACGGGTTGGGCTCACCTCAGGACTTCACAGCCAACGTCATTGAGTTAAAGCGCGGGCAGAACATTCCGATGGACACGCTGCTCAAACAGCTCGTAGGCGCACAGTACGTGCGTAATGATATAGAACTTGCGCGCGGACGATTCCGTGTCAAAGGAGACACCATCGATATCGCTCTGGCCTATGCAGACTACCTCGTGCGCATCGAGTTTTTCGGCAATGAGATAGACGCGATCCTGACGGTTGACCCCATCAGCGGGCAGGTATTAGAAGAGTTCGACCAATACAACCTCAGCCCCGCGACGATCTTCCTCACGAGCGCCGAACGTATCGCCGCCGCGAAGGAACAAATCAAGATTGACCTCGCCAAACAAATCGACTATTTCATCTCCATCGGTGAAGAACTTTACGCGAAGCGTATCGAAGAGCGCGTGAAGTACGACCTCGAGATGCTGGACGAACTGGGTTACTGCACGGGCGTAGAGAACTATAGCCGCTATTTCGACGGTCGCGAAGAAGGGACGCCGCCTTACTGTCTGTTGGATTATTTCCCAAAAGACATGCTACTTGTTATCGACGAGAGTCACGTGACGGTTCCTCAGATACGCGGTATGTACGGGGGCGACAAAGCGCGCAAAGACAACCTCGTGACATACGGATTCCGTCTGCCTGCCGCCCGCGATAACCGACCGCTGAAATTCGAGGAGTTCGAGGCCAAAACGGGCCAGACCATTTACGTCTCCGCGACACCCGACGAGTACGAACTCAACCGCTCCGAAGGTATCGTCATTGACCAACTCATCCGTCCGACGGGCCTACTCGATCCGGAGATTGAAGTGCGACCGACGGAGAACCAAGTCGACGACTTGATGGACGAAATCAAGACGCGCATCCATCGCGGTGAACGCACCCTCGTCACCACCCTCACCAAGCGGATGGCGGAGGAACTCGACGAGTACCTGCGTAAGTACCGCATCAAGTCCGCCTACATCCATTCAGACATAGACACCATCGAGCGCGTGAAGATCATGGAAGACCTGCGGCGCGGCGAATATGATGTGCTGGTGGGTGTGAACCTGCTGCGCGAAGGACTTGACTTGCCGGAAGTCTCGCTTGTGGCCATCCTCGATGCCGACAAGACGGGATTCTTACGCGATCAGCGAAGCCTCACGCAAACCGTAGGACGCGCGGCGCGGCACGTACACGGCAAAGCCATTCTATACGGCGATAAGATCACGCCGGCTATGCAAGCCACCATCAACGAGACGAACCGTCGTCGCGCTATTCAGATGCGGTATAACACCGAGCACGGCATCACACCGACCGCCATCAAAAAAGAGATCACCACTTCGGCACTCGCCTCGCTGTATAAAGATCCCGAAGAAGAAAAACGCCGCGTAGAAGAGGCAATACGCGAGAGTTGGAAGACGGCCGAGTGGCAGAAGATGAATATCCAGACGCTGACGAAAGCCATCGACAACAAACGCAAGCAGATGCTCGCCGCAGCGAAGGCTACCGATTTTGAGATGGCCGCCCGCTTACGCGACGAGATGATTGAGATGCAGGATCGCCTACAAGCCATCAGTCAATAAAAAAAAGAGCCCCGCAAGGCTCTTTTTCTTATTCCATGAGTATCGTTGCCGAATAGGGCTCCACAGAGATGTGACTACCGGCGTAGTCGCCCAGACTGCCGTCCGCTTTCGCTTCACCGTCAAAAGCCAAAATCGTATAAGCTCCTTCCGGGATCTGCGCTTCGATAGCCTCGTCGCCACCGTTGAGCAAGACGATGAGCGTCTTCGCGCTGTCGATGCCCTCGAGGTCCTTGATGCGATATGCAATCAGGTGCTCGTTCTCTACCGGCAGGAAGTCCACATGCTCTTTTACTGCCTCTGCACAACCCAGACGGAAACCCTTATGCGCGCGGCGGATAGCAATCATCTCGCGGTAGTAGTTAAAGAGGTTCTGCTGGTTGACCTTATTCTCCCACGGGATGATATTAATCGAATCGGGACTCTGATAACTATTGTCGATACCTTTCTTCGTGCGATAGAGTTCTTCGCCGCCGTAGAGGAAGGACATACCCTGCGAAACGAGCACCGCCGTCTGCGCGAGTTTATTCATACGGATATGATCGCCTTCGCTCTGGTCCTTCGTGCTGACCTCAATACGGTCGCGCAGGCAGTAGTTGTCGTGGCAGGTGATATAGCTTACATGCTGCATCGGTTCGCCGCTCCACTCCGGGCAAGCGATCAGACCGCGCATGACGTTCTCTTTGCAACCCGCGTTGCCGGAAGCAAAACCCGGGTCGTGGTCGAAGGGACTACCGATCAACGCATTGCGGATATCATCGCTGAACGCACCCACACGCGGCATCTTATAGGTCCATTGCTTCATCGCCAACTCTTCGTATGGATAAGCCGGCGCCATAGCGGCCCAACCCTCACCATAAGTGAGAATAGACGGATCTATCTCATCGAGCGCCGCGCGAATCTGACGCATCGTTTCCTGGTCATGGATACCCATAAGGTCAAAGCGGAACCCGTCAATATGATACTCGCGTGCCCAATAGCACACCGACTCCACCATGAAGCGGCGCATCATCTCGTGATCGGAAGCCGTCTCATTGCCGCAACCCGAACCGTTGGCGAACGAACCATCTTCGTTCATACGGTAGAAATACTTCGGAACCACGCGACCAAGCGCACAGCCGTTGGCATCATACGTATGGTTGTACACCACATCCATTACCACGCGGATACCCGCTTGATGCAGCGCCTGAATCATCGCTTTCGCTTCGCGAATACGGCAGGCGGGATCATACGGATTGGTCGAATAACCTCCGTCAGGTACGTTATAGTTCACCGGGTCGTAGCCCCAGTTATAGCGGTTCTGGTCGAGTGCCGTCTCGTCAATAGATCCGTAGTCGAAGATCGGCAGGAGCTGAATATGCGAGATACCCAGTTCCTTCAGGTGACTGAGCGGTTTTTCTTCCGTCAGTGCCAAGAATTTACCCTTATGCTCCACGCCTGAGTTGGGCGACATCGTGAAGTCGCGCAGGTGGGTCTCATACACGACGATATCCGTCGGATCGGGCATCGCGGGACGCTGGTCTTTTGCCCATCCTTCGGGATTGGTCTGCTTGAGGTCAATAATCGCAGCCCGCTGGCCGTTCACACTCACTGCCTTCGCAAAGATACCCGGAGACTCCTGTCCCCACTCGCCGTTTTGGAACGAACGTACGGTATAGAATTTCCCGGCAAGGTCGCCTTTCACTTTGGCGGTCCAGAAATCATTGTCGCCTTTCTTCAAAGCGATGGTTTCAAACGTCTCCGCATTGGCCTCATCATAGATGAGCACTTCCATCTGCTCGGCCTGATTGGACCAGAAAGAGAATTGGGTCTTGGAACTACTGTAGAGGCACTCGTCCTCCAGTTTGGGTTGCTTGGCGGTGCAAGCTACTAATGCTACAGAAAGCATAAAGAGAATTGTTTTACGCATGGTAGTTAAATTTTTCGGGCACAAAATTACTACAAATATTGCACATGTGCAAATTTTTGCGTGATTTTATTTGCGTATATCAGATTTTTTCAGTAATTTTGCACCGCAAAATTGCATAAAATTATGATACTCGACAAATTAGAAAACGCTGATTGGTACTTCGACAGCGTACCCGGATTGAAAGAATTCATGAAGTTTTACAACGAGAATGATCTCGAAGAACTGCCTGCGTGCAAGATTTTCTTGGACGGCAAGGACCTGTTTGTGAACATTCTGGACTTCAAAGGCAAGGAGGAATCCAAATGCCGTATGGAGGCGCACAAGGACTATCTGGATATCCAGATCCCGCTGGGCGACGATGAGATTATGGGATGGAAAGCCCAAGTGGACTGTCAGGAAGTGACGCAGGAGTACGACGAGGGCAAGGACGTGGAGTTTTACGGCGACCAAGCCACCACGAAGTTCACCGTGCCCGCCGGCCATTTCGCTGTCTTCTTCCCCTCGGATGCTCACCAGCCGGGTATCGCACCGGGCAAGGAGTACCGCAAGGTCATCGTCAAAGCACGCGTTAACTCCTAATTCTAAAATCTGCAATCATAAATATACTATACCATGGCAACAAAAAAAGTAACTGCTCCGAAACATCTGAAGATTGTGGAGCGTGATCCGTACCTGCAGCCATATGAAGGTGCGTTGCAGGCGCGCGCGGATTATGCGAAGAACAAAGAGGCTGAATTGACAGGCGGTCAGTCCTTAGCGGACTGGGCAAGCGGTTATCTGTATTTCGGCCTTCACCATCAAAAACCCTACACCGATGCCAAAGGGAAGAAAGTAGCAGGCGAATGGGTGCTTCGCGAATGGGCGCCGAACGCGACGGCCATCTATATCAAGGGCGACATGAATGGTTGGCAGAAAGATGAAGCCTATCGTCTGCAACCCATCGGCAACGGCGTATGGGAAGCCAAACTGCCGGAAAGCGCCATGCAGCACGGACAGATGTACAAACTGCTGGTAGAATGGCAAGGCGGCTACGGAGAGCGCATCCCGAGTTATGTGCGCCGCGTAGTGCAGGACGATCAGACGAAAATCTTCTCTGCGCAGGTATGGAACGAACCCGAGTATCAGTGGAAGAACAAAGGGAAGAAGTTCAAAGAGAAAGGCGGTTTATATATCTACGAATGCCATATTGGTATGTCGTCGGAGCAGGAGAAAGTCAACTCCTACGAAGAGTTCCGCCGCGACGTGCTGCCGCGTATCGCGAAATTAGGTTATAACTGCATCCAGATCATGGCCATCCAGGAGCACCCGTACTATGGTTCGTTTGGATACCATGTATCGAATTTCTTTGCGGCCTCCAGTCGTTTTGGTACGCCCAATGAGTTGAAAGCCCTCATCGACGATGCGCATGGTCGCGGAATGCATGTGATCATGGACCTGGTACACAGCCATGCCGTCAAGAATGAGTTGGAAGGATTGGGCAACTTCGACGGAACAGGTTACCAGTATTTCCATGACGGCGGTCGCCGTGAGCACCCCGCTTGGGATAGTCTCTGTTTTAACTATGGCAAGAACGAAGTGCTGCATTTCCTGCTCTCGAACTGTAAGTTCTGGCTCGACGAATACGACTTCGACGGATTCCGTTTCGACGGCGTGACCTCGATGATCTACCGCAGCCACGGTCTTGGCGAAGACTTCAACGGCTATCCGTCATACTTCAATGGCAACGAAGACGGCGACGCACTGATGTATCTGACGCTCGCCAATAAAGTCATCCATGAGGTTAAACCCGAGGCCATCACCATCGCCGAAGAGATGAGCGGCATGCCGGGTCTTGCTGCAGCCATCGAAGACGGTGGCGTAGGATTTGACTATCGTCTGGCGATGGGTATTCCCGATTTCTGGATCAAGTATATCAAAGAAGTCAAGGACGAAGACTGGAAAGCCGGCCATATCCTCTATGAGATGACGAACAGACGCGAGGACGAGAAGACCATCTCGTACGCCGAGTCGCATGACCAGGCGCTGGTGGGCGACAAGACCATCATCTTCCGTCTCGTGGATGCCGACATGTACTGGCATTTCGAGCATGGACATTCGACCTATATGGTGGATCGCGGCATAGCGCTCCATAAGATGATTCGTCTCGTGACGGCTTCCACCATCAACGGCGGATACCTGACCTTCATGGGTAATGAGTTCGGCCATCCCGAATGGATTGACTTCCCGCGTGAGGGCAACGGATGGAGTTATAAGTATGCCCGCCGTCAGTGGAGTCTCGTGGACAACCCCAACTACTTCTTCGCAGACCTCAACCGCTTTGACGAGGCGATGATTCATCTGTTAAAGGAGCATCTGTTGACGCAAAAACCGACAGCCGAGGAGAAGAAATACCATGTAGGCAACCATCTGCCATGGGTGATGAAATGGTGGGACAACGAAGGCGACCAAGTTGTGGCTTATTCGCGTGGCGACCTGCTGTTCATCTTCAACTGGAACGGTCAGAAGTCCTTCGCCGACTATGGTATGCTCGTGCCGGAAGGCAAATACAAAGTGGTGCTCAACACTGACGCGAAAGAGTTCGCCGGCTTCGGCCTGAGCGACGACAGCGTGGAGCATTTCACCGAGCACGATAACCTATATGCAAAAGATGGTAAAGGTTGGCTCAAGATGTACCTGCCGGCCCGCAGCGCAGTAGTATTACAAAAAATCGATTAATATGAAGAAACTTTTTATCCTCATGGCCGCTGCCTTGACCTTGGTAGCCTGCCATAAACCCGCTACCGAGGAGCAGAAACCTGCTGCCGACACAGTAGCTGCAGAAGAGATCGTAGTAGCCGTTCCCGAAGTAGGCGGACAGTTTATTGACTTCACCGCCCTCACGCCGGAAGGTCAGGAGTTGTCGCTCAGCGACCTCGTAGGCCAAACGGACTTCGTGCTCGTGGATTTCTGGGCAAGTTGGTGCGGCCCCTGCCGTCGCTTGATTCCGGTGCTCAAAGAGATATACAACAGCCAACCCGCAGGTCGTCTGCAGATCTTCTCGTGCTCCGTAGATCGCGAGGAAGAGGCTTGGCGTGCAGCGCTGGCTGAAGAGCAGATGCCCTGGGCACAGGCGCGCGAAGACGAGGCACATGTGTGCTCCGACAAGTACGGCGTGCAGTTTATCCCGCATACCGTCCTCATCGACCGCGAAGGCAAAATCCTCGGCATCAACCTTGAGGAACCTGAAATAGAACAAATATTATTTGGAGAATAAAATGAGAGTAATTATCGAACCTTCGTATGACCTGCTGAGCCAGTGGGCTGCGAATTATGTAGCAAAACGCATCAATGAGTTTGATCCCAAGGAGAGCAAACCTTTCGTATTGGGTCTGCCGACCGGTTCTTCGCCCCTCGGTATGTACAAAGCGCTGATTGAACTCAACAAAGCGGGCAAAGTGTCGTTCCGCAACGTAGTCACCTTCAATATGGACGAGTATGTCAACTTGCCCGAAGAGCATCCGGAGAGCTATCACAGCTTCATGTGGAATAACTTCTTCTCGCATATCGACATCCGCAAGGAGAACGTCAATATTCTTAACGGTAACGCTACTGACCTGGCAGCAGAATGCGCACGTTACGAAGAGAAAATCAAAAATATCGGTGGTATCCACCTCTTCCTCGGAGGCATCGGTCCGGACGGACATATCGCTTTCAACGAACCGGGTTCGTCGCTCACCAGCCGCACCCGCAAGAAAGAGCTCACCACCGACACCATCATCGCCAACAGCCGTTTCTTCGACAACGATGTGAATAAAGTGCCGAAGACCGCCCTCACCGTAGGTGTAGGCACCGTGATGGATGCCCAGGAAGTGCTGATCATGGTGAATGGTCACAACAAAGCTCGTGCCCTCCAACACGCTATCGAAGAGCCGGTAAGCCACATGTGGACCGTCTCGATGCTCCAAATGCACCAGCATGGTATCATCGTCTGCGACGAGGCTGCGTGCGACGAACTGAAAGTAGGCACGTTCAAGTACTTCAAAGACATCGAGCGTAATAACTTAGATCCGAAAACATTGTTATAATGCTGGAGATTTATAACTCGTTAACACGATTCAAAGAGACCTTCACGCCGCTGCACGAAGGACACGTAGGCATGTATGTCTGCGGTCCTACCGTGTACGGTGATGCCCATCTGGGACATGCGCGTCCTGCCATCACTTTCGATATCCTTTATCGCTATCTGCAGCACCTCGGTTATAAGGTGCGCTATGTGCGCAACATCACCGATGTGGGCCACCTTGAGCACGATGCGGACGAGGGTGAAGATAAGATAGCAAAGAAAGCGCGCCTCGAGCAACTCGAGCCGATGGAGGTAGTGCAGTTCTATACCAACCGCTACCATCGCGACATGGCAGCACTCAATGTACTGCCGCCATCGATTGAACCGCACGCTTCGGGACATATTATCGAGCAGATTGCTTTCGTGCAGAAGATTCTGGACAAAGGCTACGCGTATGTATCCAACGGTTCCGTCTATATGGACGTAGAGAAATATGCCAAGGACTATCCGTACGGCAAACTCTCCGGTCGTAACCTCAACGATATCGTTACTGAGACGCGCGAATTGGACGGACAGGACGAGAAGAAGCATAGCTACGACTTCGCACTATGGAAGAAAGCCGCACCGGAACATATCATGCACTGGCCTTCGCCATGGAGTGAAGGCTTCCCCGGCTGGCACATGGAGTGCTCCACGATGGGCACCAAATACCTGGGCGAACGATTCGACATCCACGGCGGCGGACTTGACCTCATCTTCCCGCACCACGAGGCAGAGATCGCGCAGAGCTGCGCTGCCCTTGGTCATGAGACCGTCCACTACTGGATGCACAACAACATGATCACCATCGCGGGCAAGAAGATGGGTAAGAGTTATAATAACTTCATCACCCTCGAGCAGTTCTTCTCGGGTGACCACCCATTGCTGTCCAAACCCTTCGGACCAATGGTCATCCGTTTCTTCATCCTGCAAGCCCATTACCGCTCCACCGTGGATTTCTCTTCCGAAGCCCTCGAGGCGGCCGAGAAAGGACTGCAGCGTCTGCAAGAAGCGTACACACGTCTGCAGAAACTGCAGGCAGGTAAAGAGACAACGGTCGAAGTAAGCAGTCTGCGCGAGCGCTGCTCCGAAGCGATGGACGACGACCTCAACACGCCGTTTGTCATTGCGGCCCTCTTTGACTCCACGCGCGCCATCAACACCGTGCACGACGGCAAGGGCACCATCAGCGAAGCGGACCTGAAAGAGTTGAAAGATGTTTGGCAGACCTTCGCCATTGACATCCTCGGTTTGCGTCTCGAAGAACAAGGCGCAGATGGAGGCAAACAGAAAGCCTTTAGCGGGGCTATCGACCTGCTGCTGAACATCCGTCTGCAGGCGAAGCAGAACAAAGACTGGCCGACCTCCGATAAGATTCGCAACGAACTGACGGCACTTGGTTTCCAGATCAAGGACACGAAAGATGGGTTTGAGTGGTCTATCTAAATACGGCAAATTCATCGTTTTACTCATCGGCGCGGCTCTGTTAACGGGCTGCGCCGGTTGCAGTAAAAGCGATTCCGAACCGGAGATAGTCGAGGACAACCTCGTCTGGTATCCCGGTAGAACCTTCAACTACAAGCTCAAGTTCAATGACCTGCAGGTCAAGCAACATGCCGTGGCTTCTGCGATTGGTTTGTCCCGTCCGCCGAAGGACCGCGACGACGCCGCTTCGATGCGTAAGAGACTCGTGGAAGTCAAGACGAACGACGACTATATCGTCGATAGTTTGACGCACTCTGTGCCTTTCTTGATTCCGTCCGCCAAGCGCGAACTGGATTCCATCGGCGAAGAATGGGCCGATATCTTACGGCGCAACAACCTGCCTCACTACCGGTTCTACGTCACTTCCGTACTGCGTACGCAACAAGACATCCAATACTTGCAGCGCAGCGGAAACATCAATTCTGTCACGCAATCATGCCATTGTTACGGCACCACCTTTGACCTCGCGTATATGCGATATAATAAGGTAACGCGCACGCGCGATTACATGCACGAGGACAACCTCAAACTGGTCTTGGGACAAGTGCTACTCAATCATCAGCGAGCCGGAAAGATATACGTGAAGTACGAGGCAAAGCAATCCTGTTTCCACGTTACTGTACGGAAATAAAAAAAACGGGCTTTAGCGGCCCGTTTTCTTTTCTTTCTCGCATACATCCATCAATTCACAGCCCGAGCAGTCTTCTGCAGCGGGTTTGGTTTGCGGGCAGTCCTTCTTGGGACGCTTAGCCTTGATGCGTTCGTTGATCTCGATGAGCGTGAGGATCGCGAGCGCCATTACTATGAAGGCAATGAGTGCTTTCATGCTTCCTCAAAATCGTCTACGCGGTCTTCTTCGATCACAAGGTTGTCAATGATGAACTGCTGGCGCTCGGTGGTGTTCTTACCCATATAGTAGGCGAGCAACTCTTTGACATTATCGTCCTTACGCAGGTTCACCTGGTCGAGACGGATACCATTACCGATGAAGCCCTTGAACTCGTCCGGCGAGATCTCTCCGAGGCCTTTGAATCGCGTGATCTCCGGATTCTTGATCTTGCGAAGTGCTTTCTGGCGTTCCTCTTCGGAATAGCAGTACACCGTCTGGTTCTTATCCTTCACGCGGAAGAGCGGCGTCTGCAGGATATAGACGTGTCCTTTCTTCACAAGGTCCGGGAAGAACTGGAGGAAGAACGTCAGCATCAGCAGACGAATGTGCATACCGTCCACATCGGCATCGGTAGCAATAATGACTTTGTTGTAGCGCAACTCATCCAAACCGTCTTCGATATTCAGCGCCGACTGCAGGCAGTTGAACTCTTCGTTCTCGTACACCACCGACTTGCTCAGTCCGTAACTATTGAGAGGTTTTCCGCGCAGCGAGAACACGGCTTGCGTACGCACGTCGCGGCTCTTGGTGATGGATCCCGACGCCGAGAGCCCCTCGGTGATGAATATACAACTCTCTAAGCGCAGATCATCGTCGGAGTCCTTGGAACTCTTTACGGGTTTGGTATCGTTGAGGTGAATCTGACAATCGCGCAACTTGGGATTGTTCACCAGGTTCTTCTTCGCCCGCTCGCGCGCCGCCTTGGTCACGCCGGCTATCGCCTTACGCTCTTTCTCGGAATCCTGGATCTTCTGCAGCATGATCTCCACCGTCTGCGGATTCTTGTGCAGGTAGTTATCGAGATGCTGCTTCACGAAGTCATTGACGAATTTATTGATGCCTACGCCGCCGGTTGGACTCATGTCCTTCGAACCCAACTTCACCTTCGTCTGGCTCTCGAAGACGGGTTCCTCTACGTTGATGGCGATCGCGCCTACGACGCCGTTACGGATATCGGCGAGCTCCTGGTTCTTATTGAAGAACTCCTTGATCGTACGTCCTATCGCTTCGCGGAAAGCGGCTTGGTGGGTACCTCCTTGAATCGTGTGCTGACCGTTGACGAACGAGAAATACTCATCGCCGTTCTGGTCGGTATGCGTCAACGCGATCTCTATATCTTCGCCGACGATATGAATGATCGGATAGAGCGGACTGACGGTCATATTCTCCGTCAGCAAATCGAGCAGACCGTTCTTCGACATAAATTTCTTGCCGTTATAGACAAGCGTCAAGCCCGTATTGAGGTAGGCGTAGTTGCGCAGCAACTCCTCGATATAGTCGTCGCGGAAATGGTAGTTCTCGAACAATCCTTTGCTGTCGTCGGGCACAAACTCGATGATCGTACCGCGCTTCTCCGGTCCGTTATAATCCAGAATACCGCTATCCTTGGTCAACTTACCTTCGCTAAACTCCGCCCGGCGGGTCTTACCTTCGCGGAAAGACTCCACGGCAAAGAAAGAACTCAAGGCATTCACGGCTTTCGTTCCGACACCGTTCAAACCTACGGATTTCTTGAAGGCCTTGCTGTCGTATTTACCACCGGTGTTGAGCACACTCACTACCTCGACCAACTTACCCAGAGGTATGCCGCGGCCGTAGTCACGCACGCGCACCCGGCCGTCCGCCACATCGACCTCGATCACTTTTCCTTCACCCATGCGATACTCATCGATCGAGTTATCGATACTCTCTTTGATGAGCACATAGATACCGTCGTCGGAGTGACTACCATCGCCCAACTTACCGATATACATACCCGGCCGGCGCCGGATATGTTCCATATCGTCAAGGTGAATGATGTTCTCTTCGCCGTACTCTACGGCATTCAAATTTATATCTTTTTCTTCTGCCATAATTCTATTACAAATTGCTTTGCCGCCTCGTGGTCATTAGGGATGACTCCGTCGAGGATTGCATCTTTGATCGCGCTCTTCAGTTCGCCGACCAACGAACAAGGTTCGAGATGGAATAGCTCCATGATCTCCTTGCCGTCCACAGGCGGTTGGAAATTACGAATGCGGTCGCGTTCTTCCAACTCCACCATCTTCTGGCGCACCAGCTGGTAGTTATGATGGAACCGGGCTTTCTTCTCTTCGTTGCGGCTGGTGATATCTGCATCGCAAAGGAGCATCAGGTCGTCGATATCATCGCCCGCCTCAAAGAGCAAACGCCGAACCGCGCTGTCCGTCACCGTATCTTCTATCAGGTTGATCGGCCGCATATGGAGGTCCACCATCTTTTTCACATACTCCATCTTCTCGTTCAGCGGCAACTTCATCTTCGCAAAGATCTTCGGCACCATCTTTGCGCCGATATAGTTGTGATTTCGGAAGGTCCAACCCGCCTGCGGATCCCATGCCTTGCTCTTCGGTTTGCCTATATCGTGCAGCAAGGCTGCCCAGCGCAACCAGAGTTTATCGGTGTTCTCCGATATATTATCTAATACCTTTAAGGTGTGATAGAACACGTCCTTGTGCCCGCGTCCTTCCTTCACCTCGATGCCCTTGAGTGCCACTAACTCCGGGAAGATGAGCGGCAGTAGACCCGTCTTGTCGAGTAATATCCAGCCCTCCGAAGGACGGCGGCTAAGCATGATCTTATGCAACTCTTCCGCGATGCGCTCTTTGGTGATGATGCCGATACGTTCCTTATTGCGCACGATGGCATCGAAGGTCTCTGAGTCGATGTTAAAGCCTAACTGCGTAGCAAACCGTATCGCGCGCATCATACGCAGCGGATCATCGCTGAACGTGATATCCGGATCAAGCGGCGTGCGGATGATGCAACGCTCCAAGTCTCCCATGCCGTCAAATGGATCCAGCAACTCCCCATACTGAAGAACCCTTTCACCTTTCACCTTTAACCTTTCACCTTTATTCAAACATATCGCCATCGCGTTAATCGTGAAGTCCCTTCTATTCTGGTCTTCCTGCAGCGTCCCATCTTCTACGATCGGGTTGCGACTGTCGCGCGTATAACTCTCTTTCCGCGCGCCAACGAATTCCAACTCAACAGAATCAATCCTTTCACCTTTCACCTTTAACCTTTCACCTTTCACTTGCGCTGTGCCATAGGTCTTAAAAACCGACAAGTGCGCACCCTTGCCCAAACGCTTCGCCACTTCCTCTGCCAAGAGAATACCCGAACCCACCACGACGACATCTATATCGGTCGAAGGGCGATGCAGAAACAGATCCCTCACCCATCCGCCTATCACGTAGCACTCCAACCCCATTCGATCGGCCGTTTCTCCGATCAGATGCAGCACTTCATTCTCTATTTTCGGGTTCTCAACTCGCATCACCTGACTTTTGCGGCTGCAAAAGTACTACAAATTTTCCAAATTTGCAAGATTTTTAGCAAAAAAAGTAGTCTAAGCTTGCTTAAGCGTGGTTTTGTTTGCTAAAAAGATTGTTGTTTGCACGACAGTGCGAACGTACTTTCGGCGGGCTAGGTGTCCCCGTTAATCGGGGAAACCGTAACACGGGAAGGGGTAATGTAGTCGGGAGGGCCGAAGGTACAACTTTTTTTTGACATATGCAAATACCCGTGCGTTTTTCCAACTATTTTGTCAATTAGCCCGGCATTTTATGCCGGTTTTCTATGTTCATTATGCGGAATGCTATTCCGCTCTTAGTTCGTTTCCTGCTCCGCGTGATAGCGCGGAGTTCTTCTTTTTTTCACTTTTATTTGCATATATCAAATTTTTGTTGTACCTTTGCGGCCGCAAAGGTTAAACAACATAGATGCAACATCCTAATTTGTATATTATAGCTGGCCCGAACGGTGCAGGGAAGACCACAGCCGCGTATAACTTATTACCGGAAGTGTTGCATTGCCCAAACTTTGTAAATGCGGATGAGATAGCACGTGGCTTGTCGCCCTTTGCGCCGGAGGCCGTTTCCTTTCAGGCTGGACGAATAATGCTCCAACGCATAGATGAGTTATTGCCGCAGAAAGTGGATTTTGCGATAGAAACAACGCTCTCGACCCGTTCATACGTGCAACTCGTACGCCGCGCACATGCTTTAGGCTATAGGGTGCACCTGATCTTTTTCTTCTTGGAGAACGAAGAGCAAGCGATAGCTCGTGTCGCGCAGCGCGTGAAGAATGGCGGGCACGGCATTCCCGAAGAAGATATCCGTCGCCGTTTTACACGCGGCATCTTTAATTTGATCAACCTGTATATGCCGATTTGCGACAATGTACATGTATATAATAATGCTCATGGTGATGCCATTTTAGTTGCTACGCACACTAAAACTATAGGCAAAATCCAGATATATGAACAAGAAATGTGGAATCAATTTATACAAAAGATATGAGCGAAAGAGAATTAACAGCAAAGTTAAGCGCAGGCTTAAAACAATCTTATCGTCGTGTTGTGGAGCAACATCGTCGTGACAACCAGCCGCTCATCTTTAGTGAGAACGGTGTAGTTAAGCAAGTCGATCCGTTTACGGTAGCAATTTAATAACCTACCGCTGGCCTTGACAGCGTTAAAAAGCAAGGACATAATAAAAGGCGTTTATTGACGCTTGTTTTGGAAATCTGAAATCTGGTAAATTTCTTTCCCCCGAAACAAGATAGCGCAATAAACGTTCTCGTGGATATGTATCATCCGTTCACGCCCGATGGGCGGGAGGGGCGTATATATCGGGCGTGGACGTTATTGTTTATTCTTGGGAAACGGTTTTACCAGAACCTCAGATTTGAGAATAAGCGTGAATAATGTTCACGCTTTTCTTGTGTTATACTATTTATTTTAAACTATAAACAATGAACTATAAACAACATGGAAACATTAAGTATTCCTTCTGAGAAAAAACATTTTGACTTAACAACGCCAGCCGGAAAAAGTACAGCCCTTGGTTTCATCGTGGGAGCTGGTGGTGTAATTCTAATTACCGGCCTTAGTATTTGGTTAAACAAACATCTAAAACTCACTAAAGAGTCGAGTAAGACAATAACGGATATTATTGCAG
>ONJT01000042.1 GCA_900318245.1 uncultured Bacteroidales bacterium
CCGGAAGTACCGAGGTCAGCAGATAGTACAGAAATGTCCGGACCGGTCGAAGCACGTCAAGACGGAAGACGAAGCGGCAAACCAGCGTCGGTTTGCGGCGACGAGTACGACGCTGCTCTCGCAGGAGCGTAAGCAGGAAGAGATCTCTTCGGAGGTCTCTTTTTTTGTATAAAAATATACAAACTCTTGCGTATGTCATTTTTTTTGTGTACCTTTGCACCCGCAAAAGTTATGGATGTATGAAAACAAAACAAATGATAGTAATGGCGCTGGCGGTATTCGCTGTGACGGCGATGCGTGCGCAGCAGTTGCCCGACCCGCATTTCGAGAACTGGTCGGAGAAATTCAAAGGGGATGCCCAATTGAAGGATTGGCATGGATCGAACGTGAGCCAGATAGGTTCCAAATTCACGTTTATGTACCAAAAGCAAGGCCGCACGGGCTACTGCGCCTTTGTGACCGATAGAGCGATCGGTATTCCGAAACTGAACCTCGGTGCTACGGGTCCGGGTTATGTGTCATTAGGTGTGCCCTGGCAATACCTCAAGGGATTGAACCTGAATAGCGCCACGGCCGGAACGGAAGGCGGTATCGAATGGAAATACCGTCCGGATACGATGGCAGTGTGGATCAGGCGTACGGGTCCCAATACGGACAAAGAGGATTTCCATCTTCTCTTCTATTCGTGGCAAGGAACCGCCAAGAGTGCGTCCTATAAGAACAAAGCGGGCGGTTGTACGACCACCGAGCGTATCAACGAAGAGAGCGATATCCGTTCGGCTACCGATGGCAACGAGTGCGGTATCGATCAGCCGGTGAAGCAAGTAGCAGAAGGATGGCACCGTGCGCGTGCCAAGTACAACGAGTGGACGCTTATCAAAGTGCCTATTCTCTATAAGAATAACGGCCGTCCGACGATGTGCAACGTCATCTTCTCTGCCGGCAACTACCCGGCTTTCCGCGCAAACGACGGTCTGTACGACGGCAACGCGCTCTATATCGACGACGTGGAACTGATCTATTCGTCCCGCATCGACAAGATGCTCATCAACGGCAAAGAGTGGAAGGACTTCAATCCGAACAGCGAGAAGGTGCAGACCTACAAACTCGAGAACGGCGAGAGCGTGAAGATTGAGGGTCTGCGCGGTATCGGTACGCTGACGAATATCAAGGGCGAGAAAGCGCGTTTTAACGGCCGCAAACTCGACTCCCAAGAGATGAGCATCGAGCCCGGCGAAATAGGTGGCAAACCATGGGTCATCACCGTGAAAGCGGAGGACGGTTCATCCACACATGTATATAAGATTAAGGTTGTAAAAGGCTAAGAATCCGTGGCGTTCAATTTTTCTATAGTAGAGTGGACTTTGCTCGGCGCCTTGGCGCTGCTCTTCGTGATGCAAGTGTATTGGTACAGCCGTTATATGGCTGCGCCCGCCCGCAAGATGCGCAAGGACAGAAAAGCACAAATGACAAATGACAAATGTCAAATGTCCAATGACGAAGTCCCCGGCGTCTCCGTCATCCTCTGCGCGCATAACGAGAGCGAGAACCTCTCGCACTATCTCCAAGCCTTGCTCACGCAGGATTATCCGACATACGAGGTGATTGTCGTCGATGATGGTTCGGAGGACAACACGCGCGAAGTCGTGGAGCGTTACCTGACGCAAGATCCGCGGCTGCATATGACGTTCATCCCTTCCGGCGCAAGGGTGGGTTCGACCAAGAAACTGGCGTTGACGCTTGGTGCCAAAGCGGCGCAATACGATTGGTTGCTGCTGACCGACGCGGACTGTCGGCCGGAGTCGAACCACTGGATCAGCGCGATGATGGCGCACGCCACGAAGGATATCGTCTTGGGCTTCAGCCCGTATTTCTACGAGAAAGGTCACGTCAACCGCCTCGTGCGTTTCGATACGCTGTTCAACGGTCTGCACTACCTCGGAGCAGCCCTCTGCGGTCATCCGTACATGGGCGTGGGACGTAACTTGGCTTATCGCAAAGCGCTCTTTTTCGAGTCGGGCGGTTTTACCCATCTGATGACCAATCGCGCGGGTGACGATGACCTCTTCGTCAACCATGTGGCGACGAAAGCCAACACCGCCGTAGCCCTGGATCGCGACAGTTATGTATGGTCGTTGGCCAAGACCTCGCTGCGCACGTGGTTGCAACAGAAACGTCGTCACCTGTCCGTCTCGCCGGCTTACCGCGCCGGCACGAAATGGCGCTTGCTCTTTGAGCCCCTTACACGCGGACTTTTCTATGCGGCGGTGATAGCTATCTTTGTCTTCGGCCGCTGGCCCGAGTGGCGAAGCATCCTGCCGCTGATACCGGTCATGGCCGCCATAACGCTGTTCTTCGTGCGCTGGATACTCCAAACGGCTGTCCTGAACACCTCGGCACGCAGGATGGGCTTGCATGGCTTCAGCATGGGAACCGTGCTGTGGTTCGATATCGTCTTACCGCTGGTCAACCTATGGATGCTGGTGGTCCCTAAACGTAAAACAAATAAATGGTAAATAATATGGCAGAACAAAAATTAAACATCAACATCGCTCCGGATAAAGCACAAGGAGTGTTTGCAAACTTAGCGCTCATCGCGCATACTCCTACGGAGTTCGTATTGGATTTCGCCCAACTGATGCCGGGCATCCCGCAGGCGAACGTTGTTTCGCGCGTCGTAGTGACTCCCGACCAGGCAAAGAAGATCCTGGGTGCGCTGCAGAATAACATCGCGCAATACGAGAAGAAATTCGGTACGATCCAGCCCATCGGCGGTCCCGTACCCGGAAGCACGTTGCCTCTCTCCTTCACCGGCGGTGAAGCATAATAATGGATGATTGAAAATTTAAAATTTATATTACTATGAAAACATTCCCTGCTTCGCAGTTGATCATCAATGCCGATGGTTCTGCGTTTCATTTGCATCTCAAACCCGAGTTCTTGGCCGACAAGATCATCCTCGTCGGTGACCAGGACCGTGTGAACATGGTGGCTTCCTTCTTCGACGAAGGTTCCATCGAGTGTGACGTACAATCCCGTGAGTTCCATACCATCACCGGTAAGTTCCAAGGTAAGCGTATCTCGTGTATCTCCACCGGTATCGGTACCGACAACTGCGATATCGTGATGAACGAGATTGACGCACTGGCGAATATCGACTTCGCTACCCGCACGGAGAAAGAGCACAAGCGCTGCCTCGACATCGTGCGTATCGGCACTTGCGGCGGTATGCAGGAAGACATTCCTCTGGGCACCTTCCTCGTTTCGCAGAAATCCATCGGTTTCGACGGTGTACTCGCGTTTTATCACGACCGTGACAAGATCGCTGACCTCGGCTTCGAGAAAGCCTTCGTGGACTTCGTCGGCTATCCGAAGAAAGCGGCTGTGCCGTACGTAGTAGCGGCTAATCCCGAACTCGTAGACCGTATCGCCAAAGACGATATGATGCGCGGTTGCACGATTGCTGCTAACGGCTTCTATGGCCCGCAAGGACGCGTGCTGCGCGTCGATCTGGCTGTGCCCGATATCAACGAGAAGATCACCGACTTCCGTTACGAAGGACAACGCATCACGAACTACGAGATGGAGGGTTCGTGTATCGCAGGTCTGGCGCTCCACATGGGGCACCACGCGATGACCGTTTGCTGCGTCATCGCGCAACGTAAGCTCGAAGCGGCTAACACCGACTACAAACCGCGTATCAAAGAATTGGTACACACAGTCTTAGAGCGTATCTAATCCTCTTACATGACGGCAAGGCAAAATAGCTCTCTTTGGCTTAATCTCTGGTTCAACTACCAGACCGAAGTTTTCTTCGGCATTTTCCTATCCGGGTTAGTCGCACTTAGTTTCTGGTTGGCTACATATATACCTGAGAAAGTTTTTGAGTATGTAATCAACCCTATGGAGTATATTCTCACTATCTCGGTCTGTTTCTATGGAGGATGGATGATGATGCGGCATCATGAGGGCAACCGGCTTCGTGTGCCTTGGATGTGGATGCTTTTTATCTGGGGAGCAATGGAGGTGGCGCTTCTGGTGATTCGTTATGGTCTGCATATCACGGCGATCGGCGGTACGCCAAATGACCCCCTCTATAACGCCTCGCTCACGGTGGGAAATATCTTTGCATGGATGCTCTTTATTTATCCCTCCCAGGTCTTGATTCCCGGATGGCTTACTTGGAAAAAAGCTTTCTGGACTGTGCTTCCTATGGTGATCATCGGCGTCATCGATTATTATGTTCCGGCGAACCTGATGTGGCTCATCATGCTTTATCCGGTGTGGATCTTTCTGATGCTCTGCTGGCATGTGCGTAAGTACCGCCGGTGGTGTGAGGATAACTTCTCGTCCATGGAAATGATTGATGTGCAATGGGTAGTGCGGTATCTGATTATCTTGGCGCTTTTGGGAATCTCGTATTATTTCATTGTTTTTTGGTACGTGCCGAACCGGATGTTTACCCAGCAATGGATGTTGTTCCTCATCCTCGCTTATAGCACCGAGCAGATTCTTTTTCGTAAGGATCCTTGGGCGGAGATGGAGCAGGAGGAACAACCCACGCAAGGCTATGATCCCGATTGGCGCACACAGCTGGAGCAATGGATGGCGGAGGTGAAACCATATCGTAACGTTGATTTCAGATTGGATGACCTAAGGCAAATTTTGCCGCTCAACCGCACTTATCTCAGTCAACTCATCAATAACGCGTATGGTTGTAATTTCTTCAATTGGGTCAACCAATACCGTCTGGAGGAAGCCAAAAAACTGATGATAGATCATCCGGAAATGAAGTTGACAGACGTTGCCACTTATTGTGGTTTCTCATCGTTAGCGGTCTTTTCTCGCGCTTTCACCCGCTACACGGGATTATCGCCACGCGACTGGATCAGGTCTTTTGATATGTCTGAATCGTAGCGTGCGTATGTGTAAAAATTGATAGGTGGATGTGTAAAAATAGACATGTTTTTGATTTTTTGTAAAAATAAGGCCTGAAACTTTGCAATTCGTAAAAATTTGCGTGTACATGTTGCGTACACGCATTTTTTTTTATAATTTTGCGCAGATATTGTTCATGTTGCGAAAAAATCACAAAAACTATATACATATATAAATATGAAAAGGAATATTCTTTATTTGTTGGCAGTGGTGGCATCGGTATCCGCGATATGTCTGCCAGCTATGGGGCAGGAAGACCCATACCCGCAGGCTCCGCGGGGTATCTTCTCAGTGGGCCCCAACAAGTACGTCCAGTTCAAGGAAATGAACGAGTCCCGGTTGATGCAATGGGCATCTATCCCTACGGAGGATACCTACGGATGGCGTGTACTGACGAGTGCGGAATGGAGCTATCTCCTGGTGAACGCAGCCGGCGAGGGTCGCGAGAATGCCAATGACCTCAATGCTTTGGGTCGAATCAAAACGGGTGAAGATACCTGGCGAAACGGTTTGGTCATCCTGCCGGACGGCTGGGTACAACCGGAGGGGGTGCCTCCTTTCGTCACGGTGTCGCAAGAGATTGGTTATGATCTGAATAGTTATACCTCTGAGCAATGGGCTATCATGGCGGCGTCGGGTGCGGCTTTCCTGCCTGCCGAGGGCTATGGATATAACACTCCTAATGATAAGGTGCAAGTTGATCCGGAGACGATGGCAGATGACGATGGTTATCACGGTTCGTACTGGGCTGCGGATGCGCATAGTGCAGAAAATGCCCATTGTATGCGATTCAACGATAATTATAGTTCTGGAGATATCCACGATTTGAACTATCAAACCAAATATGCGTATTACTCCGTTCGTTTGGCTCGGACGGTCGTTATCTTAGACGAAATGGACGAGACGGATGATTTTCTGGATAAACTGTCGGAGGCGCGTACGAAATCGTTTGCTTTGATGCGCCGCACGCTCTACAAGGACGGTTATTTCAACACGATCTGCCTGCCGTTTGACGTGCCGAATATCAACGCCTCGCCTCTGGTGGGCGCAGAGGTTTATACGTTTGATGGCGGCACGGTGAGTGGAACGACGGGAAATGAGCAGCTGAACTTATCGGTGAGTCCGTTAGTGGGCAATAGTCTCTCGGCGGGTGTACCTTATCTCATCCAATGGGCGAACACCGGCGAGGTGATGACGTTCTTGCGTTTTGACGGCGTGAAGAATTGGGTAGCAGAGGACGTCTCGGAGGCTCCGTCCGACCCCGGCAACAAGAATATTAAGTTCCACGGCCTCTATCCCCGGAAACGTATTCCGGGATACCAAACAGGCGAACAAGCGCACTATAATTTCTTTGTCGATGCGGAGAACACGCTTTTATGGCCGGATGACAGTCAATACCCGACCTCGATGATGAAAGGCTTCCGGGCATATCTCTACCTGAAGAACGGCGGTCCGAACGGGCATAGTAACGGACCTTCGGGTGCAGCGCGATACCGCAATATGCCTGCCGTTTGGCATATTCAAAGCACAGCCACAGGCGTGGAGAATGTACAAGGGAACAACGTACCATGCGCCAAAATCATTGAGAACGGAGCCTTGTTTATCCTATACAACGGGACAATGTACAATGTACAAGGGAACAAAGTAAATACCAAGTAACAAAGAAAATCAAATCTCAAATGTCAGATAAGTTATACATTTCTCCCTACACGGAGATAGAAATGATAGAGATGTGGGGACAGATACTGAGTGTCAGTACCCAGACGGGAAACGGTGGTGATCAGGATAGGGGACGAGCTCCCAAACGATCCGACGCTGCACCCTTCTAATCTAAAACGAATATTAATAGTTAAAAATCTAATGCGATGAGAGCAAAAATCCATCCCTTCAGCAAGCATTTGATGATCACTTTGCTTGCATTGACCGTTTTCATGCTTGCTCCGTTCACGGCGCGGGCGGGAAACGATTATTTGCAGAAGTTAGACAACTACTCCATCATGAGTATGGGTAACGGCGTATTGCGGTTCACCATCCCGTTGTGGATCTACGGCGAGGGGGACGATAACACATATTATCTGAACCCCCACACCGCAAATGACAATAACACGAATGACTCCTATGTGTGGTTCAGCGAGTTGCCGGGACAGGGACGCGGTTCGGCGAATGTACACCGTATCGCCTCTTTCGGTGCTACCCGTAACCCTAATTACACGGGCCGCTATTCGGGCGGAAGCGGTACTGCCTACTTGCTGGTAGATACCGGTACCTGCGTTGTCAAAAACACATACGATGGCGTTCCGCTGACCCTCCAGGCACACGATAAATCCCACTGGATTATCGGTGATAATGATGACAGCAGTATCGCCAACTGGATCTATGTCACCCGTAAGAACTCCTCGTACGGCAAACATCATGTCTATATCCAGTTTGACTGGTATATCCCCGTGGAGCTGCAGAACAAGAAGTTCTACGTCGGTCTGAATGTCCGCGATTACTACGTCAAGAACTATACCGCAGAGTCCGCAGCTCTTCGATCCGTTCTTCTACAGCATGGCGGGAAGTGACATCAATACCTTGGGAAAAGCCGGTATTCAATATATGACTTTCCAAGACCCGATCTCCTATCACACCTCTCTGAATCCGTCTAAGGAAATAGCCCAGGCAGAGCGGAGCGAGAAGATCCTGGTGGACATGCAGGACTCCGTACAGGACCATTTCTATGCGGACTTTAATGTCTGGATCAATAAGGATGGCGGTGTCAAACAGCGTCTGAAGACGAACTCTGTCATGATCCCTGCTTACCATAAGATTTACGGTTTTGAGGCAGAGGAGGTCAAGGATGCGCAGAACAGCGTGACGGGCGATGTATTGCTCAGCTGGCATACGCTTTATCCGAACGCGCAGGATATTCTGGAGGCGGATATGTACGAAGTACAGCGTGCCACCAAGGAGGATTTCTCGGACGCGCAGTCAATCGCCGTGGTGCCTTACAGCGCCGGCGAGAATAACTACGCCTATACCGATGCCGCTGAGGATGTGCTGCAAGTCTTCCGCGACGACAGTCTGTTTACGGTCTCCCATGACAACAGGATTTCTGTGTCTGAGAAAGAGATTGAGCTGGAGAATAACAACGGCTTCAGGGCGCGCATCAACGCCACGCTCCAGTCGAATGTGAAGATCCCGGGAGCTCCGCTATACTACCGCGTGCGCCGTGCTTCAACCGCTACCTGGGGATGGAATGAGTCGGATTATATGGCTACCACCTCGATCGTCAAGAGCAATTATCTCTCGCCCTTGGCTACCACCCAAGCCCCTTATACTCTGGATCCTGATTTTGAGAACAACCGCAAGGTGCATTTCTATTTTAAGATCGACAACCCCGAGATAGTGCCGGAGATGCCTAGTGCGGATAAGACGACTTTGGATTTTACATTAGCGGATGTCAATTCCGTCATCGGAATAGATGTGCCGGTAACAATCGACTTGGAAAAAGGGTTGTATTTCCGAGATAACGGGCAGACCATTTCTACCTTCCGACGGTTTGGTTATACCGTTATTCAGGATTTTAATGGTCAGCAAACAGTACTGTCTCAGTCATGGGGAAACAACCATTCTTTTACTATAACGGCAAAGAGTGGAGCTACACTAACCATCCGCATCTCCGAACAGCACGAGAAACAGTCCAAAGAGATCACACTCAAGGTGCCTGTAAATGGATTAAGGACAACGATATCTATAAGTTATCTTTACGCAATGAATCGATTGTTCGAATTCAATTGTAACCGTTTATCTTACAAAAACGCCTCTCTGATATCGGACAATAGAATAAAAGAATTAGTTGCTCAAACGGCGGATCTCAATTCCGTGAAGACGCGACTCTATCCGGCGCTGGAAGCGAAAGCGCAGACTATGACCGCCGGCAGCCGTTGCGTATGGGAGCGTAACGCCGATCTGGTACTCACCCGTACGGTGGTGGAGAGCGGATTGAAACAGGAGATCCGCGTGCCTAAGGACAGTATCATCCAGCAGCCCGACGGGTCGTATCTGGCGCACGTGACAGATGTAGTGGATATGAGTTGTGTGCATTTCAAGTATGATGTGCGGATTGACCAGAGCAATGCCTTGCTGCAAGTCCAGAAGGAGGAACAGCTGGAGCCGATAGAGATCACCGGTCCGGACCTCTATACCAACTCCTCGGCGCAGATCGCCTCATTCCAAGCCACCGACGGTACCGACAAAAGGGGTATCATTCTGACATGGCAACCTACCGCCGGTTCGGTAGATCACTATATCCTCGAACGCCGCATACAAGGCTCCGATGCACCTTTCGACACGATCGCTATTCTGGAGACAGAGGGTTATTTCGACGAGGCGAACGGTTCGCACCCGGTCATTCCGGGGCAGAGCTACGAGTATCGCGTCTCAACCTCTTTCACCTGTAATGGCACGACGACGGTTCATACAGCCTCCACGGAAGGCCGTCGTTCGCCCTACGGCTTGATAGCCGGTAGGGTGCAATACGAGGATGGAAGCGGTTGCTATGGTACCACCGTCACGCTCTCACGAGACGGCGCGGAAGACATCAAGATGCTGACAGACGAACGCGGTGCGTTCCGCTTCGACAGCCTGCTTTACGGTACCTCGACGACCTATTCGATTGTGCCTACCTCCCAGACGGCGCAGTTCGTCTTCAACAATACTTCTTCCCCGACGGCTACCGTCACCCTCTCCGCGGAGAACAACGTGGTGGAGAACCTCAATTTTGATAATATCTCTTCCGTCCGTTTCTCGGGAAGGGTGCTCTATAAACTGTCCTCGGTGCCGGTACGGGATGCCAATATCCTGCTGAACGGCAAGATGGTCAAGAAATCCGGTGATGCGGTGAAGACCGACATGTCCGGTAATTTCTCCATCTCGGTACCGAAAAACTCCGCCTTTACCTTGCAGATTGTCAAGCAAGGTCATACCTTCGAGGGCGACGGCTTTGTTCGTATCGACGGCGATAGTCTCTTGACCCTCTCCAAGGCGCAGGACGGCGTGCGTATCTGGGATCAGACCAAGGTGCGTCTCGCCGGTAGGGTGGTCGGCGGTATTGATCAGGCATCCTTACCGCTCGGAAAAGGGCTGAGCCGCAATAACTTAGGTGATAACCTGCAGTTAGTACTCGAACTCGAGGGCGATAATGTCGCCTATATCGTGCGTGACCCCGAAGATCTGACCCGTGACACCTTGGAATACACGATCGGTGCTACCCGGATCCATTACCAACATAAACGGATCGTCATCAACCCCGACCCTGTTACCGGTGAGTACGAGGCGGATTTGTTCCCGACCAAGTACAAGGTGGTACAAGCTACGGCGCAGGGTTACGCTACGCTCTTCGCGCAAGGAAAAACCAGCGAGACGATTGACCTGAGCAACACCGAACCCGGTATCTTCTCCATCACCTATCGTACACCGATAGAGGTGACCTATAAGCAGTCCGTTTACGGCAACGATTATGATTATTACGGTCTTAAGTCGTGGACAGCAGAGGCTCTCAATGGGGAGGAGATGAAAGTGGATCTAGTGTCGCAAGAAGCGGACGGAAGTTACAGTTACCTCTTTGGTGCTCCGGTCTTTACGGCGGGGCAGTACCAGTTCCGCGTTTCCGCCCATGAGGATTACTATTATAATAATGACCGCACGCGCGTACCCGACCGTGTTTACCTCAAGGGAGGAAACCTTAAGATTTACAACGGCATGCGTGAAACAACGGATATCCAATCCGTGCCGCTGGATGCCAACGGCTCTGCTTTGGTAAGCGTGATCTTCGATCAAGTGACTTACGTCCAGACCGGAGAGAATGCGTTGCATTCCTTGGATTTCTCGGTGGAGAGCGAAGGAGAGTATGTTACCTCCAATCCGCTGCAGGCGTATGTCTTAGGGGCGGTGGAGAAAGCAACGGATTTCATGCAGCGCGATACAGCTTCGACCGGTATCACACTACTCGATATACTTCGTGACCCTCCCGGAAGCGGTTCGTATGCTTACCTCGAGAAGGGTACTTCCTATCACGTCAAATACAAAGACCCTTATAATTTCCGTGTGGGACTGAACCTCTTCGTTAAATGGGGAAATAACAGTCAGTATTTCGTAGGTACATACGCAGGCTCTCCGGCAGCCGGTGCTACAGCAGGCGTACTCAATACAGTTGAGAAAACGACCGATTGGAATTTCCCGCTTACGGTACAATGGTATGGATATAATCAAGCGGACTACGAGTTTAAGACCTCCGAGCGTATTCAGACCGGTTCCGGTCCT
>ONJT01000021.1 GCA_900318245.1 uncultured Bacteroidales bacterium
TTGCGAAAAGATGCTCCTCGGCACCCACCGCGTAGCGGCTTCCGAGAGCAATGACTGTAACCGCGTCTATATCCGCCGCAAGGTACAACGCTCGACGGTACCGCAGGCGAAAGAGCTCGCAGCGCGTTCGCGCTTCGCTTCGGTTGCAGCAGCTGTCAAAGCGCGTAGCAAGGACCTGATGCAGCAAGCTCAGGACATCACCGACTTCCTCGCACAGAAGGACACCGCCGGTGGCAAAAAGACCATGAAGGCGTACCTCTGGAAGGTTTGCGGCGACGCTTATGATGCAGCACTTGCCGGTGCATAAGCGCCGAAAGGCATGGCAAGGGAGTCTCTCTTCGGAGAGGCTCTTTTTTTTTGATATAAAAGAAAAATATAAAAAAAATACCTTTGAATGATTAGGAACGGTGTCCCTGATGTGCTTAGACGCTAATAACTCCTCGAAAACAAGCTTTCGGATAGTTATTACCACTAACCCCATCACTCTGCGAGAGCAATCATTCAAAGGAGAAAAATACCGAAAATAGTTTTTATTTCCGTAATACCATGAAATATCTGGAATACAACAGGGATCTTATGATAGAATAAATATAGAGATAAGGATTTGATTGGTAAGGTTCATGGTAAATTTACTTACAAATGAACGTTAGCAAGCAAAGACTTATGGATTATGCAATAATCTAAACAATAATCAGTATTTTTTATATATTTTTCTCTATCTAAATTCGTATATTTGCAAAAAAGAATGGCATATGCTTGCGAATGTCATTTTTTTGTTGTAATTTTGCAGCCGCAAACTAATCAAATTCGATCGATATGAAAAAGAACAACAATCTTCAAATCATCACTATCATCGCTATGATGTTTCTCTATGCGATGATTGCGTTTGTGACGAACCTGGCCGCACCGGTGGGCAAGATCTGGGGCGAGTCGTTCTCGGATCCGGCGCAGGCGGAGCGCATGGGTATGCTCGGTAACCTGTTTAACTTCCTCGCCTATCTCGTGATGGGTATTCCGGCGGGAAACATATTGAGCAAGATCGGCTATAAGAAGACTGCGCTGATTGCCCTGGCCCTTGGGTTCGTCGGCATCGGCGTACAATGGTTAAGCGGCGTGACGGACAGTTTCTTCGTGTATCTGGCCGGTTCGCTCATCGGCGGCTTCTGCGTATGTATGCTCAACACGGTCGGCAACCCGATGCTGAACCTGCTGGGCGGCGGCGGTAAGAAAGGTAACCAGCTGAACCTCATCGGCGGCACCTTCCAATCGTTAGTGCAAGCCCTCACGCCGATGGTGGTAGGTGCGATCATCGGTACGGAGTTGGCGGGCAAGGAGATTGACGACGTCAATATCGTGCTCTATATCGCGATGGCTATCTTCGCATTGATCTTCGTGGTCATCTATTTCACCCCGATTGCAGAGCCGCAGCATACGGGTTCGGACATCGTATATGAGCGCAGTCCGTTCGCGTTCCGTCATTTCACGCTCGGCGCCGTAGCTATCTTCTGCTACATGGGTATCGAGATCGGCGTACCGGCAACCTTGGTGTCGTACCTGAAGGGCCTCGACGGTATCGGTTACGACGCGGCGACATTCATGGCGGGGTTGTTCTTCATCATGATGCTCATCGGCCGCGCTATCGGTTCGGCGGTGGGCGGCAAGGTGTCAAGTAAGGCGATGGTGATTACCGTCTCGTCCTTAGCCGTCGTACTGATGGCGCTGGCGATACTCTTGGGCGACAGCGTCAAGATACCGATGGTAGCTAACTGGTCGTTCGACGTGCTGGCGATGCCTCTGGCCGCCGTGCTGATCATGCTCGTGGGCCTATGCGGTTCGGTGATGTGGGGTTCGATCTTCAACCTGGCGACCGAAGGACTCGGCAAATACACGGCGAAAGCGTCGGGTATCTTCATGACGATGGTGGTCGGTGGCGGCGTGTTGCCGTATATCCAGAGTGCAATAGCGGCCCATGACTGTCTGACGAGTTACATTGTACCGATCATCGGCGCGGCGTTCATTCTCTACTACGCCCTCTGGGGTTCCAAGAACGTCAATACAGACATCAAGGTAGATTAACGAGTTCGTTTTAAAAGGGCCCTTCGGGGTCTTTTTTTTTTTGTATATTTTATACAAACGCTTGCATATGTCATTTTTTTGTTGTAATTTCGGCCCTCCCGAAAGCGGGTTCCCGCCGAATTTACGTTCGCACTTTCGTGCAAACTACAATCTTTTTAGCGAACAAAACCACGCTTAAGCGAGCTTAGACTACTTTTTTCGCTAAAATTCTTGCAAATTTGAAAAATTTGTTGTAATTTTGCAGCGCATTTTGTATGACAATCTTAAAATCAATACAGATATGAGTAATTTATTTAGAGGTGCAGCGTTGTTTATCGGTGGAGCCCTGGTGGGTGCTGCAGCAGCGCTGTTGTTGACTCCGAAGACCGGAGAAGAAGTGCGTAAAGACCTCGCCGATTTGGCAGAAGAGGCTAAGAAGCAGGCGCAGGACTACTGCGAGCAAGTGAAGAAAGAAGTGGCGAAAGCCGAAGCAGCCGTAGAGGCCGTAACGGCACAGATCCAGGAACCCCAGCAGCCGAAGCCGCACAAGAGACATAAGAAGGAGGCCTAAGATGGAGAATGATTTCTTTGCGCAACTCAAGCAAGATTTGGCGGAGTACGGTAAGGCCCTCGGCGAGGTCGGTCAGTTACGCCTGGTCGGCATCGTCAGCCGCGTGTTAGGTCTGTTCCTGCTGATCTTCACCTTGGTGCTCTGCGCGTTGGCAGTCTTCGCCTTCATCGCGGTAGCGCTCATCGACGTGCTCTCGAATTACTTGCCGGTATGGGCTGCCGCGTTGATCGTCTGTAGCGCGTATGTCGTGCTGATCATCCTCGCGATCGCATGCCGCAAACCGCTCTTCATCCATCCGTTCATCGCACTGCTCACCAAGCAGATTCGGAGCGAAGAAGAGTTGGCGCTCAAGACCATCGAGGCGGAGCATAAGGCTGACTTGGCACGCGTACGCATCACGGGGCAAGTGGATAACGCGACCCGCGAACTGAACTTCTTTGTTAACCTGTTTACCCGTCTATGGGACGTGTTGAAAGGACTGCTGCGCAGAAGGTGAAAGGTGAAAGGTGAGAGGTGAAAGGTGAGAGGAGAAAGGATTAGTGGGTTAGAGGTTCATGGGTAAGATACAAGACAAAGACGGGCTGTATTTATTTCTGCGTCCGTACGTGGACTGGATGTTCCGGCGTTCGTACCGGAGTTTCCGCTATATCGGCAAGGAGAATATCCCTGCCGATGGTGCTGTTATATACGCGCCCAACCACGCGAACGCGTTATGCGACGCGATGTGCGTCCTTGGTATCGACCGTCAACAGAAAGTCTTTGTCGCCCGCGCCGATATCTTCCGTGACCCCAAGAAAGCGAAGATCCTGAATTGGCTGAAGATCATGCCGATCAGTCGCGTACGGGACGGACTGGAAGAGGTGCGCCATAACGACGAGACCATCAACAAAGCCGTAGAGACCCTACAGGACAGCGTACCTTTCTGCATCCTGCCCGAAGGTACCCATCGCCCCAAGCACTCCTTATTGCCGCTGAGCAAAGGTATCTTCCGTATAGCCTTGCAGGCCAACGAGCGCTTCGGCAAACAGAAACCGATCTATATCGTGCCGGTGGGTATCGAGTACGGCGACTATTTCCACCTCTGGGACAGCGTGACGGTGACCATCGGCAAACCCATCAACGTGACGGAGTTTGTGAAAGGTGAAAGGGGAAAGGTGAAAGGTGAAAGGGAAGAGGTGAAAGGTGAAAGTTATCCGCAGATCATGATGGCGCTGCGCGAGGAGTTGACGCTGCGGATGCGGGAACTGATCCTCTGGGTGCCGGACGACGAGCACTACGAAGAGAACATCGCGAAGATCCTGCCGAAAAAGAAACGGTTGCCGCGGTGGCTCGCCTACCCTCTGGCCGTGCTGCTCTTCCCGCTGTTCGTGCTAAGTGCACTGATGACCATTCCTCTCTGGGCCATGTGGCTCTTCATTCAGCATAAGGTCCAAGACCCGGCGTTCCATAACTCCGTGCAGTTCGTGTGGCAGTTGGTGTTCATGACCATCACGCTGCTCATCCCCCTGCCCTTCTGGATGTTTGTTCAAGAATATATCTATCAAATCAGAAACCAAAAATCATAAATCATAAATGATAAGAGCATATATTGTAATTGCGTTGTATATCCTGGTACCGGTGCTGATCATCGAGAGTTTCAAGCGCTGGAAATGGATGCATAAAGTTGGTACGGTCGTAGCCGCATACGCGGTGGGTATTCTCTTTGCGTTGACGGGTTTCGTACATTTCGAACCCGGTACGGCCGAGGCATTGTCGTTCAGTAAGATTCAGTCGATCCTGATGTCGGTGACCGTACCGTTGGCTATTCCGCTGATGCTGTTCAACTGCGATTTTAAGTTATGGACCAAGGCGCTGCCGAAGACCCTGTGGTCGCTCGTCGGCGGTATCGGTGCCGTGCTGGTAGCGGTCATCAGCGGCTACTTCATCTTCCGCACTCCGGAGGTGCCGGAGTTCAACAAAGTGGCAGCCATGATGACGGGTATCTACACCGGCGGCACGATGAACTTCAACGCCATCGGAGCTTCCCTCGGCGTCGACAAAACCGTGATGGCGATCGTGCTGGCGTTCGAGATGGTGTTCACCACCCCGTATATCTTCTTTATCATCGGCGGCGGCTATAAGGTGTTCCGCAAGATATTGCCGTACGAAGACATCACGCGCCGCGGCCGTAAGGACGAAGAGGTAGAGACCAAAGATATCGAGGACTACCAAGGCATGTTCGCCCGCCGGAACGTCGGCGGTATGTTCGCCGGCCTCGGCCTCAGCGTACTCTTCCTCGCTATAGGTGCAGGGCTGGCGCTGTTGCTGACGGGTACGCTCAATGAACTCGTGGTCATCCTTACCATCACCACCCTCTCCATCATCGCGTCGTTCTTTAAGAAAGTGCGCGAACTGCCGAAGACTTTCGAACTCGGTATGTTCTTCATCCTCATCTTCTCCGTCATCGTCGCTTCGCTCTTTGACATCCATAGCGTCAACGGCGGTAGCCTGATGATCGGCGGCTTCGTAGCGTGGGTGATGGTGTGCGCAGCCGGACTGCACCTGCTGCTCTGCCGTATCATGCACGTGAGCGGCGACCTGTTCTGCGTCAGCCAGATAGCGCTGCTCTGCTCGCCACCGTTCGTTCCGCCGGTAGTGGGCGCAATGAAGAACAAGAAAGTGCTCATCTCCGGTATCGCGATCGGCCTCGTAGGCTACGCCATAGGAACGTATTTGGGCGTTTTAATGGCCATGCTTTTAAAATAAAAGAAAAATTATAAAAAAAATAGATGATTGATTTTTGTACTTCGTACCATGAGTCTTATTCCGCTAAAATACTCTCATAAATAAATTTACAGACCATTTTATCCGAATAATCCTCATCTCAATGAGATAAAATCAATCATCTCAAAAATACCAAAAATATTTTCAGTGCAAAACATGAAAAAAATCATTGTTATTCTTCTCGCAGCAGTATGCGTCGTTCCGGCTTTCGCCAAGAAGAAAGAACCCAAGCCGCAGGAAGTGGATTCCTTGGGACGTAAGATCAAGACCGGTTGGAACTTCGGTATCCTGCCTTCTATCGCCTATGACGCCGACTACGGTTTTCAGGGCGGTGTACTGACCAACATCTACGACTACGGAGACGGTAAGCAGTACCCCGAATACATCCACTCGCTGTATATCGAGGCGGCGTACACGACCAAGCACCACGGTATCTTCCGCGTCAACTATGACTCGAAATACCTCATTCCGGGCTATCGTCTGACGCTGGATGCGACCTATCTGCCGGACGCGATGTGCGACTTCTACGGCTTTAACGGTTTTCAGTCGCGCTATAACGCTGCCTGGAGCGGATGGAACAAGAACCCGCAGAAGATGGATACCACGGCCTACCGTACCCGCGTGTTCTATAAGTACAAACGCGACCTGATCCGTGTGGCGGGCGATATCGAAGGCACGATCTACAAGGACCTGAAATGGAACGCCGGCCTCGGTGTGCTGGGTTATCTCGTAGACGACTGCGACATCAACATGATCAACGGCCGGAGCCAGTATGACCCGGCTAAACCGTACGACAAGCCCCTCAACCCGGACGAACCGCTGCTGTACGACAAGTACAAGACCTGGGGTCTGATCGGTGCGGATGAGATGAACGGCGGATGGCACCCCTATGCCCGCGCCGGTATCACCTACGACACCCGCGACAAGCGCCAAGGACCGAACAAAGGTATCTATACCGACCTGTTCTTCACCTACTCGGCGGCCTTCAACGCTGCCTATGGTCAGCAAGCCGCAGCGGGCTACAACCACCTGCAGTTTAACTTCACCTTCCGCCATTACGTACCGTGCTACACGGACAAGAACGGCATCAACCGCATCACGTTCGCATACCGTCTCGGTTTGCAGAACCTCATCGCGGGCCAGTCGCCGTTCTATATGAACAACTACATGAACGCGCTCTTCATCCAGCGCGTGTACTACGAAGGACTGGGTGGCGGTAACTCCGTACGCGGTATGATGGCGCACCGTATTCTGGCCAACGGCTTCGCCTTCGCCAACATCGAGTTCCGCTTCCGCGTCGTGAACTTCGACATCGGCCGCCAGCATTTCTTCATCGGCCTGAACCCCTTCTTCGACCTCGGTATGGTGACCCAACCATATAACCTCGACGATCTCGTGCGACGCCATACGCACGGTCTGTACCAAACCCTCGCCGAGAGTTTCGACGCCAACCATGATCCGGAGGAGCAGTTCTCCGACTATTTCAGCACGGACCCCAAAGATATCTACCGTCCGCATATGACGTTCGGTGTGGGCCTGAAGATCGGTATGAACGAGAACTTCGTGCTCTCCGCCGACTGGGGTATGCCGATTGACCGTCAGGACAACAACAAACTCGCCAATTTCTATGTAAAAATGGGATACCTGTTTTAAAGGTGAAAGGTGAAAGGTGAAAGGTGAAAGATTAAAGTTGAAAGATTAAAGTTTAAAGTTTAAAGATATATGAAGACCAAACAACTATTTATCTATGCAGCTGCCGTGCTTTTGACGGCCTGCGGAGGGAAGGCACCGCAAGTGACGCCTACCTCGTATCAGACTTTGACCATCAGTAAGAGCGACATCTCGGTGCCGCTGAAGTTCAGCGCGACCCTCAAAGGAACCGCCGACGTGACCATCACCCCGCAGATCAGCGGACAGTTGATGGAGGTATGCATCACCGAAGGTCAGCAAGTGAAGAAAGGCCAAGTCCTCTTCCGTATCGACAGCCGTAACGCCCAACTCGAACTGGAGTCCGCCGAAGCCAACCTCCTTTCTGCGCAAGCGCAAGAGAGCAGCGCGAAGTTGGAGTTTGAGAGCAACCAGAACCTGTACGAGAAGAAGATCGTCAGCAAGTACGTGCTCGACAATGCCGAGAACCAATACAAACAAGCGCAGGCATCCGTAGCGCAATACCAAGCTACCGCCAACCGCGCTCGCGTCAACCTCGGCTATTGCACCATCACCGCCCCGGTGGACGGCGTGATCGGTTCGATACCCGTGTTCGCAGGCGACCAGGTGAGCCCTTCGACCTACCTGACGATGGTCAGCGGCAATGCGAAGATGTACGCCGAGTTCTCCGTGAGCGAGTCCATCCTGGCAGAGCGTACGGAGGCGGAAGCCAAAGACTCGGAGAAGATGTTAGCCGCGATGCCGGATGTATCGTTCCTCTTCAAGAACGGCTCGGAGTATAGCAAGAAAGGCCGTATCACCAGTATCACCGGTACGGTGGATCGTACGACAGGTGCGCTGACCTGCAAAGCTACATTCCCCAACCCGGACGGCGCTCTCTATTCGGGTATTCAGGGAACGGTAGTCATCCCCATCGATGTGAAGGAGGTGATGGTCGTTCCGCAGAACGCGATCGTTCGTCTGCAAAACAAATCGCTGGCATACAAGGTAGGCGCTGACAGCTGCGCATACAGCACGATCGTCAAGACCGCAGGTATCGGTTCGGATCGCGACCTCGTAGTGACCGAAGGACTGGAAGTAGGCGACGTCATCGTCACCGTAGGAGCTAACAACCTCGTTGAAGGACAGCGGGTGATTTTCTAATTTGTCATTTGTCATTGGTCATTTATGAAAGAGAATATCTTTATCAAGCGAAGTGTGATGGCCATCTCAATTGCCTTGGTCATCATGCTCGTCGGATATATCAGCCTCAACACCTTACCGGTGGAGCAATATCCGAATATCGCACCGCCGACCGTGGAGGTATCCACCACCTACTCGGGTGCGGACGCCAACACCTGTATGACCTCTGTCATCCGACCGCTGGAGGAACAGATCAACGGTGTACAGGACATGACCTACATGACCGCTACCGCCTCTTCGACAGGCGACGTGACGATCATGGTCTATTTCCGTCAAGGTACGGATCCAGATATGGCGACCGTCAACGTGCAGAACCGCGTGTCGCAAGCGGAAGCATTGCTGCCGAGCGATGTGCTGCAGACGGGTGTGACGGTCACCAAGCGTCAGAACAGTATTCTGCAGATTGCCGGTCTGAAATCGACCGACGGTAAGTACGACGCCGACTTCATCTCGAACTATATCGACATCAACGTCAAGCCGCGTCTGCTGCGTATCACGGGTGTGGGTAACGTCAGCAACTTAGGTAACACCTACGCCCTGCGCGTGTGGATGAAACCGGACGTGATGGCGCAGTACGGACTCGAACCGGACGACATTTCTTCGGCCATCAGTGCCCAGAGTTTCGTCACCTCTACCGGTACGCTCGGTCAGCAGTCCGAGAACACCTACCAGTACCCGATGGAGTACAAAGGTACGCTCAAGTCCATCGAGGAGTTTGAGAACATCGTCATCCGTACGCAAGACAACAGCAACGTGCTGTACCTCAAGGATGTAGCAACGGTGGAGATCGGCGCGAAAGCCTACACCATGACATCCGACATGGACGGCAAACCGGGTGTGTTCTACCTCGTCAACCAGTCGCCTGGCGCGAATGCGACCGAAGTGAACCGACAGATAGACGAACTGTACGAACAACTCAAGCCGACCTTGCCCGCCGGACTTGAGTTCGTGACGCTGGAGACCAGTAATGACTTCCTCTTTGCCGCCATCCACAACGTGGTAGAGACCCTTATCATCGCCATCATCCTCGTCATCATCGTCGTCTATTTCTTCCTGCAGAACTGGAAAGCGACCCTCATCCCCTCTATCTCGATCATCGTCTCGCTGCTCGGCACCTTCGCGATCGTGCAGGTAGCCGGGTTCTCTCTTAATATCATCACGCTCTTCGGTCTGGTGCTTGCTATCGGAACCGTCGTCGATGACGCGATCGTCGTCGTCGAAGCCGTGATGGCGAAACTCGAGACAGGCAAGATGAAGGGAAGCCCCAAAGAGCAGGCGACGCAAGCAACCCGCGAGGCCTTAAGCGAAGTGTCTGTAGCCGTGATCTCGTGTACGCTCGTGTTCATGGCGGTGTTCATCCCCGTGACCTTCATGAGCGGAACGAGCGGTACGTTCTTCACCCAGTTCGGTGTGACCCTCGCCGGTTCAGTAGGTCTGAGTTGCGTCAGCGCACTCGTGCTCTGCCCTGCCCTCTGCGCCATCCTCATGCGTCCGACCGACGAGAAAGCACTCGCAGGCAAGAAATGGAAAGGCATCGACTACTATACCAAGGTGGCTTATGAGGCCAGTTACAATGCGATCATGAGCAAGTACCGGGGTGCCGTACAGAAATACCTGAAGAACCGATGGATCTCGTTCGCCCTGCTCGGCGGCGCCATCGTACTCTTCGTGCTGTTCATGAAGATCCTGCCTTCGGGTCTCGTTCCGCAAGAAGACCAAGGCGTGATCATGTGCGAGGTGCGTATGCCGGAAGGTTCGACCCTCCACGAGAACAGCGAGATCATGAAGCAGGTAGAAGAGAAAGTGCAAGCGATCCCTGAGTTGGAGAGTTACGGTCTGGTAAGCGGATACGGACTCCTCTCATCCAACGGATCGAGTTATGCCTCGCTCATCATCCGTCTCAAGAATTGGGACGAGCGTAAGGGTAACGAGCATTATATCGACAATATCATGGAGCGTTTCTACTATGATTGTTTGTCGATTAAAAATGCACAGGTTCTTCCGTTCCAAATGCCGCAGATTCCGGGATACGGAACATCCAACAGCATTGACCTGCAAGTGCAGGATAGGAGCGACGGGGATTTTTCCGATTTCGGCAACAAGACCAATGCCCTGATGATCAAACTGATGGAGCGGCCGGAGATAGCGAGCGCGATGTCCACCTTCTCGGAGCGCTATCCGAAATACAAGGTGCACGTCGATCCCGTACAATGCGAGCGCGCAGGAACGACCGCCAAGTCTGTCCTCAACACCCTCGGCGCGTACTGCAGCGGTTCGTATGTAGGTAACTTCAACCAGTTCAGCAAGGTCTATCAACTCTGGATAAGTGCGGCACCGGAGTACCGCCTGGATCCGTCGTCGCTGAACAACATGTATATCAAGGTGGCGAACAATAAGATGGCGCCCCTGTCGCAGTTCGTGACGCTCGAAGAGATCGTCGGCTCGTCCTCTCAGAATCACTTCAACCTCTTCCAGTCTATCTCCTGCTCCGTAACAGCAGCCAACGGTTATTCGGAGGCGCAGGCGCAACAGGCAATCGCAGAGGTCTTCAAAGACAACATGCCGTCCTACTGCTCGTACGAATACGGTTCCATGTCGCGTGAGGTAGCGTCCAGCGCAAAAGATAACACGACGCTTATCATCTATCTGATCTGCGTCATCCTGATATACCTCATCCTGGGTTCGCTCTATAACAGCTGGCTCACGCCGTTTGCTGTCCTCTTGTCTGTGCCGTTCGGTCTGATGGGTTCGTTCCTCTTCTCCTATATCGGCAACAAGATGGGCTATCCGGGCATGGAGAACAATATCTACCTGCAGACCGGTGTGATCATGTTGATCGGTTTGCTCGCCAAGACAGCGATCCTGATCACCGAGTTCGCGTCCGAACGCCGCAAGCAAGGTCTGCCGATCGCAGAGGCAGCGTTCGAAGCATGTAAAGAGCGTCTGCGTCCGATCCTGATGACCGTCATCACGATGATCGCCGGTATGATTCCCTTAATTATCGAAGGCGGCGCAGGTGCGAACGGAAACCGCGCGTTGGCTCTCGGCGTAGTAGGCGGTATGAGTATCGGTACCCTCGCCCTGTTGTTCGTCACGCCGGCCTTCTTCATCGTCTTCCAGACCCTGGAGGAGAAGTTCAACGGCGAACCGACAGAGGTGAAAGGTGAAAAATGAAAGGTGAAAGGAGAATCAGTATGAAAGCAAATAAATTTTCAATTTTCAATTTTCAATTTTCAATTATTATTGTGCTCTGCGCGATAATGATGAGTTCCTGCGGCGTATATAAGAAATACCAGTCGCAGACGGATGCGCCGGAGAACCTCTTCGGTAGCGGTGACTCGATCGCGCAAGTAGCGCTGAGTGATACGTTTTCTATCGCCTCTATCTCCTGGAAGGAGTTCTTCACCGACCCGCTGCTGCAGCAACTCATCAACACCGCGTTGGAGAACAACACCGACCTGCAGTCCGCGCGTATCGGCGTAGAACAGGCGCAAGCGAGCCTCAAGGCTGCGAAGTTAGCTTATCTGCCTTCGCTCAGTCTCAACCCGCAAGGAAGTGTATCGACGACGATGTTCGGCGCGTCCGGTAGCGGTACAGGTTTAGGCTATTCGTACAGCATCCCCTTGCAACTCGACTGGAACATCGGCATATCGGGTTCGGTAACCGTCAACAAGCGCAAAGCCAAGGCTGTCTTAGCACAAGCACAAGCCCAACGCGATGTGACGCAGGCGAACCTCATCTCCACCGTAGCGCAGTATTACTTCAAGTTGCTGCTGCTCGATAAAGAGTTGAATATCCTCATCGAGACCGACAGTCTGTGGGAGGAATCCTTGGAGACCGAGCGTGCGCTCTGGGAGAACGGTCAGGCCTACTCGACGGCTGTCAACCAAATGGAGTCGTCCTGTATGGATGTCAAGAACCAGATCGTGGATACCAAGCGCAGTATTCTCTCTACCGAGAACGCCTTATGCAAACTGCTGCGCACTACGCCGCATCGTATCGAACGAGGCACGTGGGGCGCATACGCGTTGCCGGAGCGCTTCGGAACCGGTGTGCCGGCCACGCTCTTAGAGAACCGCGCAGACATCAAGGCGGCTGATCAGTCACTCGCCGAAGCGTTCTATAACACCGCAGCGGCCCGTGCGCAGTTCTACCCGTCCTTCTCGCTGCAAGGTATCTTAGGATGGACCAACAACGGCGGTTTGATCTTGGACCCGGGGGCGATGTTGCTCAAAGCAGCTGCTTCGCTCATGCAACCGATCTTCTCGCAAGGTAAACTGCAAGCCCAACTCAAGATTGCCAAACTCAACCAGGAGGACAAACTCAACAACTATGTGCAGACGGTGCTCAACGCCGGCAACCAAGTGAACGAAGCTTTGGCAGATTGCCAAACGGCACGGGACAAAGATGCGCTATACAAGCGCCAGGTGACAGTGCTGCATGACGCGTACTCCGGCACCCACGAGTTGATGAACAATGGTAAGGCTTCGTATATCGAAGTGCTGAAAGCACAGGAGTCGCTGCTCTCCGCCCAACTGAGCGAAGCAGAGAACCTGTACGACGGTGCGATAGGCCTCATCGGACTGTATATCGCCCTCGGAGGCGCAACAAAATAAGATATTTAGCCCAAAAACAATTAAATTAAGTAAACTTATTTAATTTTTCTGGTCAAAATCTTGCACATTCGGAAAAATTGTAGTAATTTTGCACGACTTTTTGTGGGTCCTATAATTAACCGGACGCAAACGGCGTCCATAAATGACAAAAACTGATGAATATTGTTACAAGAAAGATTGCTCTGCCTGATGGTCGCGAGATCACCTTGGAGACCGGTAAACTGGCTAAACAAGCCGACGGTGCAGTGATGGCGACGCTGGGCAACACGATGATTCTCGCTACCGTATGTTCGGCCAAAGATGCCGTTCCCGGTACGGACTTCATGCCCTTGACGGTAGAGTACAAAGAGAAATTTGCTTCGGCAGGACGTTTCCCCGGTGGTTTCACCCGCCGCGAAGGAAAAGCGTCGGACTATGAGATTCTTATCGCGCGTCTGATTGACCGCGCCCTCCGTCCGCTGTTCCCGTCGAACTACCACGCAGAGACCTTCGTCAACGTGACGATGTACTCGGCAGACGGTATCGACATGCCGGAGTCTATCGCCGGTCTGGCAGCAGGTGCTGCCCTCGCATGCTCGGATATTCCTTTTGAGGGTCCGGTGAGCGAAGTACGCGTTGCCCGCGTAGACGGCAAGATGGTGATTAACCCTACCTTCGAGCAATGCGAGCACGCTGACCTCGAGTTGATGGTTGCCGCTACGTACGACAACATCATGATGGTAGAGGGAGAGATGAAAGAAGTGCCGGAGAGCGTGATGCTCGAGGCTATCAAAGCAGCACATGAAGCTATCAAACCGCAGTGCCTCGCTATCGAAGAGATGATGAAGGCCTATGGCAAAGAAGTAAAACGCGAGTACTGTCACGAGGTGAACGATGAGGAATTGAAGGAAGCTGTTCACGACTACAGTTACGCTCGCGCTTATGCCCAAGCTACCTCGGCGGACACCGACAAGCATCACCGCGAGGAGATGTTCTCTCAAATCCGCGAGGACTTCAAGACGGAGAAAGCCGACTATATGGCTGCCCGCGCTGAAGCACTTGGCGTAGATATCGACGAGATCGCCGCGCTGGTAGACCGTTACTACCACGATGTAGAGAAAGAGGCGATGCGCCGCGCCGTACTCGATGAAGGCAAGCGTCTTGACGGTCGTAAGACCACGGAGATCCGTCCTATCTGGTGCGAGGTAGGTTACCTGCCCGGCCCTCACGGATCGTCTATCTTCACCCGCGGCGAAACCCAGAGTCTCAGTACCGTTACCCTCGGTACCAGCCGCGACGAGAAGATCGTCGATGAGGCGTTGATCCAAGGTACGGATAAGTTCCTGCTGCATTATAACTTCCCGCCGTTCTCGACTGGTGAGGCAAAAGCACAGCGTGGTGTAGGCCGTCGCGAGATCGGTCACGGTAACCTCGCTTGCCGCGCGCTGAAGAACATGATCCCGGAGGACTTCCCTTATACCGTACGCGTCGTATCGGATATCCTCGAGTCGAACGGTTCGAGCTCTATGGCTACCGTCTGCGCAGGTACCCTCGCGCTGATGGATGCCGGCGTACCGATGAAGAAACCCGTCAGCGGTATCGCCATGGGACTCATCTCGGAGAACCAAGGTAAGAACTACGCTATCCTGAGCGATATCCTCGGCGACGAGGACCACCTCGGCGATATGGACTTCAAGACCACCGGTACAGTGGACGGTCTGACCGCTTGCCAGATGGACATAAAAGTGGACGGCCTGAGTTATGAGATCCTCGAGAACGCCCTCGCGCAGGCGCATGAGGCGCGCATGTATATCCTTAATAAGATATTAGAGTGCATGCCTGCTCCTCGCGCTGACCTCAAGCCGCATGCTCCGCGTATCACTTCGTTCTATATCCCGAAGGATATGATCGGTGCTGTCATTGGCCCGGGCGGAAAGATCATCCAAGGTATCCAGGCTGAGACCGGCGCTGTCATCTCGATCGATGAAGACGAGCAAGGCGGTAAGGTAGAGGTTGCTTCCAACAACGGCGAATCGATGGCTGCTGCGATCGCGAAGATCAAAGCGATCGTTGCCCTGCCGGAAGTAGGCGAGGTATACGACTCCGTAGTGAAGTCGATCATGCCGTACGGTTGCTTCGTAGAGTTCATGCCGGGTAAGGAAGGTCTGCTGCATATCAGCGAGATCGACTGGAAGCGCTATGAGACAATGGAAGAGACCGGTATCAAGGAAGGCGACCATATCACGATCAAACTGCTGGAGGTAGATCCGAAGACCGGTAAGTTCCGTCTGAGCGCCAAAGCGCTGAAGGAGAAACCCGAAGGCTACGTAGAGCCGGAGAAGCGTGAGCGTCCTCGTCGCGAGGATCGCAACAATCACTCCGACGGTGCACGCCTCGAGAGAGGTCCGCGTCCCGAGCGTCGCGGTCCGAAACCCGAGAAGCACTAAACGCTAAATAAGAAAAGCAACGCCGCCGACGTTGCTTTTTTATTTAATACTATCTACGTGCTGGATACTATCGAGTCTCTGCTCGATAAACTCTTTGTCTTTGCGCTTGGTAGCCGGCCAGTTGAAGTCTTTCTTCCACATGAAGCCGATACCCTGAATGGTCGAAGCCTGACGCAGCGAGTACTTATCGACCGTATGCGTGTAGCCTTTCAGACGCCACTGGCCGTCTTCGGTCAGCAGCACCTCCACGTCGAGGTCGCCGAAGAATGGCTGGTTGGAGACGTCGTTATAGCGGTATCCCACGTTGCCGTTGATGACCAGGCGGTCCACCGGCTGGATCTGGAACTGCGCCTCGTACTCACTGCTATTCGTCCCTTCGCCGTCGGAACGGATAGCGACACCGAGCGTGACGACATCCGTCAGTTTGGACAGCCACGAATTGATCTGACTGGTGATGGTGGACGAGAGCAGCGAATAGGTGGAGTTGAGCGTCGTCGTGGACTGGCTCATCGTCATATAATCCGGCGTGAAGAAGCGGCCGAAGACGAGCAGATAGATCACCTGACGCATCAGCATCTCATCCGTATTGATGATCTGTTTGACTTGCGCTTGGATGGACTGGTCGCTCTGCGGGAACTCCAGCGAGAACGAGAGAATCGGGTTGGAGAGTTGGCCCGTCAGGTGCAGACAGGTCAGCACCGGGATGTTCGATCGTGACGTAGCCAATTGGTCGGCATCTTCGCCGAACAAGTCTCGCAGGTTCGCCGTTACGCGGTATTTGGCCGTCACGTCTAACTGCGGATTAGACGCGTTACCGGAGAAGACGATCGTCGATCCTTCGCCCACCACAAACTCCTTACGTATCACGTTGGCGATCGTATAGGACAACGTTCCTTGCTCGATATCGTACGTACCGAGCAGACGTACATCGCCCGTCTCCGTGTCATACGCCAGTTGGAGAGCACCGCTTCCGCGAGCCATGATTCGGTCGCCGTTACGCTCACCCAGCACGAGTTGGAACTGCAACTGCGGATTCACCTCGAGGTTCAGTTTGATTAGGCATCGCCCGGCGCGCATAATTTTCTCTTCGGCATCGTCCTTCGTACGGACAGGTGCGTTATCGATATTATCCAAGTCACTCTCTCCCGAATGGTCCTCTTCGCGCTTCAGCAACCCGCGTGCCTCCAGCGAGTCTCTAAGCGTAACGAAATTGATGAAATTCGATTCATATGCCGAAGACACGTTATCGACCGACAGACGGAACTGACTGTTCTTCGTGGTGACCGCATCGGCGGCTACCAGCAGGTCTTGCTCCGTACCCGTCACGTCTACATGACCGTTCGCATAGACATGGCCTTGTAACATCTCGCCTTTCTTCTCCGAATCGAAGACCAGCGCCTCATGCGCATCGACATGCAGATCGAGTTTGAAGTCCTTGAACTGATCATGATAGATCGCTCCATAGATCTCCACGGGGTTGCCTTCTGCATCCTGCAGGTGCACATGCGGGAACTCGATAGAGGTAGTATCCATCACGATCGTGTCGTGAGGTATCGTGTAGCGCGCACCTGTCCACGGGAGCGTAAGAGAGGCGTTCTGCGCCGCGGCGTTCAGCAACACATAGGTCAGTCCTTTGCGACCGCCGACAATCACCTTACCCGTCGCGTTTCCGTCAAGGTCGCGCAGCACACTCGAGGTCCAGTGGTTGATAAACGCCAAAGGCACTGAGTCGGCATCCATATCCAGTTCCCATCGGCCCGAACCGTCAAAGAGAGCCTTACCGTCCAGGTTAACCACCTTACGCGTCGGGCGATAGACATCGGCATGGAATGCCAGCGAGTCGTAGATATTGAGTGCCACATCGGCTTCGCCGAAATAGCAGTTGTTCAGGCCCATCGAGTCGATATGAATCTGCGTGTCTATATTGGGTCGCTTGAAGACCGAAGCAATCTTCGCTTTTCCGGTCAGCAGACCGTTGAACATGATCGTCTGTACCGGCAAGACGAACGGCACTACGTACGAAGCATCCACACGCTGCAGATCCACCGAGAGGGTGTCCTTGGTGCGACGGGACGCCAGTCCGTTCGCCATCAGGTGCTGCCCGCCTCCCTCGAAGAGGAAATGATCGACTTGCAGACTTGTGTCGGCCACCGCATAGGTCAACCTACTCTCGCCGATCGTATAGAGACTGTCGCGCAGCAACAACGTACTGGGCATGACATGCACGTCGATGAGCGGTTTATCGTCATACCGATCGAAATGCGTAATGGTCTTGATATCGCCGCCATAGTCACCGGAGCGTTGCGCCGCCAGTAAGGCACGTTGACGCTCCTGGAAGGTGAGGTCCGGCGACAGCGCACGCTGCAGTGCACGCGGCGAGAGATCGCGCCATCCTTCCGGCAGCAGTTCATCCATATGCGCTTCGCTGCGCAGCGTGAGATGCGTCACCACCGTGTCGCGGAAAGCGAGCGTAGAGAGCACCGTCTGCATATCCATAGCCTCCGCAGAGATAGAGAGACCGAGAGACTCGCGAAGCGTCTTCATGTCCATCGTCAGGTCATGCACCGGTGTACTACCGGCGCGTATACCCGGCGCAGTAAAGCGTAGGTTAAAGGAAGGCTCTTCATCCGGACGGATATCGGCTTCAGCATGCAAAGCCGGATGGTCACTCAGCGTGACGGGGGCATCATACAGACGCTGGATATCGCGCAAGCGCTGACCGTCAAGCTGGAACGTGAAGGAAACCGGCTGCCAATCCGAGGCAGGTTCTTCGATAGCCGTCGGCAGGTAGTAATGTATCATCGCTTGCGCCGCCGGTACGATATCGGCATAACGGAACGAACCCTCTATCGCTGCATTCAAGTAATCCGAACGCACCGTGATGGATTTGGGACGCGAACTCGAGCGTGACGGGGCGTCCGCCGAGACGAGTAAGGTCAACTGGCGCATCAGCAGCGAGTCATGACGCGTAGCGATGAAGAACGAGTCCAGCACCATATAACCGGACATGCGGTCCAAATCCGCACCATCCAGGTCCGCAGCCAACGCAAAAGAGGTACGGAGGTCGCCAAACCGAGCTTGGTCACAACGCAGGTTGAAATTGATCTCCGGGTTCACATCCTGCATATCCACCACGCCGTCAAAAGAGACCGTCAAGCGCGGGTCTCGCACACTGCACGTTCCCTGATAACGCTTCGGGTCATAACGGCCGTTGAGATGGATATCGCTGTAGGTATAGTCGTCGTACGTCAGGTCGCTGATATGCGCATTCACATCACCGCGCACTATGCCCTCATCGATGCGTCCTACCGAACGCACATCGAGCGTGAGGGACTTCAGCGGTTCATGCCCTACCATGTGTCCCAGCAGGAACTTACGTCCCACCACTTGGGCATCGTACTCCATATGCTGGAAGAGCGAGTCAGAGCGGAAAGCGCCGTCGGTCGAGATAGATCCTAAGGCCGTACTAAACGCGCCGTGGAGCGTCAAGTCCTGCAATCGACCCTCTGCCAGACCGCGGTAACGGATAGTACCCAAGCGATGCACGGCTTGAGGCAGTTGGATAGGACGGTTATACAGACGCGAGAGGAAATCCTGCAACTGCGCTGCATTCGTTCGTGCCTCCTTGAGGTTCGCCCGCACATAGGGGTTCTTGAGGTCAGGCAGTCCCACGGCTCCTACGTCTCCACTCAGGATGAGTTCGTTGTTATACCGCATCTCGATATCGCGGATGGTCACCGAGTCGAGGGTGCCGCCCAGGTGTCCGTGCAGACTAATCGGCCTATCGAGGTGCGCAAAGCGCGGCAGGAAGAACGCCAGATCCGCCAGCACCATCTCCGCCTCATGGAAGTCGAGCGCAAAAGTTATCTCATGCGCCGAACGGGAGAGATAGAGGGTGTCACCTGCCGGGAAACGTACTTCTACACCACCCAGGTCCACCGCCGAACGGGGCAGACGCGCCGAGAGCGTCGGCAAAGCCAAGATCGTATCATTGAAGATCAAGTGCGCTTTCAAGTCCTCCACCTCGAATATCGGATTACGGGTGCGAGATTTAGCACTTTGAGGTTTGGAAATCGTTGCTGCCAGTTCGGATATCTGCGCATCCAGTGCATCTTCTGAGAAGTGATGCACGTCCATGCGCGCGTACAGAAGCACCAACCGGTAGTCTTCGTACTCCAAGCGGATATTATTAAGGCGGATGTCGCGCACCGACAGCAGACTGCGGAAGGGTGCATTCTCTTGCGTCGTATCGCCTCGAAAAGCTTCAGCAAGGAAGGTATAGTTAAACGTGCTATCGGGCAAGCGGTAAGCTTTCGCCACCACGTCCGTCAGCCGTACATGGGAGAACGCTATCTCGTTGCGCGTCAGTCCGAGCGGACGGAAATGCGCGTAGGCTTCGCCGATATATGCGAGGGTATCACGTTGCTGATCTTCGATAAGCACATCGTGCACCTTCAGTCGTGCGGGGAATCGATACTCCACCGACCCTACTTGTGCATGCGTACCTAAGGCGCGCGACAGTTCGGCCGTCACCAGACGCACCGCTGCTGTCTCCACGCGATCGGACATCAGCACAGCAACCAGCATACTGCCTACGAGCAGCAGACTGACCGCCAGCACAGCCAATATGTAGAGAACTCGCTTCATCGGATGCGGCGCATGATAGCCGGATAAACAAGGTGGGTCGGAAAGCCCATGACATTAAAATACGAACCCTTCATCTCGGTGCAGGCCACATAGCCTATCCACTCCTGCACGCCGTACGAACCGGCTTTATCGAGCGGCTTGTACTTATTGACGTAATGCCGTATCTCTTCGTCGGTGAGCGTCGCGAATGTCACATCGGTGCGATCCACGAGCGTCTCGAGTTCGCTGCCTTGCTGGGCGAGCGTGACGGCCGTATAGACCTGATGTGTACGTCCGGACAGACGGTGCAGCATCGCGACCGCTTCTTCTTCGTCATGCGGTTTGCCGAGCATATGCCCGTCCAACCAGACAATTGTGTCGGCGGTGATGAGCAGTTGGTTCGCTTTGAGTTTGGGCAGATAGGCCTGCGCCTTCGCGCGGGAGATATAGCGCGGGATGTCGCCTTCTCGGAGGTCCGACGGATACGATTCATCGGCATCGATAGTGATAGCGATGAAAGGTATATCCAGACCAGCCATCAATTCGCGGCGTCTGGGAGACTGACTACCGAGAATGACGTCCATCTTAAAATAAGTCTAATTGGGTATCGACGGGTTTCTCAAAGGTCATCGTCACGCCCTCTACCTCCAGCGACTCCGGAGCTTCTTGCGCCTCTTCCTCTATAGGCGCGTCAGCGCCGTCCTGTAACGTAGCGTCCTCTTCCTCTTCCGGCTCTTCGAGGGCGGGAGGCTCCGGCGTGATATCCTCGAAGCCCTTGATCTCGAGGGTTGAGATACGTTTACCTTTGGCTTTCGCGGATTTCTCATCAATAAAGTCGGGCATGAAGATCTCCAGCGGCGCTTTGTTCTCGTCGGCGAAGAGCACACGGAAGGTAGCCTCCGGGCTATCAGACAGTAACGCGATACGCGAGTCTTTATCCTCGCCTAACATCGACTGCACTTTCGCATTCGCATCATCGAGTTTGAAGCGCTTGCCGTAGTAGTACTTCAACTCCTCGTTCCACTGGATAAGACTCCATACCTTCTCCGGGTCGAGTTTCTCGATACGCAGGATGTTATCTTCGAAGTGAGCCGTAAGGTCGAACGTCGTGGTGTAGTACGTACCGTCGTTTTGAATCACGAGAATACGATCTTCGTCGTAGAACTCGCCGAGGTATATACCGTGTTCGTCGTAGTTGACGCGTAGCACATCCGGGTCAAACCACACCTTACGTCCGCCGAGCGTCGAATGGCCTTTCTTGCTGAGGGTGATGGACTTGACGTCGAACTTCGTCAGCACGTTACCACGGGCTGTGCGGGACTTGACAGCCAACTCACTCAGGTCCTTGAACACCTCGAGTTTCTTAAGGTGCAGTTGGGGTTTGAGAGCCACCTTGATGACCTCCGCCTCGCCGTTGGGGTTCGCAGTGAAATAGACGACCTTTGATCCGGCTTTGCCTTGTGTCAGGTCGTACTCTTTGTCCTTTGCCACACCCGTGACGTTGAAGCGCTTCATGAAGTACGTGCCTTTCTTGCCGTCGCGATAGACGACATTATAAACCGTACGGTCGTCGCCGCGCTGGAAGACGGCTATATGCAGAATGTCCGTTCCGACGAACAGTTTGTCGGCCACTTTGGTTACCTTATACCGACCGTCCTTATGGAAGATGATCAGGTCGTCGATATCCGAGCAATCGAAGAGATACTCGTCTTTCTTCAGACCCGTGCCGATGAATCCTTCTGCGCGGTTGATATAGAGTTTCTCGTTGTTCTCCACGACAGCCTTGACGTTGATGGCTCCGAAGTTACGTACCTCCGTGCGGCGCGGATACGCCTCGCCGTATTTCTTCTTCAGCATCTCGAACCACGCGATGGTGTAGTCCGTGAGATGGTTGAGGTTCTTCACGCAAGCCTTGATCTTCTTCTCCAGGTCTTTCATCAGTTCGTCCGCTTTCTTGGAGTCGAACTTGGTGATGCGGAGCATCTTGATCTCGAACAATTTCTCGATATCCTCCGAGCGCACCTCGCGGATGAGTTGCGGCTTGAACGGCGTGAGGGCTTCGTCAACGAACTCAATCAACTTCTCTTTATTCGGCGCGTCCTCATAGCCTTTCTCCTTATAGATGCGGTTCTCGATGAATATCTTCTCGAGGGAGGTATAGAAATACTTCTCCTCCAACTCCGCCTTCTCTATCTCGAGTTCCCACTTGAGCAGCGCCTTCGTGTTGTCGCACGAGAGTTTGAGCAGGTTACTTACCGTCGTAAAGATCGGTTTGCGGTCCTGCACTACGCAGCAGTTCGGCGAGATATTGACTTCGCAGTCCGTGAACGCATAGAGAGCATCTATCGCTTTGTCGGACGACGAACCCGGCGCAAGTTGCACTACGATACGAGCCGTCTCGGCCGTGAAGTCATCAATCTTCTTGATCTTGATCTTGCCTTTCTGGTTGGCTTTGAGGATGGTCTCGATGATCTTCGAGGTGGTGGTGCCGAACGGTATCTCGGTGATGATGAGCGTTTTGTTGTCGTCCGCCTTCGTGATGCGCGCGCGTATCTTAACCGTACCGCCGCGCTCGCCGTCGTTGTAGCGAGTCACGTCGATGATGCCGCCAGTCGGGAAGTCGGGGAACAAAGAGAACTCCTGGTTACGCAGGTACGCCAAGGATGCATCGCAGAGCTCGTTGAAGTTATGCGGCAAGATCTTCGAGTTCAGACCTACGGCGATACCTTCTACGCCCTGCGCCAGCAGCAGCGGGAACTTAACCGGCAGGTGAATCGGTTCGTTCTTACGGCCGTCGTAACTCTTCATCCACTCGGTCGTCTTGTTGTTAAAGACCGCCTCGAGGGCAAATTTCGACAGTCGCGCCTCGATATAACGGGGAGCTGCCGCACCGTCACCGGTGAGGATATTACCCCAGTTACCTTGGCAATCAATCAGCAGATCTTTCTGTCCCAACTGCACGAGCGCATCGCCGATAGACGCATCGCCGTGCGGGTGGTACTGCATCGTCTGACCGACGATATTAGCTACTTTGTTGAACTTCCCGTCGTCTACGCACTTCATAGCGTGCAATATACGACGTTGTACCGGCTTGAGTCCATCCTCTATAGCCGGCACAGCACGCTCTAATATCACATACGACGCATAGTCCAGAAACCAGTCCTGGTACATGCCCGTTAGATGATATTTTATCGCATCGTTAAAACCGCCTTGGGCAGCCATGCGTTAGTTCAACTTTTTATTGATGAAGATATACGCAAAAATACCGCCTACCTCCAGCACCATAGCCAGAATCAGCAGGAAATTCTGCGGCAAAGCGTACTTGTAAATCACCAGGCACAACACACCCAAAACAAGGAGTACCACTCCCAAATACTTCAAATTGGAATTCATATATAACGCGTTATTTTAAATTGCGGCGCAAAGGTACGAAAAATTTTGCATATATGCAAATATATTTTACTTTTTAAAGCAAAAAGCGCTATTTGGAACTATCTCGAAGTCAAATTCTGCGTCTTTATCGGTGTCAAACCAAACGCGACTTTCGTAGCCGTGTTCCCCCAATAAGAATATCAAAGGAATGTCCAATCGTGCCTGCCAATCGTCCTCGCAATGTCTGTGCCCCGGAAAGAAACGATACATAAAATGTACCTCATCCCATCCTTCGGAACGAAGCATCGTATTGATGGCCTCTTGCGCCTCGCCATAGAAAGCATCGAGTGTTTGGTCTCCGTCATCGAAATATAGCAGGCGACTGTTTGGTGCCGGAAGATATTCGTGTAAATAACGTCTGTACGCACTCATGATGGCGCTATCGGGTTTATCCGGACGCGGATAAGCGAGCGTACAATGCGTCGAGAGGCACGCTGCTCCTCCGAATATATCGGGGTATTTACAGAGCGCATAAGAGGAAATCAGCCCACCACAACTACTGCCCATCACATACGTATGTTCGCACTCCGGATAAGTAGCATAAACACTGTCTATGAATGGTTTTAGTTCCTCGACCAGGAAACGCAGATAATTATTTCCCTGCGCCTCAAAATCCGCATACACCGCTGTGCCTGCCGGTAGATACTGAACGATGTCATCCGGGCAAAACTCACCGATACGATTCTCCGTATTGTCTATTCCGACCACTATCGTCGGTCTGATTTTACCCAGCGCTATGAGACTATCCATTGCTTCGTCCACTCCCCATTCCTGATGGTTCCACGCGACATGGGCGTCCCAAAGCATCTGGCCGTCATGCATATAAAGCACGTCGTATTGCTGCGACGGGCTGTAGTCTGTGGGGGTCCATACACGAATGGTTCGTGGTACGATAAACCGTGAGGGGAAGGCCGTATACGTGTCTATATGCCCTTTGCTAACTTGTGGCTCTTGCGCCGGTTTGCCGCACGCAGTAAATCCGATTACCGCGAGCGCAAGGATGAAAAACAGGTATTTCTTTTCTCTCATAAGTTGTAAATGCTATTTAGCTACGGCCCATTCGGGCGTGTAGGGTGCGTCGACAGTTTGTTGTGTGGTTTAAACAATTTTGCGCTGCAAAATTACTACAAATATTTGGAATACACAAGGATTTGACGATAAAAATCGAATTTATTTGCATTTTTAGCGGTAAATACTTGTTATTCGCACAAGCTTGCGAACGTAATTTCGGAGGGAATCCTTTAGGGGCGTGCCGAAATTACTACAAATATTTACAACAAAAAAATGACATACGCAAGAGTTGGGCAAAAAATTTTGCATGAGCCCGACATTCGATGCCGGTTCTAAACCTGCCGCCGCCATCAGTATCGAGTTGAGGTACGTCTTTCCGCTTTCCGGAGAAAAGCACTTTCCCGTTGCTTTACCTTCTGTCTTTAACCGTCCATGCGACCGAGCGATGACCGAGAGACAAAAAAGCACAAAATCGCCTTCTCTCTTGCATATGTCAAAAAAAAGCAGTAACTTTGCAGCCGAAAGTTGCAAAGACGATGGAAATACAGCATTTACATAGTATTCAGGATATATCCAAGCAATACATGACAGGTGATTTACCTGTTTTGGTATTGTGCTCGGATACGCAGCAGTATATCTGCAAGTACATGCGCCCGAATGCTACTATTGCCTATAAACTGGCTTGCGAGTATATTGGAGCCGTGTTTGCAGAAGCTTGGAAAATCGCCACTCCGCCATTCGCGTTAGTGCAGATTATGCCGGCACATTGGGCATCTGTGACCGCTTCGCATAGTTCGTCTGCTCCATCTATCGGCTTCAAGAAAATAGAAGGTGTGATAGATATCACGCCGACAACTTTCCGTCAGGTGGAGGCAAATGCGAATACCTTGTACCAATTACTGAAAATCGCCCTTTTTGATTTCTGGATTGCCAATGAGGATCGCACGTATAACAATGCCAATTTGCTGTATGATATAGAAAACGAGCGCCTGATATCCATTGACTATGGCGGAATACTAAATAACGTGACTTTTGATTTTCCTTTGTCGCAACTGACAGAAACGGATAGTATTCTTGGGGCGGATATATTTGCACATATAGTCAAATCTGTATCATTAAGACAGTTAGAAAAGGCGGTAGAAGAATTAGAAAAAGATTATTTGTTATGCATAAATCGTAGCAAGAAACAAGCGGGTTTATTAGCAGGAATGCCAAAAGAATGGGCTGTTCCTGTTAATAAAATTGAGAGCAAACAAGAAGAATTATTCTCCCCGGAATGGTTGAGAACCATATGGGAGAATTTTGTGGCATGTCTAAAATCGAACAGCAATTATGGAAAATAATCTTCAATACAGCATTATTTACGCAGACATCCGCCCAGAGATCAAAGAGCGGTTGAGCCTAGGTGTTTTGACAATAGAGCAAAACAAGGTGAAAGTATACTATTCCCAAAAGAAACTGGGGATTGTCAAGTTGCTTTATACGCCAAAGGAGTATAAAGCAATTTCCTCTATTGTCCGCAAAGAGTTGCGCGAGTTGGCGTCTGTTGAAACGCTGAAATATCTTACGCGCTATTCTAACAATCTTATCTCCTTCTCGCCGATACAGAGCATTGACAAATCGCAAGCCAATATCAGCGGTGAATGGTTATACAGAAATTACGTCTATGACGCAGCAACGGCGTAAATAATAGAGTATGCAATATTTGATAAAGAGCATATCGGGGATATTTGTTACCACAATGGATAAACAAGAGATGCTATCGGAGATTCAAAAGATAGATAATTGCCTAATATGAGACTCCATTACTAAATTGGGCAAGAACAGAAAGAGATCACGCTAGATATGTCAGAGTTGAAGATGGTTTTAAGGCTGTAGCATATGGAGCGCAAAGCATAGTTTACGCTATAGATGAGAGTCGCCGTTTTTAATTATGGCAACTGATGGCAAAATAAAATAGAAATAATCGCTTACGTCAAGTAATAGAGAGAATTACAAATTTATGCCAGAACGAACTTTTAAATCTCTAGCAGAATTACTATATTGGTCATATGCGAATTTGCAAATGGTTGATGCTGCCTGCAATATGGGAAAGGACACTTACGACCGTACATGCTACATGATTCGATCAAAAGCTTACAAAGCATATTGTGAAGGGCGATGGAAGATTTCTGATTTATACAAACAACAGATTGAGAAACTACAACAAAGTAACCATGCCTGCGCATATTGCGGAAAAGTATTCCTTTCTCCTAAAGAAGCAACGATTGACCACATTTTTCCACGTATTAAAGGCGGCTCAAACGAAATGGAAAACATTGTTTTTGCTTGTAAAACATGTAATTCGTCTAAAGGCGATAAAGACATGTTCGGTTGGTATAGGGAGCATTTCAATACATTCCCCTCTATTTACCTTACCGCCAATTATCTCAAAAAAATATATCTGTACGCGCAAGCCAACAATCTGCTGAACGAAGAGCTCTCCACCCTTGATACACTTGATTTGCCTTTCGATTGGCATTGTATTCCAAAGAAATATCCTGTCCCAAAACACTTTCAAAAGTAAATTTACTATGTCTGTGTTTATGGGTATGGTTACAATGTGAAAGCAAAAAAGAGACCAGCACCTACTATGTCTCCTTCGGAAATTCAAGATGGAGAAGAACAAGCTGTCATGTTAGAATTGAATGTTCCTGATGATACTGTTCTGCTATCTGATTTCATGCTATGGCATCTACCATTAAACAATGGAGCTATATGTACAAAACATGAATCAAAAGAATATGAAAAATGTAGTCCAGAAAATCAGAAAGAACGAATGCTAACTACATGGGAACGTATCTTTGATTTAGACATGCGCGACCCGTATTTAACTATGACGAGACGCAAAAATCGTTCCATTCAAGGGACAATATGGCTATTGCGCAAAGAATGGCTTATCGTCACGCATATCTTTAATCGTCATAGCGAAATAAAACGAATTGAACAGATTTCTTAAATATGGTTTAAGCAAGCAAACAGGAGTTCTTGTTTCAGTAGAAGAAGTGCTACGTGGTTTGAAATGTGATTGTATCTGTCCGGAGTGTAAGTCGCTACTAATTGCTCGTCAGGGAGAGAAAAAGCAATGGCATTTCGCTCATGCTAATAATGCGGAGTGTGCCGGAGCACGAATGACTGCATTGCATCTTTGGGCACAGCAGATTATACAAGAAGAAAAACGAATAATGCTGCCTCCATACAAAGGTCGCTATTACAAGCCATCCAAACAGTTGATTCAATTTGATGAAGTCTTTTTGGAACAACGAATTTCCATAAATGATTCATATATTCAGCCGGATTGTATCGGTCGAATCACAAGAAACGGGCGAGCACATGATCTGTTAATCGAAATTTTGGTTACTCATGAAGTAGATGAGCGGAAAAAGAACGATATTAAAGAATTAAAGTTAGCTTGCATTGAGATTGACTTATCGGATTTGATAGACACGGATTATACAAGTGAGATCATTAAAAAACGAATAATGAACAACTGTAACGATCGTATTTGGCTAAATAATCCTGTTTTGAAGGAAAAAGATGTACAAGAACAAATAAAAAAAGAAAAAGAACAACAAGAGTTAGAGCAAAAGCAGCGAGAGGATGCATATGAAAGGGGGCGTAAAGCCGGAAATTTTGTTCGACTGTTCTTTTACGGGAATAATTCTCCTTCTACATTTGTTAAATTGTTTACAAAACAACCTCGAGATATTAGGGATAAAATAATTGATACACTTGAAAGTTGGTTTTATGATAGTTTTTTTGAACCAACAGATGATGATTTAAAGTATGCATATCAGCAAGCGGAACTCTTGACAAATCTTCCGTATAGATTTTCTTTAAAAAAGGTCTTTGACCAACCTTTGAATTATTATACGTTGATTGACTATATTGATCAAAGGAATGATTCTGAAGGACGAATGTTTCTATTTCGTACGGTATTAAAATGCGTATATCGTCAAGGATATTTTGTTTGTCGTTATAGTCGGGACGATCGGACATATTATTCAGATGCTAATACAATAAAAGAGAAACTAGATTCATATCGAAATTCAACCGAAGATATTACTCTTGAGCAGCAAAAGCAGTTAGAACGCTATGTGTTGGTTTATTGCTATGATAGAATCCAAACAAACATCAAAGGCGAAAAGGAGCATCTTTTTCAATTCATTGAGAATAACCAATACTTGAGTGTTTTAAGTTGCTTATTTTCATTATATCTTCATCATATTATTTTTAGCAAATTGGCTAATTTCGTACAGCTAACAGAATATTTTATTAAGAACCATATTGAATATGCACATCTGTATTTGCGGGTTGCAAGATCTTCTGTTTGTGCAACGAATATTTATACTTCGGTTCATGGTGAGGATAAATTAGCGAAAATGTCCGCCACAATGGCTTCTTCTAAACAAAATCGGGATTTAGATAAGATTGTAGAGTTCCTATTTCCGGAAGTTTCATATTTATATCCACCAGATCCTCGTTTTAATAATCTTGTCTATGACCTGTCCAGAAATTAGGACTGGAATAAAATTCCGATGTAAAATTGTGACCGTTGTTCTTTATTTAAAACACTAAATAAGCGATGTAATAAAGTAGCGCGAGGGTGGCTTGAGAGTGAAGGAGTGCGACGGAACGCACTCCGAGTGAAGTGCCCGAATAGTCCCCACTATGAGGACAAGCACGAACATAGAACAAAAGATTGACGGCTACGATTCGGCGATGAGAACAATACCCCTAAATCTTAACAATCGGACATTTATAGCGAAATATATTTGTGTCCGTTCTGGATGCTAATACCTCTGTAGCCGCTACTGACCGGACGGCCTTGCAGGTCATAGGCGGTGGCGTGTAGTCTTGTCTTCATACGAAGGTTGTTTGGAATTCGGGTGCAAAGGTACAACAAAAGCCGCAAACTGCTGTTACACAATTTGCGGCAAAAATTGCACTATTCCAAGAAAACGGGGATTTACCTCTCTACGCTCGCGGCTGTGTTGAAGCTTTGCTGTTGGAGACATTTGGAGGGAGGCTTTAATGGATGGTTTGGATATACTCCACTGTGTTGCCGACGGAAGCGAGGTATTGCCGGAAAGCCTCTTGAGAGATAACGACCGTGCCTCTGCAGTCGTTGGGATGGAAGGAGAGCGAGGCGGCATCCTTGAGACGGCAGTCGAGGAAGAGAATGACATGATGGTCAGTATCATTGATGAGTCCGAAAGGACTGACCGAACCGGGTTCGAGTCCCAGATAGCGCATCATCCGT
>ONJT01000018.1 GCA_900318245.1 uncultured Bacteroidales bacterium
GGCTTTGTTCATTGTGCGATGGAGGATTGCCTTGACTTGGCAATCCGAACGGAAGGAGCCGCGGGGAGCGATGCTCCGACCATAGACAAGTATCCCGCGTTTTGTAATAGTTGTCCGCTATCCTTCCGCACGGTAGATTCGATTGATTATAAGAAAGCGATGTTGATTTTTTACGAACAGAATAATCTGCATGCCTTCAAAAAGATTTTCATTGATCAATACGAATTTGCAGTAAGAGAATACTTCTAAAACCAATCAGGGCGACTCACCGAGCCGCCCTGATTTTCTATGGCACATTTACTATTTCACCTGTTGCCCGGTGATGGTATAGATTCTATCTCCGCAGACAATCCGCTTCTATATCATTCCATCATCGAGCACATGCATCGCCTGCGTTGGACGGTAGTCTGGCCGGGCCAAAGAGAGATCGCCACTTTTACCCCTGCCGACCACGGCCGGACGGCACGGGTCTTATCCGTTCCGACCAAGCCTTGATATTCACTCATGAAGGTATAGTGATTGCGCTCGGTAGCAAAGCCGATAGGAATATGTTTGCCCGATTTCATCGATGCAAAATCCATCGGCATCCATTGTACATAAGCTGCCACCACCAGCTGTGCTCTCTCGCTTAAACGCATGATTATACCTGCTTCCGCATACGCCGAGAAACCCATCGGACGGATCCTGGAACCGAACGAAGCCTCTTGGCGGGGATAGTTCTCTGTCTCGAACCGTCCGGGCAGGTCATGGAGCAGCAATCGCCATTGTTCATACCATCCCGTATGGGTCACTTCGCCTGAGAGGAGGGTATAGGTGGATCGCAGCGGGGCAGAGAGCAATGCACCTACTGCCGCATGTAGCCCGCAGCGGGCGTCCGTACTGGCGAAATGGCGGAAACGCAGACCTATTGGTATCTGCAACAACCACATCTGCTCACGCTCCTTCCAGTCGTTGAAGGATGCCCGGTGGGTGTATTCTTCGCCCATGTAGTCTCGCAGCCTCCCGCCGTCCGCAGCCGTGCGCCATTCCATCGGCTCGGTCAGCATGGCGGTGGTGGCGATACGCGTGAGCCGGACTCCTGTCTGCAGACCCGCTATCGGAAGGAAGAACCATGTATAGCCTGCGCCGACAGAGAACGAAGGAGCAACAAACGTCCTTCCGCCGTCTAACTCATAACCCAGACCGCCGACGCCGCCACCGACCTCTATGTCGATATAATGACTCGGAGAGAACGCGTTTTGCGACCAGCTCATGCCTCCTCCGGTCCCTAACAACCAGAGAACCAGCACCCATACCCTATGACTTGCGCGAATTTGCATCGGTTATACTTATTGTATCTTTTGCCCCGTCGCCGTATATCGTTGATCGCCTACCACCAGCACTAATTGCCCGTTCTCGATGATTTTTCTACATTTCCTTTCGCTTTCTACCTCTTCTACTCCCTGCCTGGGGTACATCGCGTAGAGACAACTGCGATAAACCGTTCCGTCTGCTGTCGTCATCTCCACTTGATAGATGCCGTCCAGTGAAGGGTTCTCGTGGAGAAACTGGTCGGTCTCACCGCTTAGCATCACCCCGTCGCGATACCACTGATACGCTACGAAAGTAAGTTCGCCTTCGGTGTGCATACCACTGTTATCGACATAGACCACGTCCTCTCCTTTGCGCCGTACGTAGCCGTCCAGGTTGATCGTAAAGGTCATCTTCTGCGGCTTCGCCTGCTTGCATTTCTCCGGCACGTCTTCATCGGTATAAAAGCGGATTGTCACCTCCTGCGGTCCCAGGGGCACACGTTTGGGTAGAGGTACTTCTATGACATCCTCTTCCGGCAGAAAAGCACCGATGGAATCGCGGAAACCTGCTTCTTTGGAGGCTTGTGGGAAATATAGGTCGAAGCGTTCCGGCGCACCGCTGGTAACCGTGTAGGCAATCTTCAGATGGTTCTCCGTTTCGCATACAGATACCTCCGGCGCTACCTCTACCGCCGGCACCGGCAGCACCTCGCTCACCAGTGTCACCTCCATCGGGCAGCCTTCGTGAGTCTCATCCGCCGCCACAAACCGCTCTTTGTCTCCCGCAAAACGGAAGGTCTGCGTATGTCCGTCTGCAAACGTATAGGTGTATTCGTACGGCAGATCACCGGCGCAGATGACAATACTCTCTGTCTTCTTCTCTGCTCTGCCGAAACGCCACGAGGCTTTGCCCTCCGACACCTGCCATTCGCCCTCGCAGAGGACGTTCTTTACTGCCCTTTGCAAGAAGATACTCACCGGCGCCGTCAGGTGGTACTTTCCTAACGGGATAGCTGTGTTCAGTATGGGCGCGTCTATATGAAGTGTGTCAAACGGCTTCGTGTCCATACTGCCGCGATAGAGCAGCCAGCAATACTGGAACAAGCTACCCGCCTCTCCTTGCGCAGGCTCTTCTTCGCCAATACGGGCGGTTATCTCGTCCGGCACACCGGCGTCAGTACATACCTGCAGATCAAACGGCTCAATACTTCCGGCGCTGTATCCGCCGTAAACGGTGATACGCACACTGCCCCTTGAGGTGAGCCAGTCCATCAGACCCGTGTCGTCCTTCACTTGCCGCGTGAAGACATACGTATTGCCCGCATCCATCAGTATTTTTTCCAAGGGCAGGAAGGTCGTGTCGCTCTCAGGAATCTCCTCTCCGTTGCAGAGCCATCGGTAGGAATAAATCCCGTTTCCGCCGGAGACAGTGTCTGTCTCATGGATCGTGTCCGTACATTCCGGGGTACACAGATTGCGGCTGAAACTCTCGATGGAACCGGGGTTTATTGCTTCAAAAACCACCACTACATGCGGGTTTCTGGACTCGGTCATACTGGCCTTGCACGCCTCTTCCCGGACGCTTCGCGTGAAGGTGTACATGCCGGTTTTCTCAAAGATATAGGTCACCGAAGGAGTCTCTACCTGTTCTTCGTTGATATACAACGGATTACGGGTGTCGTCCGGCATGGGTTTCCAACTCCTTTCTTCTACGACCCACTCGCTCCTCTTAAGTACCCATTTATAGTGAAACACCTCTCCGCCTCCGGACGCGTCTTGGATACTATGGATGGTCGCCGTCATCGGCAGAATGCCGTAGAGCGTGTCGGGTTCCTTGGCTAACTCTCCCGGATCGAACTCCTTTCGCACTTTCAGGAACAACCTCCCCTGCGACCGCGTCCACTCGGTCTTGCATTGCGCGTCATGTACATCGCGGCGGAAGGCGTAATCGCCCGGCACGTCGGTCGGCATGGCCCATGCGTTATAATCCTCCTGACACAGCCGGATAGTGTCCATCGGCAGATAGGTCTTCGAGCCGTCTTCCGCCGTGATCACCGTGTCGCGGATGAGACGATATTGGTAACTGCTCTGCGGGTTCTTCTGCTCGTCATCTTTACCGCCCGTGGCCTCCTTGCCGCTGTTGTTCTTCTCCTTAAAGAGCACCTCCTCCTCATTCCAACAGGCGGAATATTCGCCGCTCAAGATGCCGGCGTCGAAAGCCTCATACCCCTTTACAATCGTATAAACTTGCTTCACCGCCGGACCGCAGCTGATCGTCAGGATCACCTCTTGGTTGCCGCAAGGCCTTCTCACGCCGGCCGATGCTCCCTTGGGATTCGAAATGATGATTACGTCCGGACTCGGCGAGTACCATTCTCCGGAACCAAAAACCGAACTGTTCAGTCTCTCCAGACCGATACTGTTCCGCGGGCTGTTTCCTTCTGACGGCGCTCCTACACCTTCTGCACGCATGATCGGCACGGTCTCTGCATCCAGATAAACGGACTTGACGGAAAGCTCCGAGGCGATGTGGTTGGCAAAACAAACCAACTGCGGATGACTTTCATAGCCTCCTGCGGTGCACCGCCATTCGTTTTCAGGATTCTCATAATAAGGGCTGAATTCACCGATGAAATCGGACGATTTGGCGATGGCGTATCGGGTGTTGTCCGTGAGGATCGGGTCCGAACCTCCGTAACCTGTAGCGTACATGCGCGTCAGCTGTTGGTCGAAATAAACCATCGTCAGATTCGTCTCTGGCGCTTCGTTTTTGCCGAATAGCGCGCCTACATGGTCGGTGCCCTTGCAATACCCCATGTTATAACAGTTGTTCAGAACCGCTGAGGCTTTGTTAAACCCCACCAATCCGCCTACATGGTTGTTGCCGTCGGTGATGATTCCGGCGTTGTACGAATAGCTGATCCCGCCGTAGTTAGTACCTACCAGACCACCGATATTATCGCCGTTGTGCGCGATGATCTGCGCCATGTTAAAGCAATGATGTATCTGCCCGCGATTGACTCCTACCACACATCCTACGTTACTCGCTGCATCCGTCATGATCTGCCCTTGCGCGATACCCAAATGGTGAATAACCGCCGCGTTTCCGCTTTCGGCAATCAACCCTGCACCGGCGGGGAGGAGCGAAGAGAGTATATATAGATTGTAAATCACATGGTTGCCTCCGTCTAACTCGCCCTGAAATGGCATGGCGGCACTGCCTATCGGTTGCCAACTCGAAGGGGTGGCTCCGTTGCCGCCTAAATCAAGGTCCGCAGCCAGACGAACTGTCTTTCCCGCAAAATCATCCGTACGGCTCGCAGAGGCGATCCAGGCTAACTCTTCTGCCGTCCGAATCGTATAGATTTCTCCGTTGAAATCGGGCATTTGTGTACCTCCGCTCCAGGGTGTCAGACTCTGCGCAAAGGTATGGGGCGCCCCTAATACCATGCTTATCAGCACAGTATTTATCCACATAAATACGCGTGTCATAAAATCTTGCTTACTCGATGCGTTTTCCGGTTATATCGTAGATACCTTGCGGTGTAATAAAGAGAAGTCTTCCTTCAATAATGGCTTTTTTCCCTGCCTCCTCCGAACCGGTTTCCTCGATGCCGGAGGGCTTCCCTTCCGGATTGCTCGGAATAACCGGCGGCGTGGGAATGACCTCATAACTGCCTCTCACATCGTCTCCGGGATAACCCGTCGTGGCAAAGTCTCCGAAATATACGTGAAGCGGAGTGCCCTTTTCGTTCAGCGCTGAGAGCACATAATTATACCGCGAAGCAACTTCCAAACCGGTAACTTTGAAGGACAACGTATACGGTTGACTGTCATCGGCATCGCTCATCGAGGCGTTCCTGCCCGGCGCAAAGGAAATGCCGAGCAAACGGCCTCGGGAGTCCAGCGTGAGCGAACAGAATTTCGCGCCATCCTTGTAAATATCTATCTCATACGAGTGCGCAGCACTATCCGTCGGCCATGTGAAGTCGGCTGTCGTCTCTGCCGCTTCTACTTTGACAGTGCGCTGGATCATCGCCGAATCGGGTACATCCGCCATGCGGAATCGTCCCCAGTACTCATGTTCGCGATACAACTTGCGGCTGTCCGGCAACACACTCAACCATGCACTATCGGGAATGTCTGCCAATGTGCCTTCGGTAACCATCGGCGGTACTGCTGCCCAAACGGTGATATGCGTAACGGCACTATCTCCTTTGAAGGCGTTGTCGCCGATAAGCGTCACGTTCTTTCCAATAGAGATTTCACGCAAGGCACCCCAGTTTTCAAAGGCATTGCCGCCAACGGCTACCACTTTATCAGGGATATAAAGCGAGTCCTGACCGGTAATATTACTAAACGCATTCTCTCCTATATAAGTCACCCGTTCGGGTATGCGGACATCAGCCAATAGATTGCAGTTATAGAACACATTCGCGCCTATCTCCGTCAGGTTTTCTGGCAATTCCGCTTTCTCAAGCAGTACACAACTCTCAAAAGCACCCGAACCTATCTTTTGCAAAGTGGTAGGCAGAGAGACATACGTCATCTTTTTGCATTCTTGAAAGGCATATTTGCCGATTTCCTTCACACCCTCCGGCAAAACAATACTGTCTCCATTATATTCATGACACAGGTAGTTGGGAATATACTCCACGCTGTCCCCGAAAATGATTTTCTTAAATGACAACGCATATCCCGAACCGATATCCAGAGGACTGTCCCAGTCTCTCGTCGGGTCAGTCGGGTGTTTCGCATTCCAAACAACGGCATCCAAATTAGGAAAACTCCACCAACCTATCTGTTTGTTAGATTTGAATGTGGCAGGAATATAGAGCGTGTCGCGTAACAAGATAGACTTGTCATTCCCTTGAGCATCCCAGTTATGAAATATCATACCTGCAATGGTTTCCAGGCAATCGGACCATTTAACCTTTGTTAAGGCATTGCAACCGAAGAACACGCCTCGTCCTATATACTTTACGCCGCGACCTAAATCGCAGTATTGCAGCGCGCTACAGGAATGAAAAGCATATTCGCCTACTGAATCGACAGAAGAGGCAAATACCACTGTGTCCAATTGGGTAAATGAGTACGAGAACGCACTTGTGCAGACAGAAGTTACTCCTTCTCCTATCTCTACGCGTTTTATGCTGGAGGCATACGTTCTAAAGGAGTTGTTGGTCATAGACCCTTCGCCCGTGATACGTAACACACATGAGGAGTCATTATACTCCCATACTACATTCTCGCCGCACACGCCGTTATAAACCGTCGCGTAGGCGCTGCTTGCCATCATCGTCAGGCAAACAAGAATAATAGATACTTTCGTTTTCATGGTCGTATATTATTTGATTTGGGTTCCTTGAATGGTATATTCCGCCTCCCCGCGACGGATGATAATTTGTCCGTCTCTCAGGAACTTGTCTACATTCTCTTTTTCCCCGATGAAATCGATATCTTCTGTACCTTCACTCGTCCCTTTTGTGCGGAACGAACCATGGGTGGATTCAAATGCTTTTTCTTCTGCATTGCGTCCCACTATAGTGTACCAATACTGCGTGCCTGCCGTCAGGCCTTCCAATGTATAACTGAATTGTTCCACTTCGGCATATCTTTTCGGTGCATGACGTACAAAATTAATAGAAATCACCTTTCCTGTTTTGTCAAACACCACATAGCAAATCTCTTCTGCTTGCGCCGCGTCTCTGTACACATGCAGCACGTATGTCTCCGCGCCTTCTACTGCTCCCCATGTAAACTTCTTGGAGACCTTCGCGCAATGCCGTGTAATGATACTCGCTTATCGAGTTGGCATAATGGTTGGTAAAATCAACATATTGGATCTGTTTGATACGTCTGTCGGCTACGGGACTGAAAGAAGGTCTGTTGTTTATATTGACGCGCTCTTCTTTCATGCCGTACGATGCAGGAGAAAGTACCGGTTCCTCCGACAAAGAATTGCCGTAACTGAACGCCCATTGTTGCGCATCTTCTATTCCGCGTTCGCAGGTCCCGCCTTGTGCAATCAGAGACAGCACATTGCCATCCTCATCAAACTCCGCCCGCTTGCTGTAGGCATTGTTGGACACGCCGGAGCAATAGAACTCGTTTTTGGTGGTATTCCATTTGTAGTTGTCCGCCGTCGTCCAGTCTTCCGCATCGCCGGCATAGTAATAAACAGACCGTGTATCAGGTCTCAGTGCGGTCTTGTCTGCGTTCATGGCAAACGTCGTGCGCTCAACCACGCGCTGCAACTCGTCCAATACGACATAGTCTTGATACTCAGGCACATGCTGCGATTTCCATGTTTCATCATTCCTGTCATATGTACCCCACTGAATCACACCATACCATTTCGGGTCTTCGTCATTGCGATAGTAATAGACATATCGCATGTTTGGCACATTATATCCGATATTCGCTGTGTAATATGTGATACGCTCTTTTATTCGTCCCTGTTCATCGTAAATCACATCATTGTGGTGCATGGTTTGTGTCAGAACGATTTCGTCTCCTTCCCATCCGTAAGTCTCTACGTACAGCAGAATACCTTCTTTAGAATACGAGCTGTAGTTCTTGGTGTGTTTTATGTCTGAAATCTGCCAAGTCTGTGTGTCTGCGTTTTTATTGTACCACGTCGTTTCCCGTGCTACGTCGGCAGTCATATCATTCGGGAAATAGGTATATTGCTCGTAATATGTTGTATCTACAAATTCTTTGTTCTCATTGATGCGATAAGTAATGTGGCTCACTACTCTGCCGATTTCATCATATTGGTTCACTTGCCAACTGCCGTACTTGTCTTCGGAATTATACCAACCTATTTCATTTCCTATTGTATCGTAGTAGGTTATATTCCCATTATTATAGTTATGGGAATAGATATTGCCATCGGCTCCGATTGACATATATCCAACGACATTTTTGGCATATGCATGAAGGATTGTATCATAGGTAAAAGCATAGAAATAACTTGGCTCCCATCGATAGTTCTTCCATTCGTACTCAAAGGCAGAAAGCGGTTCGCCGTTTTCGCCTAAACTCACTCGCAAATCCAAACCGGACGTGCATTCCCACTGGTGACTCTCTGTGTTATATGCCTCATTCCACCTGTACCAATTTCCGAAGCCATAACGATACGTCTTGTCTATCATACGGGTAATCGGGCTGGCATTCCATTGAAGGCTCGCAGTAAGCGTATATTCAGGCGTCATTTCCGAAGTCGTGATCCACTCGTCTATTGCGGGACGCTTTTCTTGTGTCTTGGAATAAACCGTTTCTCCCTCGTTGCCGTACTCCGTCCGCTTGACTGTCCATGTGCCGTCTTGCAGCGTCGTGTCCAGACGCAGCGTGCAACGGCGCTCCGCGTCGTAACTGTAAACGGAGTTGGAATAAGCCGTCAGTACACTGTCCGTACTGTATTTCCACGAACGCACGTGTTGCGGATATTCCTTGTTGCCGGTTGCGGTTTTCTCCACCAGATATTCCTCGTCACGCCGGTTGCTCGTCGCGGTCTTGCGCGTGAACACATCGTCCAGATAGATCTCTGTGGTAGTGATTAACTCTGCTGTATCAATCCAATTATTATAACGTGCATGAGCCCAACTCGACTTGCCGGTGATACGCCCGCTGCGGTAATAGGTCTCGTTACCGTTATAGCTGCTTCCCTCGTATGTGCGGATGATGCCGCCGTGCTCATTGTATTCGGTGCCGCTGTCTATATCACCTTCGTTCCATACTTTTTCCTGTATCCACAACCGGTGGTTGCGATATTTGCTGCGACCGTATGTACTCCATTGGTTCTTCCATTTCTGCTCTTTCGTATTGAAATAATAACTGATGGATTCCAATGTGCTATCCGTCTCCGCATGGTAATAGCGCGAAGATGGTAGCCAGTTCCCCGCAGAGTCCAAACGATAAACCGAGTAATCATAATTGCGGATCTGCCGGATCAGATGCCCCTCATCGTCAAAGATATTCCGGTAGGTATCATACGCATAGTCATAACGCTGGCTCAATTCAAACGTAGCCTCATCCGGTTTCTGCAAATCGGAGATGTTGAGCGCGGAATCTACTATGTTTTCTGAAGTCCAATGGGTAACCGGAAACGAGTACTCATACGTAGTATGCTTTCCATCTTCGCCAAAATCACGATACACGTATTTAGCGCAATATGGATTGATGCGGTAGTAATACTCTGTCGCATTGATATAATAGATGGTAGTATTGGTTTCTACCATACTATCCGGCGCGTAGAAATAATTCACGTGCTTATACTCTGTTCCTCCGCCTTCGTTACCCGTCCGGAGCGTGTTAATACGGATACTGTCCAAACGCCATGCGTAACGATCGGATAAATCCTCCTGCGCGTAGGCGCACGTTCCTTTTAATACTAACGCTGCAAAGAGCAGAACGAAAAACGTGATTTTTTCCTTAGCCGCAAGGGCACGATTTAGTAAAAACTTTTTCATGCGATTTTATGTTTTAAAATTTGATGCAAAATTACTGCTTTTTTTCGACATGTGCAAATTTGTCAGTTGTACGAGGAATTTTTGGCGGATTTGTAACTATCTGAATATCAGGTGGTTGCAAATTTGTATTTTGAAAACAGTTGTACGCTCTCCTTAGCGGACTCGAAAACGCTTGCAATCTCGGCTGAAAATCGATAGGTTCGAATGATATTTCCTCTATTTCGACCTCTTTTTCATTCTCTTTTTGCGCCGCCGCCTTCAACTGCCGATAAATAGCTACATACGTATATTGATAGAACCGTGAATAGGCCTTGAAACCTTCTTCCGGCTTGCCGCCGCCCTTAAACACTCGGAAATAGTGCATCAAAAACCGAACCCGCCATTCCAAACCTTCCGGTGTACAGTCTTTCTCTAACGCATGCGCCCGCCGCTGCGCCTCTTTGATCAGTTCCCTGTTTTCCACGCATGCCGCGGACCAATGCTTCGGAAAATGGTACGTATACAACTCAAACAACCCGTCCCGAAAACGCGACTGACGAACCACGATCCGTTTCTTATATTTCTGCCCCTCTTTCTCATAATCCATAGCTCCCACAACACATTTCGCACCGGCAAAGATACGGCAATAGTGCACACCCCTTTTATGAGGTGTGGAACCCTTTGGAAGAGCCTCGAACACAAATCCGGCAGTCTTCAACCCCTCAATTACCTGTGTCTTTAAGTGTTTTCCCATTTTATCTATTTTTCTATTTTTCTATTTGGCTTTCTATTGTTTGTTGTTTGGGCTATTTTTTCTGTTTTTCCCATCGTTGTTGTTTCAAAATAAGGCCTGAACACTCCCCTGAAACAGACCGGGTACTATGTATCCTAGACTTTGTTCATTACTACATCATTATAACTACCTTATTTTCTGCAACATACACGCAAAAAAATGCAGACGAAATTAAATTCGCCTGCAAATGTACAAAAAGTTTTTGATATATGCAAATTTTTACTTCACTTCCTGCCCTGTTAGTGTGTAGATTTTATCTCCGCTGACAATGAGCAGTTGACCGTTCACCATCCGAATCCGTCCCTTGCCTGCTTGAACCTCCTCGATTCCCTCCGGGTCGTCTTTTGCCTCCGGATTGCGCGGGATAACAGGCGGCGTAGGAATGACTTCATACCCTTCCATAATCACTACCCCCGGATAACCTGTTGTGGCGAAAGCGCCGAAATAGACATGCAGCGGAGTACCCTTCTCGTTCAAGGTCGAGAGTACATAGTTATACCGTGAAGCCACTTCCAGCCCCGTCACCATAAAACTCAACGTATAGGGCAAACTGCTTTCCGCTTCGCTCTTCGGTGCTTTGCGCGGCGCAGAGAAAGCAATGCCGAGAAGCTGACCTCTCGGACCGAGCGTCAACTTACAGAACGTCGCGCCGTCCTTATAGATGTCTATCTGATAACTTTGCGCCGTGCTGTCCGTCGGCCATGTGAAGTTCGCCGTCGTCTCGCCCGGATCCACGATCACCGTACGTTGAATCATCGCCGAGTCCGGCTCATCATTCATGCGGAACCGTCCCCAATAGGGGTGTTCGCGATACAACTTACGGCTATCCGGTAGCACACTCAACCATGCACTGTCCGGAATGTCCGCCAAAGTCCCTTCGGACACAGCCGGAGGTGTCGCCGCCCGGACGACGATGTGCGTAATAGCGCTGTCGCCCTTGAAAGCATTGTCGCCGATCAGCACGACGTTTTTGCCAATACTCAACTCCTTGAGCGACGACCAGTTCTCAAACGCGTTCGTGCCTATAGACACTACTTTGTCGGGAATGACGAGCGAATCTTGTAACTTGATGCCCGAGAACGCACTCCCGCCGATCATCGTCAACTCTTTCGGCAGCACGATTGAGTCCAAATTAGGACAACCGGTGAAGGCATTGTCGCCTATCGTACTGATACCATCGGGCATTTCCACCCGCGTGAGTGCCGTACAACCATTGAAAGTAGATGAGTTGATGGCAGTTACTTTCTCCGGTATAGCGATGTGCTTGATTTTCGAGCACCCTTTAAACGCCTCCTGATGAATAGCCGTCAAGGTGGAAGGCAGAATGACGGTGTCCAGTTGGTTGTTCGAAGCAAACGCGCCGGCGCCGATATATTTGCAACCTTCGGGCAGCACAACTTTCTTCATGCGCACCTGTTGGCAAAGTTTCGCTGGCACAAACTCCACATCCGGACCGAAGATAAAATCCCCGTTCCAATAACTGTACAAATTATAGAATACAGACGAAGAAGCTGGCGGGTTCTTGGCATTCCAAACAATAACAGGACTGTAGTGGATACACCACGAGATCTGTTTATTGGATCGGAAAGTAGCCGGGAAGAACAGCGTGTCCCGAAGAGGAATAGTGGCTACACCGTTCTGGTCGTATTCCGCATAATTGGGTTCGCCGTCAAAAATACTGCCGTCAATCACCTCCAAGCAGTCCGACCAGCGGACGGAGTTCAAGGAATAGCAGTTCATGAACGCCATTTGCCCGATATACTTGACCCCTTTGCCCAAATCGCACTTCACCATCGTCGTGCAGTTTGCGAAGGCGTATTGTCCTACCGTATCTACCGAGTTAGGCAACTTGACCTCTTTCAGCTTGTAGCATTTCTCAAATAGATTCGCAGGTATCTTCGTCACGCCTTCGGGGATCTCGCACGCCGTCAGGTTCCACCAGTCCCTGAATGTCGCGCCGCTGAAACCTGTCAGCCCTTCCGGCAAACTAATCGTCTTACACGAGTTGTACGGATAGTACGTCTTGTAACTCGTTGCCCAGGACGAAGCTTGTATTACCTGCTTGTTCCACCATAGGCTGTCCACCGTGTTGCGTAACTCTCCGTAACCCTCAATGGTCATGTGCGCCGTCTCCGTGTCATAACTCCACGTCAGGTGCTCGCCGCACACACCTTCATACACCGTCGCGTACATGCTGCTTGCCGCAAACATCATCGCGAGAAGAAAAGAGATTTTCGTTTTCATACGATTCAAAATTTGAGTGCAAAATTACTATATTTTTTTGATATATGCAAATTAAAAATAGCCTTTTTCGTAACACCGGCAGGGATAAACGGCTTGTTTGAGAGAATGGTAAGGCGCAATGCGATACGAGATCTTGACGCCAAAGTCAAAAGGATGCCACGAAGATACAAGTCGTATCCCTTGGCGCTGGGCTGCCACAACAGGAGTTAGAATACGATGAAGCGGGAACCCCTCCCGTGTATCCGAAAGCATAAGAAGCGATATGCGCTCGGACGGCTCAGCAGCGATGCTCGAAAAACAATAGTCCGCATACACGCCGATAGATAAATAGGATATCGTACGCGCGCCCGTATGAATGCGAATGTCATACCCTAACTCCGCAGCCAACCAGAACTGCACTTTCGGCGCTGTTTGCATATATCCGTCCTGCGCTTCGCGGAAAGAAGGCGAAGCAGCAAGCGGATAGGAGTCATACACTCGGTTGTCCCGCTGCGGATAATACACTGAAAGCGCAGCCCTTTCTGCCCTTTCGCTCCATTGACTCTGTACGGGAAACACCATTTTAGGTCCGCAATAGAGATAGAAATTCTTTCTGGCTATCGCCAGCTGAACCGGAATTCCAACCGACCAAGTAGTGTACCGCTCATCCAAACGCCCGATCGAATAATCCACCTGCATCTCTTCATTCTCCACATCAATAACCGAATAACTGTCCGTATAGTCGATTTTGCTAAAACCGGCTTGGCTGCGCTCCGCGATAGCTGCGACCCGCACACCTACCACATACGGGGAGTGATACGCATAACTCAACTGCACGCCTCCGTGTAACCCCGAAACCGGCGAGACATAATGGCATTGTGCGTTATAACTTGCCATGCCGGCGCGAAGTCCTACTTCGAACAGGTGCTCCGCGTGTGCTGCAACAGACACCAGCAAACACACAGATATCAGTTTAAAAGCTTTCACAATATCAGTCTTTTTTGAGTCCAACAATGTTCCCCTTGTTCATAGCGATAAAGGTAAAAACCATGCGTCACCTGGCTCTCATCTACTTCCTCCCCGCGGCTGTTATAGATACGCACGCGAATAGGAATTTCCTCGATGGAATCGACAATTTCTATGATGTTTGACCAAATAACTTCTCCATGGTCTAAGGTGACGCGCAGCTGAAACACTCCGTTCAATTCATTTCGTTCGGCATAGTCGTCTATCGTCGCGCCGGGAATAGCCTCGCCGTTTTTAAACCATTGGAAAGCCATAGCCGTCCGATCGGGGAAAAGACGCCGCAATGCCACATTGTCGCAGAGTAACTGCCAGTTATACTTGTTGACGATGATCGGATACAAGCATTCCTTGACCGTGAGATGGAACGGCTCACTCATCGCGCGGCAGTGTCGTTCCGTCTCCACATCAATGCCCGCAGAAGTGACGCAAAGTCGATACCATCCTTCATGGCGCTTTTGGACGGACTCAAAGGCGAGGCGTTCGCCTAACGTGACATTCGTCCAACCTTCGTCATTGAAATCCAAACTGTCCGGTGCATATTGCCACAAATAATTATACGGATGCTGAAAACCGCCCTCAGCTGTGACGGAAGACTCAAAAACATACGGTGAATTCATGCAAGCCTCATGCTCGGAAAGAATATCCACTTCGGGCCTGCAAAGTCGTATCTCGATGTCGTCCATTGCAAAATCATTTCCCATACCATTGTCCTCGTCATTGAAGATAGACAGCCGAATGGAACTTACTCCTGCGGGCACGTGAAACGATGCGCCGACAAGGTGCCACGGAGCAGACATGGTTGTCGGAATACCATACTGCCGGTAATCGGAAGGCGCGGGCTCTATAGAACCAGAGGATTGTTCCCAGAGCGTATCATTGGTCAACTCGTCCTGGATAAGAAAGCGCACTTTGGGACGGGCAAAACTATGCCCGGGCTCCAGCACATTCGCCACGTATGCGGAGAAAGAGAGATCCAACTCGTGGCAAACAGGAAAAGTGGTCGTATAAAAGGCGTCATTCCCTCCCTTTCCATCGACCTCTAATACATACCCGCGCGTGTAATCATTCAAATAGGTGTGGTCGTCTTGAATAAACCACTGGGAGTACATATCGGCCGTCGTGCTGAGATTAAGGCTGTTCTGCCAGCCGTATTTGGCTACGATGAACTTACCGCTACTGGGAGAAGTACGTTGTACGTCGAAATCTTGCCGGTACTTCGTACTCATGGTGGTCAAGGGTGTAGGGCTGGTGATTGGATCAGAAGGATCATTGCCGCCGAAGTCCTCGCGGAAAAGAATAGTTCCGTGCGGACACACATTCTCGGAGATCTCATCCGGCCAAGTAAACCGATAAGGTGTACAACCGCCTTCAATCTTCTCCATATACACCGGCTCGCTCGCGATCCATCGGTCCGGCTTGTCCAACTCATCTTCCCGTGCTACCAGCACGCGATACCAGCCTTCCTGTAAGTTGGTCGGGCGCTGCGTATGACCCCATGTGGGACTGGTGTGCGAGTAAGCTAAGCGAGTCCATGTTACACCGTCCGCAGAATACTCGTACAGAAAGCGGTGGGAATCTCCGAAATAACCGTCATCAGTGAAGTCCTGCATAAACGTGATGAAAGGATTCGCCGTACATAGTGCATCCGCTGTCGGACGCAGCACTACAGTGGATTCGGCATGTAAAATGCCATTTAAGGCACCTAAAATGCACAAAATCGCAAGAATATGAACGTTAAATTTGCACATATGGAAAAATAGTGTTAATTTTGCAGCGTAAAATTGGTTCTGATTTCGAGTGCAAAGGTACAGCTTTTATTTGACATGTGCAAATTTAGCAGTTGTATGAGCCTTATTTTTGAAAAACTAAAATACGCTGAAAATCAGCAACTTACGAATTGATATGAAAAATTTAGTTGTACGCGTAGAATTTTTGCTCCTTTTGGGCTTGACTTTTTGTGTGCAGAGTTGCCGTTTTGACGCTCAAAACACCCAAAATCGACTGCAAGAGGCGGAAGAATTATACCAACAGGGAATTTCGTCAAACAGCAGTAGTCAATACGAGTCCTCCACTGCCTATTTGAAGCAGGCGGAAGAGATTTTGGTTTCTCTTCCCGCCTCGCCCAAGCGAGATCAGTTATTGGGCCTCACATGGTTCCGCTTAGGGAATACTTCCGAAAGCGACATGCTGTACGATATCGCGCAAACATACTATCGCAAGTCCATCCCAATGCTTAATCCTGACAGCAATGCCCTCTTTCTGGCATGCTTGTATCGTGACATCGCGCGTACGATGGTCATTACCGGTAATGGTGAACGGGATAGCGTGTTTTGGTATTTCTCCAAAGCGGAAGAGTTTGCACGAGCCGCGCAGAGTGAAATCCTGTTACTCGATATCGATGCGTATCGCTACCAACTCTGTTTCCCGGATAGTGTGGCGCACCGCCTGGCTGTCTGCAGGCAGTTGTCGGAAGAGTACGGTGTGCCTGCGCGTAATTCAGAAATCGTAGAACTACTATTGGCAGAACATGCTACCGACTCGGCGGCCTACTATTTGGAACACTTACAACCCACTGATTCAGCCTACACCTACTGGTTCGAACAAAGCTACGCTTACCTGAACAGCAAGATCCTTAGCCAACGCGGACAAACGGATAGTGCCTATGCTATCCTGTTGGATTTGTACGACCGCAAGATAGAAGAACTTCAGCGCGACGCTGGCGCGCGCACGTACGCACTATCCTTACACTACGATGTAGCGCGCGAACAGCAACTGGCGCAAGAAGCACAGCGCGAGCGGCAGTGGCAACAAAAGATTTCAGTAGTATTAGTCCTCTTACTAATCGTTTTAGTGCTATTACTCCTTGTCTTGTGGCGCTATTGGGTGCACAGACGTCGCGAACAAACCATGCAGCTGGAAGCCCTGCGGAATAAATATATCCAGCAACTACAACTGGCGCTCGAACGCTTACAGCAGAAAGTAAACCTCACCCGCGAAATCGAAATGCAGCGAATGAGAGGAAATGAGGTAGAGTTCCCGAAATGGTTACAGACCTACCGCGATGAGCAACTGACGATGAATAAAGAGAGCTTGGATGAGTTAATCGCTTCGATTGACAAGGCCTTGGACGGTGCCATTAGTCGTCTCCGCGCAGAATACCCGGAACTTACCGAATCGGACATGCAGTTTGCGATACTCAGTATCATTGGCGCTTCGGATAATGACATGTCTATCGTACTGAACGTCCAAAAACAAACCATCTACCATCGCCGCCAAATCGTCCGCAAACATGTCAATCCCGAGATAGAGGATATAGATACTTGGCTCAGAAAATATGTCCTAAGTGTGTAAGACCTGATGAATCTCATCGAAGGTGAAGCCCCTTTGCGCAAGAAAACGCAAACGCTTCTCTTCGGAGTCGGAGCGGCGCTCCTGGAGGAGTTTGCGGAGGTTGGAAAAGTAGTTATTTCCCTCAATGGAATCGAGCGCTTTGGCGATCTCGGATTCGGGCAGTTGCAATGCCCGTAAACCCGCTTGAATCTTCACCCGTCCCCAACGTTGGTATTCCACCTTGTCATGTACGTACGCATTGCAGAAACGGGCGTCGTTGAGAAAGTCCCGCTCGTATAGAATTTGCTCGATTTCATCGGCAAAATCCGCGGGTGCACCCCACTCATATAACTTGCGGCGTACATCCGCCGCACAGTGCTCCGCGCGGGCACAGTATGCTTCGCATTTATCCAACCATTCGGCCTTCGATAATTCGTGCTTTTCCATAGATGTCTTTCGTAATAAGTATATCCGTATAACCTAAATCGGCGAGCATTGCAGATACTTCGGCGGGATAGGCTTCGTTAATTTCAAAAAAGAGGTATTTTCCTAACTTCAGCTCTGCTATTCTTCTATAGAACTTCAGCGGATCGGCGTCGGGGACAAAGAGGGCGGTGTGCGGTTCGAAATCCAAGACATTCGGGCGCATACCTTCTTTCTCGTGTTCGCATATGTACGGCGGATTGGAGACGACAAGGTCGTATTGGTGAATGGTAAATGGTAAATGGTGATTTTTCTCGATGGAATCGGAGAAAATGTCTGCTACGTGAAAGGTTACTTCAACACCATTACGCTTGGCATTCTCGCGGGCGACCTCAATCGCTTCGGAGGAGATATCGATGCCTGTCACCTGCCACTCCGGGTGGGCTTTCTTGAGAGCGATCGCGATACAACCGCTTCCTGTTCCTACGTCCAGGACACGGCAATTGGTAATTGGTAATTGGTAATTGGTAATTTTCTCCACCAGTTCTGCTGTCTCAGGTCTCGGAATGAGGGTCGCAGGAGTGACTTTGAGGTCTAACCCGCGCCATTCGGTGTGCCCGAAAATGTACTGAATCGGCTCAAAATGCAACAATCTGTCGATCACCTCTTGCACATGTGCAAAATTTTTTGTAATTTTGCAGCCGCTTAGGATTTGGGAGCGAGAGAGACCTGTTTCTTCTTCCACTATCCACCAAGCCAAGGCCTTTGCCTCATCCTTCGGGTAGGCGGATTCCAATTGGGATTGGATATTGGATATTTGCCATTGGTCATTGGTCATTGCTTTCAAATTTGCTGCAAAGATACTACAAAAAAATGGAATACGCAAATTTTATCGCACGATGTATTGAAATAGCCCGTCGCGGGGAGTATTTCGTAGCGCCGAATCCGATGGTGGGTGCGGTGCTCGTTCGCAACAGCGACGAACAGATTCTCGCCGAAGGATGGCACGAGCGATACGGCGAAGGACACGCGGAGGTGAACTGCTTCAAGGCGGCGGAATCCCGAGACACCGAGATCCAGGACTACCGGGATTGTACGCTCTTTGTCTCGCTCGAGCCATGCAGTCATTACGGCAAGACGCCGCCCTGCGCGAAGCTGATCATCGAGAAAGGTGTCGGGCGCGTGGTGGTCGGCATGCTCGACCCGAATCCGCTGGTAGCCGGCAAAGGCGTGAAGATGCTCCGCGACGCAGGTATCGAAGTGGTAGTCGGCGTGCTAGAGAACGAATGCCGCGAACTGAACAAACGCTTCCTGTGCCTGCACGAGAAGCACCGCCCGTACGTGATTCTGAAATGGGCAGAGACTGCCGACGGATTCCTTGACCGTAACCGTCGGATTGGTAAAGGGTCAATGGTAAATAGTGAGCACCTGAACGGCGCGTTAGCGATCTCGACGCCGGAGACGAAGAAGATCGTGCATAAGATGCGGGCGGAGAATATGGCGATTATGGTAGGCACGAACACGGTGCTGCTCGATAACCCGCGTCTGCTCAATACCCACTGGGAGGGCCGCAACCCCATCCGCGTGACGCTCGACCGGCACAGCCGTATTCCTGCCGATGCTCGGATTTTCTCCGATGGAACCGAGACGATCGTATATCGCGACCGCACCGACTGGCCGTTCGTGCTGGCGGATTTAGCGAGCCGGAATATCCACTCGATACTCGTAGAAGGCGGCGCGCAGTTGCTGGGACATATTCTCGAGACCGGCATATGGGACGAGATACACGTGGAGGTGGCGCCGGAGATCACGATAGGCGCGGGCGTGGCGGCGCCGAAGGTCGATTTGCCGGAGGCGTATGAGACGGTGGACGGGCATCGGTTGTACACGATAACAAAAAATAAATTTGCGTAATTCAAAATTATTTTGTAATTTTGCACCCGCAAATAGAAACGATATGAAACGAACTTGGATTATAGTGGCCGCGATGGCATGTTTCTTGCTCTACGGATGTCAGGCGTTTGAGAAGAAGCAGCAATCCGGAGCGGCGGTGGAGTTGAACGGACATTATCTGTACCGCTCGACCTTGGATTCGCTGACTTTAGGCATGAATAGCGAAGACAGTCTGCGTGCGGCGCAGCAGTATATCCGCCAATGGGCGCAGGATATCTTGCTGTACGATGCGACGATGTCGCATACGAATACGCAGATAGAGACCATGGTAGAGGACTATCGCCGGACGCTATACGCGCAGGCGTACGAGGAGCGCTTGGTGGACAAACGGATGTCGAAAACGATCACGGACAGCACGGTGCTGGCGCTCTATCAACAGATGCCGGAGCGATTCAAACTCGACGAGAGTATCATGAAAGGTATGCTGGTCGTGGTGCCGTCCGATGCACCGAATATCCAGAAGTTGCGCCAATGGATGGCAGCGCAGTCGCTGGACAAAATCGAGAAATATGCGTACCAGAACGCCAGCGGCTATGAACTGTTCACCGAGCAATGGAAGACGACGACGGAGATCATCCGGTTAGTGCCGATGGAGCGCGCCGACTTGGAGAACCGCTTGAAAGGGACGAACCACATAGAAGTGGCGGATTCATCGAAGATTTATCTGCTGCAGATCACGGATAAGAACATGCGCGGCGAGGCGATGCCGGTGGAGTACGCCCGTCCGCAGATAGAGCAAATCATACTCAATGCCCGCCGGGTGGAGTTCATGCGCAAAGAGCGCGAACGACTCTACAACGAGGCCATACAAGAACGAAAAATACATTTCTATGAATAGACTAAAGGCAATGGTTATACTCGCCTTCTTCGCCCTTACGACGCAGGCGCAAGTGATTGACGAGGTGATATGGGTAGTAGGCGACGAGGCGATCTTACGCAGCGAAGTGGAAGAAGAGCGTCTTCGTGCGCAGTACGAAGGACAGCAACTCGCGGGTGATCCGTATTGCGTCATCCCTGAGCAACTCGCCGTGCAGAAACTCTACTTACACCAGGCGGAGTTGGACTCCATCGAGACGAGTGAGTCGACGGTGAGTTACCAGGTGGACATGCGAATGAACTACTACATCAACCAGATCGGGTCGAAGGAGAAGATGGAGGAATATTTCCGCAAGACGAGTAGTGAGATTCGCGAAGAGATGATGACGGCGGTGCGCAACCAGATGATTATCCAACAGATGCAGCAGAAACTGACGTCGAACATCAAACCGACGCCGGCGGAGATCCGCCGTTACTATAACTCGCTGCCGCTGGATTCGATCCCGATGATGCCGGCGCAGGTGGAGGTGCAGATTCTGAGTTTTGAACCTGCCGTGCCGACGGAGGAGACGGAACGTATCAAGCAGCGTCTGCGTGAGTTCACCGAGCGCGTACAGAGCGGCAAAGCCGATTTCAGCATGTTAGCCCGCCTCTATTCGGAGGATACGGAGAGTGCGAAGCGCGGCGGTGAGTTGGGTTTTGTCGGCAAGGGTCAGCTGGTGCCGGAGTTCGCGGAGGTGGCGTTTAACATGAACGACCCCAAGCGCGTGAGTCGTATCGTGAAGACTGAGTACGGCTATCATATCATCCAACTCATCGAGAAAAAAGGCGACCGTATCAACTGCCGTCATATCTTGCTTCGTCCCCGTATCAGCGCGAGCGACAAGATCAAAGCGATCGAGCGTCTGGACAGTATCCGCAGTTTTGTGCTGCTGGACAGCATGCAGTTCGAGCAGGCGGTGATCCGCTATTCGGAAGACAAGAACACGGTGATGAACGCCGGCCTGATGATCAACCCCAATACGGGTGGCAGTCGGTTTGAGTACCAGGAGTTGGCACCCGAGATCGCCAAGCAGATTTACACGATGCAGGAAGGCGAGATCTCGCAGCCGTTCGTGATGATGGACCAGTCGAAGAACCGCGAGGTATGCGCTATCGTGCGGCTGAAGAAGAAGACCGACGTGCACCGCGCGAACCTCACCGATGACTTCCAGACTATCAAAGCGATGCTTGAGGCCCAGAAAGGGCAGGAGCTGCTGCGCGAGTGGATCCTTAAGAAACAGAAGACGACGTATGTGCAGATCTCGCCGGAGTGGCAAGGCTGCGACTTTGAATATCCGGGGTGGGTACATTAATCTTCATATTGCTGCAGACGATGGTGTATCTGGAGCGGTCGGAGACGCTGAGTTTTGATCAAGAGCGTATCGCCGACGCGCAGATACTGAAGGGAAACGTGCGTTTTCGGCACGACGATGCCCTCATGTACTGCGACAGCGCCTATTTCTACGAGACGACGAACTCGCTGGACGCTTTCGGACATGTGCGCTTTGAGCAAGGCGACACCTTACAAGGGTTCTGCGATAAGCTGTACTATAACGGCAATACCAAGCTCGCGCGTATGCGCCGGCATGTTCGTCTGGTGCACGGGCGCGAGCAGGAGAACCCCACCGTGCTGACGACCGACAGTCTGAACTACGACCGGGCACGAGGCGTAGCGTATTACTACACGGGCGGCATCGTCAAGGACTCGCTCAACACCCTTGTCTCCGTGCGCGGGCAGTATGTGCCGAACACCAAGCAGGCGCTGTTCAGCCAGGAAGTACATCTGACCAATCCCAACTTCGTACTCACGAGTGATACTTTGATCTATCATACGGATACGAAAGTAGCGAATATCGTCAGTCCGACCACCATCGTGTACGAAGAAGAAACAACGATCACCACCTCGCGCGGCTGGTATAATACGGAGAACGAGCAGTCAATGCTCCTGGACCGCTCGCTGGTGAAGCATAAAGACGGCAAGTCGATGACGGGCGACACGATCTATTACGACAAGCATATCGGTTTTGGCCAGGTGTTAGGCCATATGGAGATGCGCGACACGGCGCAGCGGGCGACGCTCTACGGCGAGTACGGCCAGATGTACGAAAAAGACAGCCGCGGCTATGCGACGGACAGTGCGCTGATGGTGGACTGGTCGGATAGTGCACATATCGCCTATATACACGCCGACACGCTGTTCACGGAGGAGTTGCATTTCGCGGACTCGGCGCTGGCGGACAGCACCTATCGCCGCGTGCGGGCGCACCACGGCGCGCGCATCTACCGCGACGACATGCAGATGGTGTGCGATTCGATGGTGTATCTGGGTTCGGACTCGACGATCCACCTCTATACCAAACCTATCTGCTGGAGCGAGAACCAACAGATCGCGGCGGACAGCATCATCGTCTATATCGTCAACGGCACAGTGGACCATGCCGTCGGCGCACCGAATGCGATATGCGTGATGCAAGACACGCTCGATATCTTCAACCAGATGAGCGGCAAAGAGATCACGGCGTATCTGACGGACGGCGAGGTGCATACGATAGACGTGAGCGGCAATGCCCTGACGATCTACTATCCGAAGGATGAGTACGACGGGAGCTATTCGGGCTTGAACACGACGGAGAGCAGTTATATCCGGGCGTATGTGAAAAACCGGAATATCTACCGCCTGCGGTTCACCAAAGAGACAACTGGTATTATGTTTCCGTTGGATCAGATTCCCAGTGGAGCCGACCGACTGGCGGACTTCTTCTGGGCAGACGACATACGACCGATCAGTCCGGAGGATGTATTCCGGAGAGTTAATGAATGAGTGAATGAGTGAATGAGAGAATTAGTGAATTAGTGAAAATATGAAAAAGAGTTTAGTAACATTGATGATGGTTGTCCTGGCGGCAAGTGCATTTGCTGTGGACATCCCCAAACAGGGTTTTGGTTTTCAGATTGGTTGGGCACAGCCGATCTTGCGACTGAATAGTCCGACGTCTAAAGACACCTTGGCGAACACCGTCAAACTGCACGGTTTCAAAGTAGGTGTGGTATATGACGCCAGTTATGTAGCGGGTTTTGGTAGCACGATCGGATTGAACTATACCTTCGGTATGGCCAACAGCGGATGGAGTTCGAAATATTCGTTCAACGACTATCCGAAGACGCGTTCGCTCATCATGTACCACCAGTTGGAGTTGTTCGTCGACTGGCAGTATAAGTTCGAAGTGGCCAAAGAGACGTACTTGATGCTCTACACCGGTCCTTCGCTGCAGTGCGGATTGGATTTCACGATGCGTATTGACCGCCAGGAGTGGGACCCGATCACGGACGTGGTGACGACGATCTACGGCGAGCGCTTCAATGCGTATAACGTAGGCAATGACGATCTGGATCCGGTGCATAAGACGGCCGACAACGCCCTAAAGCGTCTGAATGTGACCTGGGGTGTCGGTGCGGGCTTCCAGTACAAGCGCTATTTCCTGCGCGGCGGTTATGACTTCGGTTTGATCAACCCGTACAAGAATGCAGATTTCTCTACCGGCAACCACACCCGCGGACGCTTGGACCAATGGAATATCAAACTCGGCGTTTATCTCTGGTACACGGACTAAGATGATTCCACGTGAAGTCATAGAGCGCATCCATGCGGCCGCCAAGATCGAGGAGGTCGTAAGCGACTACGTCACGCTCCGCAAGCGCGGCGCGAACCTCATCGGTCTCTGTCCTTTCCACAACGAGAAGACGGGTTCGTTTACCGTCAGTCCGTCGAAGGGTATCTATAAATGCTTCGGCTGCGGCGTGAGTGGAAATGCCGTCGGCTTCATCATGGAGATCGAGCAGTGCAGCTATGTCGATGCCCTTAAGCAACTCGGAAAGAAATACCACATCGAGGTGCCGGAACGTGAGATGACGGCTGAGGAACAGCAGCGACAGGACAATCGCGAGTCGATGTTCATCGTCAATGAGTTTGCCAATAAATGGTTTCAGGACCAGTTATGGGAGACGAAGGAAGGGAAGGCGATCGGACTGAGTTATTTCCGCGAACGCGGACTGCGCGACGACATCATCCGTAAGTACCAACTCGGCTATTCGCCCGAGAAAGGCAGTCCCTTGGCTGCGGCGCTGAAGAAGAAAGGCTTCAAGGAGGAGTTCGTCACCAATAATGTGGACACGAAGATCGGTGTCGGCGTGGTAGGCAAGAGCGAAGACGGCCGTCTCTATGACCGCTTCCGCGACCGCGTCATCTTCCCGATCTTCACCGTCAGCGGCAAACCTGTTGCCTTTGCCGGTCGTATCCTCAAGAAAAAAGACAATGTCGGCAAGTACGTCAACTCGCCCGACAGTCTGATCTATTCGAAGACCAACGAGTTATACGGTCTTTTCCAGGCCAAACAAGCTATCGCGCGGGCGGACATGTGCTACCTGGTAGAGGGCCAGATGGACGTCATCTCTATGCACCAGTCGGGTATAGAGAATGTCGTCGCCAGTGGCGGAACGGCATTGACGAAGCCCCAGATACGGCTTATCCAGCGCTTCACGAGTAATATCACCGTGCTGTACGACGGCGATGCGGCGGGTATCCACGCGGCGCTGCGCGGTATCGACATGTTCCTCGAGGAGGGCTTTAACGTGAAGGTGGTGCTGCTGCCCGACGGCGAAGACCCCGACAGCTACGCACAGAGCCACGATTCGACGGAGTTTATCCGCTACATCGAAGAGCACCAGACGGACTTCATCCGCTTCAAGTCGGCGCTGTTGAGCAAGGACGCGGGTGATGATCCCCAGAAACGCGCGGCGCTCATCAAGGATATCACCTCTTCTATCGCCATCATTCCGGACTTGATCACGCGCCAGGTGTATATCAAAGACAGCGCGGAGCGACTCCATATGAGCGAGAAAGTGCTGACGGTGGAGGTGATGAACCTGCGCCGCAAGAAAGCCGAAGAGCGCGCCAAGGCGAAGGAACACGCGGAGACGGAGCAAGCTACTACGGTGACTGTAGAGCAAGAGGTTCCGAGTACTCCGAATACTCCGAATAATCCGAGTACTCCGATAGCTCTCAAGAAGCCGAAGACGGCGCTGGAACAGAACTACTATAACCTGCTGCAGCTGGTGGTTCGCTACGGCGAGCGACCGATGGAAGTGGAAGGCACGATCTACACGATCGGCGAGATCATCATCTACACCCTCGAAGGCGATGAGATCCAACCGCCCCAACCGGTGTATCAGACCATCATTGATGAGTTCAAACAACATTACAAAGAGCCGAACTTCCAGGCAGAGACCTTCTTTAAGTTCCACCCCGATCCGGCAGTCAGTGCCTTGGCGGTCGATATGATCGCGGCACAATACCGAGAGGGAGCGCCCAAAGAAGAGACGCGTCTGGGTGAACTGGTGACGCAGTTGCTCTACGAGATCAAACTGACGGTCATCAACATGCAGATCACGGACCTGGAGGCGGAACTCAAAGAGGCGCAAGCGAAGAACGATGTGGATCGCCAGCTGTTGCTGCTGCAACACCACCCGCAACTGCTCGCGCAGAGAAACGAGATATGCAAGATTCTCGGAAACCGCATCATCAACCTCTGACCACTGACTACTGACTACTGCATGCTTTTTACTGATATAGTATATGGTCCTATTCACAGTCGCCGTTTAGGCGTTAGTCTCGGCATGGAACTCATGCCGCTTGAGCATAAACTGTGTACGTTCAACTGCGTTTACTGCGAATGTGGGTGGAATGAACCGGTGTCGCATCCTAAGCTGCCGACGCGCGAAGAAGTGAAGACGGCGCTGGAGGCTAAACTCTCAACACTCAACACTCAACATTCCACATTAGACGTGATCACTTTCTCGGGAAATGGAGAACCCACCCTGCACCCGGATTTCTTAGGTATCATCGAGGACACCTGTGCGCTGCGCGACAGGTATTGTCCGAAAGCGAAAGTGTCGGTACTGTCCAACTCTACGCAGTTGGGTCGAGCGGAGGTGGTGAAAGCGCTGCGACTTTGCGACAACCGTATATTGAAGTTGGACGCGGCGACAGACACAATGATGCACCGTATAGACCTGCCGGTCAACGAGCACCTGACGGTGCAGACGATCATCGAGTGGCTCGCGCAGTTCAACGGCGATTTTATCTTACAGACCTGTTTCCTGCGCGGCGAGCATAACGGTCAGCCGATAGACAACACCACACCCGAAGAACTGGCGGCGTGGTATAAGGCAGTGGAGACGCTGCGGCCCAAGCAGATCATGATCTATGTCATTGACCGCAAGACGCCCGAAGAAAACCTGTATAAGATTCCCCGCGAGCGGATGGAAGCGATTGCTGCGCCGCTGATCGCCAAAGGATTTGATGTCTCTATCTCGGCATGAAGATTCTCGTAGCACCATTGAACTGGGGGCTGGGACATGCCAGCCGTTGTGTACCGCTGGTGCACCGTTTTTTGGAGCAAGGGCATGAAGTGATCTTAGGCGGCGACGGCGAGAGTCTGACGCTGCTGCGCAAGCATTTTCCGAAACAGCGATATGTCTATCTGGCACCGCTGAACCTGCGGTATAGCAAGGGTTCGCGCCAAGTGGGAGCGATGCTCCGCGCGATGCCTCAACTCATCGGATGGATGATCAAAGACCATGCGATTCTCAAAGCCATTCTCAAAGAGGAACATATCGACCGGATTGTCTCAGACAACCGCTTCGGGTTATACGCGTCCGGCAGTGAAACCATCTATATGACGCATCAGTTGCATATCCTACTGCCGAATGGTTGGAAGTGGTTGGAACCGCTCGCTGCGCGCCTGCACGCACGTATATATACGCGATATAATAAGGTGTGGGTGCCGGACTACGCAGAGCCGGAAAAGAGCCTGGCGGGCGAGTTAAGTCACCCGACCATCTCCAGTCTCCGATCTAAGATCTCCATGGTGGAGTATATCGGTCCGCTGAGTCGATTTGATCGGAATAATCCGAATATTCTGAATATTCCGAATACTCCGAAATATGAGGTAGTGGCGGTGCTCTCGGGTCTTGAACCGCAGCGTACGATGCTCGAGAAAGAGTTGTTGGCGCGGTACCAGGATACGGAGCAGTCGGTGCTGATCGTGCAAGGGCTGATGCATCGTCCGAACACGCGTATCCGACGGGGAAAAATCACCATTGTGCCGCATATGGATGATGCGGAACTGACGGCCGCTTTGCGCCCGGCAAAGCATATCATCGCCCGCTCCGGATACTCCACGATTATGGATCTGAATGCCCTCGGTTTGTTGACTCCCGAGACCTCCGGCGCGCAGCCCTTGATTGAACTTATTCCGACGCCCGGACAGCCCGAACAGGAGTACTTAGCAGCCCGATTTTAGATTAAATTGCACTTTTTTATAAAAAAAACTGCGATTTTTTTGGTCAATTCAAAAATTTGTTGTACTTTTGCACCCGCTTTTCAGCGGACGGTGCCATCGTATAACGGTTAGTACTCAAGATTTTCATTCTTGCAATAGGGGTTCGATTCCCCTTGGCACTACACAAAGACCTTCCCTAAAGTCAAGTCCTGAGGCCAATCCTCTCAAGGCTAAAGGATATTACTAAATCGTCCGCGAGTCGGACAAAAAACAACAACAAAGATGGCAAATCACAAAAGCTCTTTGAAGCGTATCCGCCAAACGGCAGCGCGCAAAGCCCACAATCACTACTACGCAAAAACCGCACGTAATGCTGTGCGCGACCTGCGCAAGACGACCGACAAAGCAGCAGCTGCTGCAGCTCTGCCTAAGGTAAGTTCGATGCTGGACAAACTGGCTAAGCGTAACATCATTCACGACAATAAGGCTGCTAACCTCAAATCGAAGTTGGCTCGCTTCGTGAACAAACTGGCGTAAGACAGTTTAATCGTGCCCTTGTGGCTAAGAATAAGCTCGCTTAAGCGTACGCAATTAGGTCAAACGGAGGAATCACCGCATGGTGGTTCTTCTTTTTTTGCGCAAATACGTGTCTTTTTTATTATTTTTTGTAAAAAAATAAAAAAATCCTTGTGTATTCCAAATATTTTTTGTACTTTTGTGGCCTGAATGTGTGTGCGCGCGCTCGGGTAGCGCCTGCACGCGAGAAAAACAAGTAAAGAATATAATAATACTACAATACAAAATGGAAGAACAAAACGAAAAGTATGATGGATCGAGTATTCAAGTGCTCGAAGGATTAGAGGCGGTGCGTAAACGCCCGGCGATGTATATTGGCGATATATCGCAGAAGGGCTTGCACCACTTGGTGTATGAGGTAGTGGATAACTCCATTGATGAGGCTCTCGCCGGTTTCTGCGACGAGATCGCGGTGCACATCAATGAGGACAACTCTATTACCGTACAGGATAACGGACGTGGTATTCCGGTGGATATGCACCCGAAGGAGCATAAATCGGCTCTGGAGGTGGTAATGACTGTGCTCCACGCCGGTGGTAAGTTTAACAAAGACAGTTACAAGGTATCCGGTGGTCTCCACGGTGTCGGTGTGAGCTGCGTGAACGCATTGTCCACGAAGATGCACGTAGAGGTTTACCGCGACGGTGCGATCCATTCGCAGGATTATGCGAAAGGCAAGCCGCTGGCGCCGGTGCATACGATCTCTGAGGCAGAGGCTACGGGTAACTGGGAGCAGCGTAAGACGGGTACGTTCGTGCAGTTCTGGCCGGATGACACGATCTTTACGGAGACCGTATATCACTGGGAGATTCTCGCAAACCGTATGCGTGAGCTCGCGTTCCTGAATGCCGGCATCAAGATCGTGCTGAAGGACAAGCGCGTGGTGGACGCAGAGGGTAACTGCAAGAAAGAGGAGTTCTATTCGGAGAAGGGTCTGAGTGAGTTCGTTCGTTATATCGACGGCACCCGTACTCCGCTGATCAGCGAGGTAATCCACCTCAATACCGACAAGTATGGTACGCCGGTAGAGGTGGCGATGATCTACAACACCGACTTCAACGAGAACGTACACTCGTACGTCAATAATATCAATACCATCGAGGGTGGTACCCACGTAGCCGGTTTCCGCGCTGCCTTGACGCGTGTGATGAAGAAATACGCAGAGGACAGTAAGATGCTGGAGAAGGCGAAGCTCAAAGACAAGGACGGTAACTCGACCATCGATCCGAACGATTTCCGCGAGGGTCTGACGGCCGTTATCTCCGTAAAGGTAGCCGAGCCGCAGTTCGAGGGTCAGACAAAGACCAAGCTCGGTAACTCCGAGGTAGCCGGAATGGTGAACTCGGCAGTGAGCGAGGCTTTGCAAAACTACCTGGAGGAGCACCCGGATGATGCGAAGCGCATCGTAGAGAAAGTCATCCTCGCGGCGCAGGCGCGTATTGCTGCGCGTAATGCGCGCCAGAGCGTGCTGCGTAAGAGTCCGTTGAGCGGTGGCGGTCTGCCCGGTAAGTTGGCCGATTGCGTCTCGAAAGATGCGGCGGAGTGCGAGCTCTTCCTCGTAGAGGGTGACTCTGCGGGTGGAACGGCTAAGACCGGTCGTGATCGCGTGCATCAGGCTATATTGCCGCTGCGCGGTAAGATCCTGAACGTCGAGAAAGCGATGGAGCATAAGGTGTTCGAGTCCGAGGAGGTACGTAATATCTTCACGGCGCTTGGTATCACCTTTGGTACCGAAGAGGACCCGAAGGCGTTGAACCTGAGTAAGATCCGTTATCATAAAGTGATTATTATGGCCGATGCCGATGTCGATGGTGCGCATATCGCCACTCTGATTATGACCCTGTTCTTCCGTCATATGAAAGAGGTGATTGAGCAAGGCCACCTCTATATTGCCATGGCTCCGCTGTATAAGTGCTCGAAGGGTAACTACAGCCAGTACTGTTGGAATGATGCGCAGCGCCAAGCCTTCATAGCGGAGTACGGTAATGGCGATGAGAAGCAGATCAAGACCCAGCGTTACAAAGGTCTGGGTGAAATGAGTGATGAGCAGCTGTGGGAGACCACGATGGATCCTGCTCGTCGTTTGCTGAAGAAAGTGACGATCGAGAACGCAGCAGAGGCGGATCGTACCATCGCGATGCTGATGGGCGACGATGTGGCGCCGCGCCGCGAGTTCATCGAAGAGAACGCAACCTACGCAAATATCGACGCATAATGCGGATAGCAGTTTATTGTTCGGCAAAAGATGCGATTCCGGAGGCGTATCTGCAGTTAGGTGATGCCTTGGGCCGCTGGATCGGCGAGCAGGGTCACACCTTGCTGTACGGGGGTGCTACGGGAGGCTTGATGACGCGCGTGAGTGATGCAGCGAAAGCGGCAGGTGCGTTCGTCATCGGCGTTATCCCGCCGCGTATCATCGCTGCCGGACGACAGGCGAATAACTGCGACAACCTGATTATGGTGGCGAATATGTCCGAGCGCAAGCAGATCATTCGCTCCAACTCCGATGTCATCGTATGCCTTCCGGGCAGTTATGGTACGCTGGACGAGATGATGGACGCTACGTCGTCCGGCATCGTCGGCGAACACCGCACCCCAATCTTCGTGCTGAACTACGAGGGCTTCTATGAGCCGCTCAAGCGGCAGATCAAGCTCATGGAGCAGTTGCAGTTTATTCCGCAGCAGCAGAGTTGCAAACCGATCTTCGTGGATACCCTCGAAGAGTTATACCAAGAAATTAATAAACAATAAAACATAGTTTTTATGAACCTATTTACGGCCAGATTAACCGGCAAAATGCTCTCTACCGAGCAGTTTGAGAAAACCATCTTTGACATGCAAGAGCGTGTTAAACGCTGGCGTCAGATTGAGAAATCGCCTGAATTGGCGGAGTACAATGCGTTGAAGAAGATCGTTGAGAGCAGCGATTTTCAGGCGCGCAAGAAAGAACTGGTGTCGCGTAAGTATAAAGACACGGATGAGGGACGCAAGATGACCGCCTTTAAGAATCTGGAGGAATCACGTGCTATCCGCCGATACAAAGAGGCGGTGGAGGATCCTCAGTTCCAGGAGTTCTTGAAGTTCCGCGAGACGCCTGAGTTCGCGAAGATCAAGAGTCTGAAGGCGGTCTTGACGGATTCCAAGATCCGCGCGTATAACATGCTCTATTACTCGTCGTATTACAAGAACTACACGAAGGTGCTCAATTCGACGGAACTGCGTCAATTGGCGGAGTTGGAGAAAGAGGTGAAGACGGCCGATTTCCAGAAACGCCACGACCTCTGGGCGGATAGCAGACGCTGGCAGCACTCGGAGTTGTACCAGCAGGAGAAGCGCTATTTGGAGTTAGCCAATTCGGACGATATCAAGTTCTTCTTCGAGTCGCGCAAAGAGAAGATCGACTGGGCAGAGCTCTTCCGCCCGGCTTTCGATGACGATATGTCGAGTTCCAAGAACTGGAAACCCGGCTACGGCTATGCCAATCCGGCGATGAAGGACGGTCATTCGCGCACTACGGAGCGCCAGGCGTATAATGGCGGTAAGAACACCTTCCATGTAGAAGGCCGTATGGATATCGAGACGCGTGAGGAGAGTAAGGTGGCGGTAGCTTGGGACGAGAAGAAAGGCTTCATCGAGCAGGTCTTCGACTATACCTCCGACGTGATGAATACCAAGGAAGCGTTTGCGCAGGAGAGCGGTCTGTTCATGGCCAAAGTGCGCAGCCAGGGTGTTGGCCACCATTTCTTCGGCCTCACGACCGGCAAGCTGAAGAGTCCGATCGTCTCCCTCTATCATTTTAATGGCAAGAACCATCAGGTGGGTCTTGTGAACGGTAAGGACACGAAGATGGTGGACATCAACGGCGTGCTGCGCTCGATGTATCACGTGTATTCCTTCCGCTGGACGAAGCACGAGTTGATCTGGTACGTCAATGACCTCGAGCTTCTGCGCTTACCGAACCGCCTGCCGAAAGAGGCGATGTTCTTCCTCGCTCAGAGTTGGTTGCCGAAGAAGGAGAAGGGCGGCGAAGGCAAACTGAAAGTGCAGTGGGCACGCGTCTATAGAGCTGTTGACTAATCACTGAAAACAGACCGATTATGTTTCTCATCAGTGGCCCTTGTGCGATAGAGAATAGAGATGTTGTGATGCAGACGGCAGAGACCTTGCGTCGTCTGTGCTATGACCTCGGCATCACGCTCTATTTCAAGTCGTCCTTCGACAAGGCAAACCGTACGTCCGCGTCGGCCCGCGGTGTGGGCATGGACGAAGGATTGCGGATTCTTGAAGAGGTGAAGACGCAGCTGGGACTGCCTATCTTGACCGACGTGCATGAGTCGGCGCAGTGTGCGCCGGTGGCCGAAGTGGCGGATGTGCTGCAGATCCCGGCCTTCTTAAGTCGTCAGACCGACCTGTTGCAGGCGGCTGCGGCTACGGGCCGCATTGTCAATGTGAAGAAAGGTCAGTTCATGGCGCCTTGGGACCTCGGCGGCGCGATAGAGAAGATCGAGCAGGTGGCGCCGGGCGCAGCGCGGGAAGGACATGTATGGCTCACCGAGCGCGGTAGTTCCTTCGGCTACGGCCGATTGGTGGTCGATATGACCTCGCTGGTGGAGATGCGCCGTTTCGGATGCCCGGTGATCTTCGATGCGACGCACGCCGTGCAGCAACCCTCTACCGCTAATGGTGTCACGGGCGGAAACCGCGAGATGGTGCCGTATCTGATGCGTGCCGCCTTGGCGGTAGGTGTCGATGGACTGTTCATCGAGACGCATCCGGAACCCGAGAAAGCTATCTCCGATGCTGCGAACCAAGTGCGGCTGTCGGACATGAAGAACCTGCTCACGCAGGCGCTGGAAATAGATTCGCTAATCGCTAATCGTTAATCGCTAAACATATGGAGAAGACCATCACCGTTTATTGCAAGAACACACGTACGTACCATGAAGTGCCGCGGGGTATCTCGCTGATCGAGCTCAAGGACCGCTTGGGTATCCAGTTGAAATACCCGATCATCGCGGCACTGGTGAATTATCAGGTGGAGAACCTGGATTTCTTGCTGTACAAACCCAAAGATGTGGAGTTTCTGGATGCCAGTACGCCGGCCGGTATGCGCGCGTATGTACGTACCCTGAGTATGGTGTTAGGCGCTGCGGTGAATGAGTTATATCCGGAGATGGATTTACGTGTAGAGCACCCGATCAGCAAGGGTTATTACTGCACTCTCCAGTGGCATGTCGATAAAGAGACCGATCCGGGAGACGAGAAAGAACCGCCCGTGACGACGCGTGAAATGGTGAAAGCCATCAAAGAGCGCATGCTGCAGATCATCGTCGAGGACCGACCTATCATCGAGGAGGAAAAGCAGACGAAAGTGGTGATCAAGATGTTCGCCGAGCGCTATAACAACGAGTCGTCCATCTTCGAGGCCCTCGGTAACCCCTACTGCCGCTATTTCCGGATGGGCGATTATATCGACTATTACACCAATGTGTTGTTGCCCAGTTCGGGATATATCAATGTGTTCGACATTCGTCTTTTCCAGGATGGTCTGTTGGTTCGCATCCCGAATCGTAACAACCCGACGGTGCTTGAAGACGAGGTGACGCAGGATAAGATGTTCTCTATTTTCCAGGAGTACAACCGCTGGAACAAACTGCTGCGCATCAATAACGTAAGTGATTTCAACGTCGCTTGCAAGCAGAATAAATCCTTTGAACTCATCAAGTTAGCGGAGGCGCTGCACGAGAAGAAGATCGCGCAGATAGCCGATGCCATCGCCGAGAAGCGCCCGAAGATCGTCTTTATCTCCGGTGCTTCGTCTTCCGGTAAGACCACTTTCTCCAAGCGTCTGCAGATACAGTTGTTGGTGGACGGCGTACGGCCGGAGGTGCTCTCCATGGATGACTATTTCGTCAACCGAGTGGACACGCCGAAGGACGAGAATGGCGTATGGGATTTCGAGCATGTAGAGGCGGTTGACCTGCCCTTCTTCCGTCAGCAGATGCACGATCTGTTGGACGGCAAAGAGGTGGATCTGCCGACATATGACTTCACCAAAGGTGAGCGCGTCTTCCGCGGTAATAAACTCAAACTGCAGAAAGACTCCGTGTTGGTGATCGAAGGACTTCACGCCCTCAACCCGTGCATCTTGCCGGATGTGCCGCGCGAGCTGACATATAAGATCTATGTCTCGGCGTTGACAACCATCAATATCGACAACCATAACTGGATTCCGACGACCGACATCCGCCTGTTGCGCCGTATTGTGCGCGACTATAAGTACCGTGGATACTCGGCGCGCGAGACCATCGCCCGCTGTCCGTCCGTCGTACGCGGAGAGACCAAGTGGGTATACCCCTTCCAGGAAGAAGCGGATGTGATGTTTAACTCCGCGCTTATCTTCGAGTTCGCGGTGCTCAAGCGCCATGCCGAGCCGATCCTGCAAGAGGTGCCGAAGTTCTGCGATGAATATACAGAGGCGCACCGCCTGTTGAAGTTCCTGCAGTATTTTGTGCCGATCCCCGAACGCGAGATTCCGCCTACGTCGTTCTTGCGCGAGTTCGTCGGTGGTTCGTCCTTCCGCTATTAATGGCACGGAAGTTGTTGAATGAAGACAGACATGAAAAGAATAGCAATTATATTATTCGTCGTCCTTGCTGCGCTGCAGTTGCGAGCGAATGACTCCTTGCGTATTGCCATGCGTCCGAACCTCTTGGACTCGATGCCCGGCGTAGAGGTGTTGCAGGACTCGGCGGTAGGCGCTTTGCTACACGCGGCGATGCAAGGGGACCTGGAGTTGGTTGAGATCGACGGCTACCGCGTGCAGATCTATTCGTCCAACCGCCAGCAGGTGGCTAAGTCCGAAGCGCTCGAACTGGAGGCGAAGATCAAAGACAAACTCGACCAGACGGTATATGTGCTCTATATGCCGCCATTCTGGAAGGTGCGCATCGGTGATTTCCGCACCTACGAGGAGGCCAAGGAGTATAAGAAGCTCTTCGTGGAGCAATTCCCCTCTATAATGGGTGATACCTATATCGTACGAGATAAAATTCAAGTGTGGCAGTAATGGATTTACAAGAGTTTCACAGTAATCCGGAAGTGACCGCCGCTATCGCAAAGGCGGTAGAAACTACGTTAACGCAGATCGGCGAAGACCCGCAGCGCGAGGGTTTGAAGAAGACCCCGCACCGCGTAGGCAAGGCCTTGCAGTTCCTTACGAAGGGTTATAAGGAAGACCCGGAGGCTATCTTGCGTTCGGCGCTCTTCGAGGAGGACTATCGCCAGATGGTGGTAGTCAAGGATATCGATTTCTACTCGCTCTGCGAGCATCATATGCTGCCTTTCTTCGGCAAGGTGCATGTGGCTTATATCCCTAACGGCCGCATCACAGGCCTGAGTAAGATCGCCCGCGTGGTCGATGTGTTCGCCCGTCGTTTGCAGGTGCAGGAGCGCCTCACGACGCAGATCAAAGACTGTATCCAGAACACCCTCGACCCGCTCGGCGTGATGGTCGTTATCGAAGCGGAGCACCTGTGCATGCAGATGAGAGGCGTGCAGAAACAGCACGCGATGACCGTGACCTCTGACTTCACGGGCGTCTTCAATCAAGCCAAGACCCGCGAGGAGTTTATGAAACTGATAAAGGGCTAACGTTCCTCCAGCGCGACACATGCCCCTTCGGCGGTCAGCACGAAGAGTGTGTCGGGAGCACGATAGTCGGAAGAGAAGATACTGCGAGTACGCATAACCGCGTTACTCGCAGTGTCGTTTGTATAGCTCAGTCCCGCCGCGTCGAGCAGCGAGGCGAAGAGGACCGATGAGTTGTCGTAAGCGCCTGCATGTGCGTGCAGCTGCGCGATTTTCTCCGGGTGCAAGGCCGCGTATTCGTCGCTATACCATACGATCAGCGGCACATGGAACAACCATCGGCTGGCGCTGTAGTTGCCGTGCAGCACTAAGTTCCGCGCATCGTCGTAGAGGTTCTCGCCATGGTCCGCCATATAGAGCACCACGGCGGGGATATGTTGCTGCGCCGCGAGCGCGCAGACGGAGTCGATAAACCGGTCGGTATAAAGTATCGTGTTGTCGTAGGCATTTACCAGCCGTTCGCGGTTCTCCGGCCGAATCATCGAGAGTTGGAAATCCGAGCCTAAGGCAGGTGTAAACTGCTCATACTCAGGCGTATAGCGACTGTCATAGCGCCAGTGACTTCCCATCGTATGCAGCACGATGAACTGCTTCTTCGCCCCTTCGCTCAAGCACTGCTGCAGGGGCGCTAAGAGCAGACCGTCGTAGTTATTCGTGACACTCATATCTTTGCCTGTCTCGTAGGTCTGATCCACCGCGTGCTTGACGCGTTCGGTGCAGAGGATGCGTGCCTGATTGGTCAGCCACGTTGTGCTGAATCCTGCTTCTAGGAAGGCTTCGGGCAGACTCTTCTCTTTCCATACGTCCTCATGCCGGGTGACCGGAACGCGGCTGAGCATATGCGGCAAGGACTGCTCGGTCGTACCTGCCTGCGCGTAGTGATGCGGATAGGAGACGAGGTTGGTTCGTTGCATCAGCCGCGGAGTGGTGTTGCGCGCGTACCCGTTCAGGCCGAAATGCGTGCTGCGTGCGGCTTCGCCGATGATGAGGATATAGCATTCGGGTTCGGTGTCTGCGGGTGCACTTATCCCGAATCGGAAGGGTTGCAGCGCCTGCTCCATACGCTTGCGTTCCCGCCGTTCTTTTGCGATCCGGACGGAGTTGAGGTAGATGTTGTACGGGTATATCTTATGGCCTTTCAGCAGCACTAACTCGGTCGCGAGCGAAGTTACTTCACGGGGACGTTGGAGGTGGTAGAGGCGGCGCGCATAGACGCTGAAGAAAAGGATTGCCGCGAGCGCCAGAACCGGTAGACCGATGACGGCCGCCCATAAGCCGATGCGCCGATTCATCATCCTTTCGTTCGGTTGGCGGACGGCCAGGATAAAATAGAAGACCCACACCGTGAGCCATAGTACCACTAGCGGCCATGCCGCACCGAGCACACCGACCGCTTCATGCGCGTTGGTCGCGTATATCAAGCCCACAAACGTGGTGGTAGCAGGGTTATGGTTGAGATATAGACTGGCGAGTTCGATCGGTGCGCACCACATCGTCAGTGCGCCTAGGACGAGGAAATACACCCGTTGGCGAAGGAAGAGCATCGGTATACACGCGCCGACAGCCACGACCAGTAGGTACGCCAACACCTTCAGCGGCGAAGCGAGGTCGCTGGCCATGAAGCAAGCGTAGACGTTCGGGAAGAGCAGTATCAGAAAGAGTACCGCGCTGCGAATGATCGTTGGTACTTTGTTCGACATCAGCGTATCACGAGAATCTTAACGACGGTATGTCCGCCATCGGCGTTACAGAGCGCGGTGTACACACCCGGCGTCGCGCGGCGACCGTCCCATAACTTACCGTCCCAGATAGCGGTGCCGCCGTGACTCTTGGTCTTGCATACCAGGTTTCCGGCCGCATCGACGATGTTCACCACGGTGTTCTCCATCAAGCCGGTGATGGCGATGTTACCGCCGTAGTTCGGCCGCACGGGGTTGGGGTACGCATACGCTTGACTCATGTCTTTCTGCGCTTCGCTGGCGTCGCTGCGGTAGGACGCGATTCCTTTGCCGGTGCCGACAAACACCTCGCCGGTGGTGGGCACGATAGCGATGGACAGGATGTTGTTCGACGGCAGCAGACTGTTGTCTTCCGTGAAGTGCGCTACGGTGATCGTGTCGTCTTCGATGAGGTATAGACCGGAGTTAGCGGTACCTATCCACATGCGGTTACCGCCATCCACAGCCATGCAGTTGATCTGCTCGTCGCCCAGCAGGTAGTCGCCCAAGCCTGTTCCGTCATTACGCGGGATGATGATCCGGCGGCAGCTGTTGCTCGTGAAGAAATCCGTCTTCGCGGGAATGACGATGATGCCGCTCTCCGTGCCCAGCCATATGCGGTCCGTGTGGTCTTGCGCGAAGCAGAAGAAATAGGATGGATTGAGGGTGTTGTTGTTCTGGTCAACGAACGTGCTGCGCTTGAAGCAGCGGTCGTCACTGGCGTCGGTCGGGGTGCCGCCATCATCCAGCAGGAACACACCGGGGCTGTAGCGCTGGTCAAGGAACCACTTACGCTTGGTGCTTCGCCGGTCGGTCCATATGCCGGTAGGGGTCGTAAGCACGATGTTCTGTCCTCCGCTTTGCTCGTCCAACGCGTGCCACTGGCCGTTGGGCGTCATCACATGCACCGGATAACCTACCGTCGTCGCGTTCAGCACCCATAGATTACCTTGCTCGTCCATCATCACGCCGTCCGTACGCGTGTAGTACTGCGGATCTGCGCCTGCCTCGGCGACATCCAGCGTACTGTTGTTCACGCCGTAGCGCGTGATGGCGCCGTGGTTGTATTCGAATACACCTGCGGTGTATGTAGCGATATAGAAACGCTCCGGGTCGGCGTTGTCCACGGCGATACTCACGGGGTCGATCGCCCAGATACCGTCGGACGCACGTAACTCCCAGGGGTTGATACGCTTCCAGCTCAGGCCGTCATAGCTATTCAGGTGCGGGTAGCGCATGAACTGCGTGGACCAGCGTCCGCCGTTAGCCGTATAGACGCGCCCGTGTGCAGTATGGATGAAGTAACCCATATTGCTGTTCGGACCGTCGGTGTGGTAGGGTTGATCGCCGCTGGTGTTCAGACGGATAAGGCCGAAGTTCTCTTCCGCCAGCCAGTATTCGCCGAGGGAGTATAGCGCATCGTTGAATGCGTATTGGTCGGTCAGGCCGACGAACGTGTAGTCGTTGTTGATGCGGAATAGTTTGCCGGAGATAGACGCCAGCAGCTGTCCGCCTTCGTAGTGTAGCCACTGCATGACGGTACTACCGATACGTCCCCATACCCCGTTGACCCGGCTGTATAGATAGTTATGCAGCAGTAGGTGCAGCGTGTTGCGGAAGATGAAAGCGTTCGTAACTGCGCCTGCCGGCAGTGCTGTCTTGTGCCAGTACGAGTAGTCGACGAGGTTATCGCGCAGCGCAGCGCTGTACATGTAGCCATCGGTGAAGGCAAAGAGCGAGTCACCGTATTCCACCACATAATCGACGTTGATTGCATTGGCGTCTTCGCCGATATAATAGGTGTCGGCTATCTCGGCTTTCTTCGGGTTGATAGCGATGATGCCGAAGGACATCGCCAGGTACGCGTATTTCTTTCCGCTCGAGATGGAGTTGATCACTACGGATAGCGAGCTCGCTTTGAGGTGTAAGTCCGGCATTTGGCGTACGTTACCTTCTTCGTCCACCAGGTCGATACGGCCGTCTTCGTAGGCGACAATCAGTTGCTCCGAAGGACTGTCATACGCGATGCGTACGATCGAACTACCGTTCAGGCCGGTAGCTTTACTTATGTATTCAATCTGTTCGGACGCGCGGTCGAAGTAGTATAACGACCCGTCTGCGAGCGCGTAGATACGGGTTGGGGAAGCGGCGACTTGCGTCGGGTTGGTATAGGACAGGCGCAGCCTCCATTGCTCGATCGATCCTAACTCGCGACCGTCCTCGTCGGTAGTGCTAAAGTTATGCTCCGGGATCGAAGCGGGGTCGTAGGCCGCCAGACCATTGCCGGTGCCGATATATATCTTCCCTTGCTCGTCGCAGGACATAGATAGGATCGCGTTCGACGCCATCGAGGAGTTGTCGGTCGTATAATGCGCGATGATCTCCGTAGCGCTGCTGTTGAGCACATAGATGCCGAGGCTCGCCGTACCTACCCAGATCTGTCCCTCCGCGTCTTCGCACAAGGCGGTGATCTTCAGTTCCGTCATCGGGTTCTCGCCGTTGTTATCGGTCAGATCCGGACGCGTGCATAGGTCGGAGCTGAAGTAGTCGGTGGTGGGGTCGATGATTACGATGCCGACGTCGGTGCCTACCCATATGCGCCCGTCGGCGCTCTGCATGAGTGCGTGGATGGTCGTCGCGGTCACCGCATGGCCGTCTTCGGTCACCCATTCGTTACGGCCTATCGCCTTGTCGTCCGAGGTGTCAAACGGCGTGCCGCCGTCGTCGAGTAGGAACAGCGCGGTGTTATAACGCGCCGTCGCCATCCATTTATAGTTGGCGTTCTGTTGGTCCAATATCAGTCCGGCGGGGGTATGCAGCGCGATCTGCTCCGAACCTACTACTAATGGAACACCGTGCCACTGCCTATCGGCATCAAAGCATACCAGTTGGTACGGCACCTCGCCCGCATCGAGTAACCAGAGGTTTCCTTGCGCATCGAACGAGGCGTTGTCCAAACGGGTGTATGTCGCCGGAGCAGTCGGGTCGGCGGCGCCTAAGGTGTTATCGTCCGAGGCGATGAACCGCTGTACGCATTGTGCGCCGCGGAACTCATACAGCCCCGTGCCGTAACTCGTCACGAAATAATGATCTTTATCCTTCGGATCTACCGCCACATTGACGAAGTCCAGCACTTTGTCGGCCGGCGACGCCGCGATCGAGTCTGTTGGGATATTCAACCAGTGCTCGCCGTCGTAGCGCATCACCGCACCCGGACGCTCGTACTGCGCAGTCCATCGGCCGCCTTGCACGACGAACAACTGACCTTGGTCACAACGTACGGAATAGGGAATGTTACTCAGCGGACCTTCGGGCTTGTAACTCATGCGCTCGGTAACTGTCTCACGCACTATTCCTTCCGCATGGCCGGCATACCAATCGCTCAACTCGTCCTGGTAATGAATACCCTTGTTCGGATCCGGGGCAATACGCGCCGAGCGTTTCTCGCGCTTCCAGAAATGGTAGTCCACGAGGTTATCCGTCAACTTCGCGCAATAGAGACTGTCGTCCGCGAAGGCATAGATACTATCGCTCGTCAGCAGCACATCTTTGATAGGCGTCACTTCGCCGTTCGGACGCAGCCAGTAGCTGTCCGTGAAACGGTGGTCGCGCAGGTCAAACAGCTGCACACCATAGTGGGTGGAGAGGTACGCAATACGGCCATGAATTGTGATGTTGTATATCGTCTTCTCCTGCGTCATGTCTTTGTTATACAGGTCGCTGATATACTTCACGCCGCGATCGTTCATCAGGTCAATACGTCCTGCCTCGTAGGCGATGATCAGGGTCTGAGACGTCTCGTCGTAACCGAGACAGGTGATGTTCGTGCCGTGCAGGCCCGACTGGCGGTTATATACCTTCAGTTTCTCTGTCTGCTTGTCGACGCTATAGAGGCTGCCGTCCGACATCGCATACACTTTGTCGGGCGTCATCGCGATCTGCGTGACGTTGTTATACGCGAAGTACGAAGTCCATTCTCCTGCGAAGCCGGGAAGGCTCAACAGCAGACCAAGCACGATGTATGTAAGTCGTTTAATCATGTAATACCTTAACTAATTCCGCCAGCGCGCGCGCACGATGACTGATCGTATTCTTTAACTCTGCCGGCAACTCGCCAAAGGTCTTGTCGTAGCCTTCGGGAATGAATATCGGGTCGTATCCGAATCCTCCTTCGCCGTATTCCTCCGTCGCCATCCGCCCGCGTACAACACCTTCCACTTGAATCATTCCACCATTTTCACTATTTAGCGCAGCGTCACCATTCAGCAATATTAATGTAATGACCGTTCGGAACTGGCATCCGCGATTGTCTTTATCCTTGAGCTCCCGCAAGGCTTTCGCGCGGTTGCGGGCGAAGTTCTCCATCTCTGTCTTGGCTTCCTGCGCACCTTCGTCCATCAGGTACCATCGCGCGGTGTACACACCCGGTTCACCGTTCAGCGCATCGATCTCCAAACCCGTATCATCTGCAAATACACCGTCTACACCATTGAGCGAAGCGCTCATTCCACCATTGATAAAGTCCGCCACTGTGCGGGCCTTTATCATACTGTTCTCCTCTAAGGTTACGCCGGTCTCTTCAATCTCTTGCTCAAAACCTATATCGCGCAGACTGAGCACGTCCACGCCGGCAGGCATTATCGCCCGCACCTCTTCTAACTTATGCGCGTTATTGGATGCAAAAACTAATCTCATCGTATCCATGTTTGATTGCGCCCGAAGAACCCGCGCTTGTCGAGCGACCCGCGCAGCACGAGCTTCCCGTCCTTGAGGTATATCTTGCCGTAGTAGAACTTCCCGCTCTCGGGATCCAGCACCTTGCCGCCTACGAGCTCGCCTTTCTCGGCTTTCATGCTGCGGATGATGACCAGCCCTACGATCGGCGCGTTATAGTCCTCACCTTTGCATTGGTCGCACTTCAGGACCAAGTCCGTGTACATCAGCATTTTGCTGATCTTGCCGTAATACAGGCCGTCTGAACCTTTGTAGATCGTCACGATCGAGCGCTTTTCGCCCGTCTTGTCGTCCACGGTGCGCCAGTCGCCTAAGATAGCGCTTACCTGCGCCTGACTGCTCAGCGCCACCAGCGCGAGCATTATCAAGATATACTTTCTCATATTCACAAACTTTGCGCTGCAAAGTTACAACTTTTTTGGGACATAACCAAATTTTTATTTGCATAAATGAAAAAAAAGTAGTAATTTTGCCACAGAATTTGAAAATACCCTATGAAAGAGCTGAAATGTCCGCATTGCGGAAATGTGTTTACCGTCGATGAGAGCGATTATGCGGCGCTGCTCAACCAAGTGAAGAACTCTGAGTTTGAGCACGAGCTGAGTCGTCGGCTCCATGAGATAGAGCAGAACCAGCAGGCGAAGATGACCGCACAGTTGCAGGCCGAGAAGGTGCAGAACCAACTGCAGCTGCAGCAACTGCAAGCGCAGCTCCAACAGCAGCAGTCCCAACTTCAGCAGGCTGAGCAGCAGAAACAACTGGCGGTGATGGAGGTGCGCCAAAAAGCGACCGAGTCCTACATGCGCCTCGATGCCCAACTCAAAGCGGCGCAGGAGCAGGTGCAGTACTACAAAGACCTCAAGCTCCGTCAGTCCACGAAGATGGTGGGCGAGACGCTCGAGATCCATTGCTCGACGCTCTTCAACCAACTGCTGCGACCCATCATGCCCAACGCCTATTTCGAGAAAGACAACGAGGTCGTTGGCGGCACGAAAGGTGACTTCGTCTTCCGCGACAAGAGCGAAGACGGCGTCGAGTACGTGTCTATCATGTTCGAGATGAAGAACGAGAACGACGACACCGCCTCGAAGCATAAGAACGAAGACTTCCTTGCCAAACTCGATTCAGACCGCAAGAAGAAAAACTGCGAGTACGCCGTGCTCGTGTCGATGCTCGAGCCCGAGAGCGAACTCTACAACGGCGGCATCGTCGATATGAGTCACCGCTTCGAGAAAATGTACGTCATCCGTCCGCAGTTCTTCATCCCGCTCATCACACTCCTCTGTCAGGCGAACAAGAAAAGCCTCGACACCCGCCGCGAGTTGGCACAGGTCAAGGAGCAACAGGTCGATGTGACGGATTTCGAAGATAAGTTAGCGGCGTTTCAGGACGCTTTCGGCAAGCATGTGCTCAGCGCCCATAAGAACTACGAGGAGGCTATCAAGCAGATCGACACCTCCATCCGCAACCTCGAGAAAGTGAAGGAAGCGCTCACCACCTCGGCCAACCAGCTGCGCCTGGCCAACAACAACGCTATGGACCTCTCGGTGAAGAAACTCACCTACGGCAACCCGACGATGAAGGCCATGTTCGAGGAAGCAAAACAAAAAAAAGAGGAGGAATAAACCCCCTCTTTTTTCTGTGTGCATGCAACAAAGACGATTGCCGCCAATGTAAGGGTAATTAGTTTTCTCATTATATCTATGTCTTAGTTATCATATCCAATCGGGCGGAATTGTTCCTGTTCTTCGCTATAGACGTAACCGGCTTCGTGAAGAATTGCTTTGATCTTCTCTGGCTCGGTGTTGAAATTATAGCATAGTGATTCGAGCGAGTCAAATTCCTCGTCTCTAAGCAACATATTGATGCTTGATACTAATATAGCGGGGTTCTGCGGTAGGTAGTCCATTATGGTAATAAAGTTTTTAACAATTCAACGGATAATTCCGTTTGTTCTTCTAAGATTGGCGCGACATTGAGCATATGCCGTTGGTCAGTGACATCCCAATGAAAACCATTCGGAATCTGTTTTGTCTCCCCTTGCAGTACATACACATAACCGAACGTCTTGCCGCTGTTAAGCAATCGGTCGATGCACAGCACGCGGCAATTTTTCTTATCGATTACTATGTTGCGCCAGATATATTGCGCAGGCTGGGCTGTATGCGTCGGTTCAAAAGTCGTTCGCCAGATCATCAGCGCGCCCTCGTTATCCACTTCGTAGTCTGGTAATTGCCCTACATACGTATTGCATTTGAACGCATACACGTCCGGTTTGACTTGTTTGAACTCGCTTACCTCAAACGGCATATCTTTGCGCACGCTTTGCTCATATTGTGCGTTTGTCAACGGCTTCTGAGTTCCGCACGCGACGAACATCGTCGCCGCCAATGCAAAGGTGATTAGTTTTCTCATTGTTGTTTCTTTTTTCGGGGCCGCGGAGCCTTGATCGGTTCGGCAGTAGGTTTGGCGGCTTCGATTTGTTGAGACATAAATGGTTCGTGGAGTACATAGTGCTTGTAGCACGAGAGACCGAGTGTGGTGAGCGGCAAAGCGATGATCATCCCGATGACACCCATCAGTGCACCCCAGAAACTAAGGCTGAGCAGGATAGCAGCAGGTCCGAGACCGGTCACTTTACCCATAATCTTCGGCGTGAGATACATGTCTTGGCAGGTCTGCACAACGATGAACACGATTGCCATAAGCAGTAGCGTCAGCCAAACGGGTTGACCGGTCTGCGCCGATTGTACCAGACAGAGCAAGATACACGGAGGAATTCCGAGTGCCTGCATATACGGCACTAAGTTGAGCACACCGATGATCAGTCCCATGACGAATCCCATAGGCATTCCGATAAGCGTAAAACCTATTGCGAAAAGGATGCCCACGCAGAGCGCTACCAGTCCTTGCCCGCGGAAATACGCGTTCATATTCACGCTCATCTCATGCACGAGCGTCGTGATCTGCGTGTAATATTTCTTCGGCACATACTTTCGCCAATTGGCGCGGATGGACGGAAAAGCCAGCATCAGGAAGATGAGGTACATTAAACCGATGAAGATGACTAATAACTCGCTCAACCAACTCAGTCCGCCAGTGATCCATCCGCCTACTTTGGGCAGCAGGTTCTTGATGGCGTCACGCACCTCCGGATAGGACAACATCGATTCCAAGTTCAGCCCGTCAAGCGTAGAATGAATCTTTTCTTGCTGTTCGGGCGTGAAGTACTTATCCGCATCAAAATGCGCGAAATATTGTTCCACAGCCACCGCCGCAGACTTAACCTCTTTACCCATCGCAGGGATGATGAGATACACCGCCAGCGAAAGCAGGCCGATGAACAAAATGAGCGTGATAGCCACCGATAAACTGCGGAACTTCACGCGGCATTTATGCTGTATGAAGCCCACCAGCGGATCAAGCAGCCACGCTAGCAAAAAACTTACAAAGAACGGCAGTAAAACGCCGTAGAGACGAGATAACATATTTATTCCTAGTTATTTTGATGCAAACTAATTCCTGCTGTAATTATTTTATCGTCTTTTGGTATGCCAGGCGCTCATCGCCTGAAAGTAAATAAATGATTCCGCAATACGTAAACCCGTGTTTGAGGATGTTGTGCTGCATGATATGATTGTCACGATGGGTATCTACGCGAAGCGTATGAGTCCGTTCAAAAGCCCATTTGAGCACGCTATCCCATATGCCCGGCGCAAAGGTACAAAAAAAATCTGAGACACGCAAAGAAAAACACAAAAAAAGAGGTGATTTCCGAAGAAACCACCTCTAAGTGCGCAGGATGAGACTCGAACTCACACGAAATCTGAGTTGGAATCCCATTTTTCTCCCTGACTATCAATCAGTTAGTTAGCAATTTCAAGTATCATTTTACGTTAGGACGGTTTGGGCAGATTTTGGGTCAATTCCTTTCCATCCAAATCGACTGCAAAGGTACAAAAAATATTTAACATGTGCAAATTTTAGGGCATAAAGATGCAAACTTAGCACGATTTTGTTAATTTTCGTATACTTTTCGTCTTCTCCACATCATCGAAGCGTCCTCATGGTTTGAACAGCCATTTTACCAGATTCGCAAAATCCTCGCACGCGTATATACGCGACGTGCGCACATATATATTTTAAAAGGAGTTATTGCCCAGCATCCTCTAAATCTTTTTTAATCTGAGGTTCAATAACTTTTTTCTGGTACTTCTTATGAATCTTGGCGCGTGCCTTTGCCTCACGTTTCTGTTTCTCTGTAAGGTTTGTATATACTTGTGTTTCCTCTACACCTTGTGCATAGGGAACAATCAAATTGAACTCCGGTAGCGGTTCTAATTCGCTAATAGCCTCCGGATGATTCTGAATATATTTCAACCGGCTCTCCAATTCCGCCACACGATGCTTCAATTGCTCCAGCATATAGTTATTGGCATCATCTAACATGTGCGCCGCGCTGATGGTGGTCTCCTGATATTGGATCAACTTCTTCAAATAACCATTCTCCATGTCTTTCTCTGTCTCGTAGTCAATCGGTTGACGCGTACGCACAAATAAAGAGTCTATGGTTACGTTAAAGAAATCCGCAATCTTCTCCAGAGTGGAAGCCGTCGGGTTCTTGTATAGGTTGTGTAAACTACTGTTGGGTTTACCGGTCACAGCCATAGATAAGTCTCGCTGTGACTTCTTCTGTTTGGCTAATAAAAGCCTGATTGCATCTCCGTCGTACATTAAAAAGTAATTATAGTGCGCATCTGCGTATTATAATTACAAAAATGCTATAATAATACGCATTTAATGCTAAATTCGTTGGGTATGTCACCGAAAAGCACTAATTTTGCACCACAAAAGTACAACAAAAATTGCAAATACGCAAATATAATACGCAAATTTTGTATAAAATTAGCATTTTTAAGCCAAATTAACTAAAAACCAACCTATATGAAAACCTTTAAACGTTATTATCTTCAATTGACCGGCAGTCGGAGACGCCAGTTCAAACGTGTAGTCATGCAGCGTACAGGATGGAGTAATTCCACTTTCTATTACAAGTGCGAGCATGCGAATGTAACCAAGTTGGAGGACGAGGTTATCAACCAAATCCTGAATCACTATCGTAACGAGGATCGTGCGCAGCAGCGGTTCGTCGAAAAGTACTATGCAAAGCAACACCTTAATTCTTAATCCATGTAGAGAGTTGGACATGTTCCAACTTTCTATTACCCTCTAAAAATCCTAAACTAATATGCTATCAAATCGCACAATAGAATTAGTCCGATTGCAGGTGAATATCAAAGACGTTGTCTCTGATTATGCCACGCTCCAATCGTCCGGACGTAAGTTCAAGTGCTGCTGCCCGTTGCACAATGAAAAGACGCCGTCTTTCCATATTGATCCGGTGCGCAACACATGGCATTGCTTTGGTGCGTGCGGCGAAGGCGGTGACGCCATCTCCTTCATTGAGAAAAAGGAGAAGTTTTCATTCATCGAGGCCGTTCGTTTTCTTGCGAAGAAGCATAACATCCCTGTCGAGGAAGATACCCGCGAACGCACTCCCGAAGAGCAAGAGCAGGACAAACAACGTGAGTCCATGTTGATTGCCTACGAGGTCGTTCAGAAGTACTACGCGGCGAACATCCATAACCAGGACGAGGAAGCTCGTGCTGCTTATGAGTACGCCAGTGAACGTTGGGGTATCGACCTCGTCGAAGAAAGCGGTATAGGCTATGCCTATGATGCTTGGGATGGCTTGCAGAAATACGCACAAAAGGAAGCGCTTTCTTTGCCATTGCTCCAGTCGATGGGACTGCTCAAACACTCGGATAAAACGCACCAAGAGTTCGACTTCTTCCGCGGTCGTATCATGATTCCTATTCGGAACAAGTACAATCGTATCATCGGATACACAGCGCGTACGATGTCGAATGACGAGAACACCCCCAAGTATCTCAATACATCCAACAACGTGCTCTATCAGAAAAGCAACTCTATTTTCGGCATCGAGCAAGCTTGGCCTGCGGCTGCCAAGGAAGGTCGTTTTTATCTGGTCGAAGGAGCGCCGGACGTCCTTCGTTTGCAATCTATCGGCATCGACAATGCGGTGGCTTCACTTGGCTCCGATTGGACGAGTCAACAGCTCGACCTGCTCAAACGCTATGCTACCACTTTGTGCTTCCTGCCGGACGCTGACAGGCATAACATATCAGAGCATTACGGCACAGGCATCAAGAAGGTAATGATGACCGGTCGTAACGCGATGGCCGCTGGTTTCAAAGTGGTTGTCCGTGAGATACCATTGGGCGCAGACGGTCAGAAGAACGACCCGGATTCGTATTGCAAGAACGAGCGTATCTTCAACGAGTTACCCGAAGAAGATTTTGTCATCTGGTACGCAGACAAGCGCATCCTAGATGCAGGCGATGCGGAGGTTAGTATCTCCATCATTGACGATATTGCCAATGTCGTAGCACTTTGTGACCAAGAGCACGAGCGTAACCTGTACATCGACAAACTTATCAAGCTTGTCCCGGGTCGTAGTACATGGAACAAAGCCGTTCGTGCCGCTGTTCAACGCAAGACGGAGGCGCAGTTGCGTGATACTTCTACGCCATCCAACCAAGATCTTTTGGAGCGCTACGGTTTCCAGCAAGTGGATAACCATTACGTTTCGCTGGGCGCAGATGGTAAGATGTTCTCGTGGTCGAACTTCGTCCTCCGTCCACTCTTCCATATCCGTGACTCCATCAACGCTGTGCGTATCTTCGAATTGACCAACATGCGCGGTCAGAAGGAAATCATAGAACTCAAGCAGGAAGATCTCACAAGCATGCAGAAGTTCTCTCAACGTATCGAAGGTCTCGGCAACTACCTCTGGACGGCATCTGCTGCACGGTTGACACAACTGAAGATGTATCTCTACGAAAACACCGAGACCGCCACCCGTATCGACCAACTCGGCTGGCAATCTGCGGGATTCTATGCGTTCGGTAATGGAGTGCTTGCTAATGGTACGTGGTACCCGGTGGACGAATACGGTATCGTACGTCTGCCGGAACTCGGCAACCAATACTTACCCGCATTGTCCACTATCTACAAGCACGATACCCAATTGTATCAGTTTGAACGTAGCTTTGTCCATCGGAACACCGGAGCCGTTTCGCTTCGCCGATACGTTGAGCAGCTAATATCCGTCTTCGGCGACAATGCCATGATCGCCTTCTCGTTCTTATTGGCTACTCTCTTCCGTGATATCATCGTGACGCAGACCAAGTTCTTCCCGATGCTGAATATCTTCGGTCCGAAAGGTTCGGGTAAGTCCGAACTCGGTCACAGTCTCATGTCGTTCTTCATCTGCGAGAATACGCCTCCGAACATCCAGAACTCTACTCTTCCTGCATTGGCAGACGCTGTCGCGCAATGTGCCAATGCGCTTGTTCATCTGGATGAGTTCAAGAACGGCATCGACCTTGACAAACGTGAGTTCCTTAAAGGTCTCTGGGATGGAACCGGTCGTAACCGAATGAACATGGATAAGGATAAGAAACGCGAAGTAACTAAAGTCAACTCTGGTATCATCATCACCGGTCAGGAGATGGCTACGGCAGATATAGCACTTTTCTCGCGCTTTATCTTCCTCAGCTTCCCGAAGTCCGAGTTCTCCAATGATGCCAAGGAACGCTTTCAACAGTTGGTCAATCTCCGCAAGTTGGGTTGCACGCACTTGACGCTGGAGATCCTGCGTCATCGTCCGCAGTTTGAGTCCAACTTTCGTGAAGCGTATAATCGTGCTTTTGATGATCTCCGTGATGCGCTGCAGAACTCGCCGGTAGAAGACCGTATCCTGCGGAACTGGGTTGTACCTCTCGCGGCCTGCTATGCACTTCGTTCGTCACTCGATTTGCCATTCACGTACCAAGACCTGCTGCGCGTCGTTATTGACGGCGTACTGCACCAAAACCGGCAGACCAAGAAGAACAACGAGTTGGCTACCTATTGGGACACCGTCAGCTACCTCCGCGGAACCGGAGACCTTGCCTACGAAGGCGATTACCGCGTTGAGTATGTCTCTGAACTCAACACGCGTGATCGCGAGATATGCCACTTCGAGCAACCCAAACGAGTGCTGTATCTGAAGATCAAGCAGACCGCTCAATTATATACCCTGCACGGACATCGTACCGGCGAACCGCTGCTGCCGAAGAACTCACTGGAGTACTATCTGGAGAACAGTCCTGCCTATCTCGGAAAGAAGATTGTGCGCTATAAGGATATCATCCAAGGAGTGCAACAGTATGAAACCAAAACGGACGAACGAGGTAACACTCGTAATATTCAAAAGTCCAGCACGGAACTCTCTTATTGTTTCGACTACGACAAACTGGTTGAGCAATACGACATCAACCTGATTCCTGAGGATACCATTCCGGATGAACAAACCGCATAAGAGAGGAAGCGCATGACCATTGGTTGTGCGCTTTTTTCATGTCCTTGGGTTGATGGTCTTATGCTGTGGTACACGCATTAACATCGTACACATTGTACACATTGCTTATTATCAGCAATTTATGCGCATAGACCAAGTAAACATCCGTTAACATTTGTAAACATTGTTAACATTATATAAGAAAATTAACATTGTTAAGGATATATAGTTTTACTTAAATGCCTGTAAATCAATACTGTGTACGCTGTTAACGGTGTGTACTCCAAAATGTATGTGTTATATATCCATTTTGTTTTTTCTTAATAGGCTTGTTATGTTTTTTACGCAAATAACATAACAAAGAGTAGTCATTTATCTATCCGGTGTGGACTTTCGTTATGCCTTGTACTCTCAACGCTTTATGCCATGCTAAAAGTCAAGTTTTTTGCGTGAAAAACTTGATGCTTTTGGCACTTTGCTTTCTACAATAGAAACAATTGCTACAACCTTGATTTTTCTGGGTTTGTGTTTTGTAAATCGCTCCACATTTCTTCCACATTTTTCCACAACTCCTATTCATTTCCACAATTCCTCCACAATAAACCGGTTATTTCTACAATCATACTTAACTTCTTCCCGCATAAATTCAGGTTGTGGAAGTTGTGGACACTGTTTCTTGCCCAAACTGTACACCCTTTTCCCTGCAACGATTTCAAGTCCGGTACTCAACCAAGCCAAGCAAGCCCCCAGCAGCGGGCAGTCTGGCGGTGAAGCCTTGTATCTGCTACAGCAGTTGAAGCACTCAAGCCGTACAAAAAGCGGAGCCCGAGCGAACTCACAGCCCCGCCACTCCAGCAGCTGCCAAAGAAGCATTGTCACTTCGAGCCCAACCATTTCTTGGCTTTCATGTCCTGTCCCTGAATTACTTACCCGTTTGGCGATTTATGTCGTTCCTTTTAGCAATGCAAAGGTAGTTGGTTCTTTCCGCAACTCTGAAAGCATTGTAAAAGAAACAAATCGCAAACAAATAAGTTTAACAATTCAAAAACAGTACAGTTATGAAAGCATCTAAGAAAAACAGTCAGGCAACCGAAGTAAAGAACAATGCAATGGAGCAGC
>ONJT01000019.1 GCA_900318245.1 uncultured Bacteroidales bacterium
GCGGTAGAACGGCTGCACGTTGAATCCTTCCGGCGTGCGCCATACCAACTTCTTGTCGAAGTCGGCACCTTTCAGGTCAGCGATGATCTTGTCCTTCCACACTTGCGTGGAGACCGGAGCAAAATCCGCTAACATGTTTACTTTGTTGTCTGCCATAAATTTGTGTTTTTTATAATGGTTTTTATTGTTTTTCCGTGTTTCGCAGCCTTGCGAACCAAAAATCGCACAAAGTTACAAAGTTTTTACGATATATGCAAATATTTTTTGTTTTTTTCACAAAATACCCCTCCGAACACAAAGAAAGCGTCATTTTTTAAAACCAAGACAGCCAAAATGTCCTATTTCTCTCGGGATCATCACGGGGGCATCTCGGGGGCATCTCGGGGGCAATTCGACATTTAGAACATTTTGAGAGGTCTCTTTTTTTTACCCAACTCTTGCGTATGTCAGAAAAAAGCAGTAATTTTGCACGGCAAAATTGAAACAATATGACCTGTTTACAAGTATTATTGGCTATTATCTTCCCGCCTCTGGCGGTAGTTGATCGCGGATGCGGCTCGATGACCATCGTCTTTCTCCTCACCCTCTGCGGCTGGATCCCCGGTGTCATCGGCGCCCTCATCATCCTCAACAAGAACAATTGACATGATCACTACCCGATAAGACCTACACCGTTACCGGGCAATGCGTTGGCCGGTGATAGTGTATAGCTGATCGCCGGATAGGATATAGAGATGACCGTCGATGAGCAGTTTCCGGTTCTTGACCGGTGATGGCTCATCGGTGATCTCGTCCACTCCCATACCGCCGTCGCAGGAGGTAAGATAATCGGAATAAACCGTTTGCGCACCGGAACCGTTCATGGTAACATCCACTTGCGCTATACGCCGGTGACCACTGGAACCTCCTACGGAGAAGACCACCTGGTCTGCGTCACCCGTCCAGGTACTACCGCTTAGCGCACCGGTGCTGACACTTATCGCGTTATTGGAATCGCCGGAACCAAAGGTTAAGACAATCTTGGTTATTGACTCCGCGGTCACCGTCATGGTGTTACCCGGGTAACAACGCACGGCTTCGCCGGTATTATAATATTTCGGCACATTGGAGCCTGCTGTTCCTTTTCCGAACGTGAGAGTGACATCCCCTTTCTGAATGGAACTTACTGCCTGACCATTGGAAAATCCTTGCGCTTTCATGTTCACCGACTCGGTGCTCTCCACTTTTCCGTGGTCGATAGTCTCTGCGTGCGCAAAGACGGCATAGTAAGTCACATCAGCCGTTATCGGCGGGAAATCTGCCGGCTCGCGATAGAGGATTGCAGGCGCTTCACCCGCTATTCCATCAATGGGCGCGTCTGTCCATCCGACAAAGACATTACTGTTAGACGAGCACGACTCGGGTGTCTCCGGCAGGGCTTGGATCTTCTTGTTCTCTACAATAGAATCCACAGAGAGGATGACTCCGTTCACAGACCACGTCACGCCGTACTTCACCTTTCCTGCGGGGTCTTGTCCGCCTCCGTCACAGGTAGGCGTCATGGTCGAGAGGTCCACTTGCTGGTTCTTTTTCGTACCCCATATATACTCCACGAGGTCCGGATAATCGATGAACGGATTACGGTTGTTCTGCTCCCCATAGACAGCTTGGTTACGGTCAATCTCTTTCTGGGAGACAGGGTCGTTGCGATGCCATTCGAGCAGGAAAGCGAGGCTATACGGTTTCAGGTTCGTAGGGTTGGAAGAGAACATCGTTGCCCCGCCGCCGGAGTTGAGAATCTTATCGCGATAGCGCGCCACCATATAAAAGAACGTGCGCGCGAAGTCCCCTTTATAGCGGTCGTCCGGTTCGTAGCACGTACCGGAATAACCGGAGACAGCCGATGTACCGAGTTTGCCGAGTGCATGGTGATCCGGGTCGCCGGAGATGCCTTTGTTGCTTCCCACAACACCATACGGGTAGTTCGAACGCAGGTTGTTCACGCGGGCGTCCGTCGGATAGACATTGAACAGATCCGAGACCATCGGTCCTGAACCCAGCCACGACTGGCAGCAGACATGCTCCTTGTTCCATCCGTCACACACCTGTTTCTGCGCCTTATTGGCGTCCTCATAGACGAAATGGCACGTGGAATACATATCCCAGAGCGAATCGGCGTAGAAGTCGGTATTGAGGTAATGGGGTTCAAGACCTTTATAGGAGATCTCGTTGTAGTCGCGAGAGATACAGATCTGCAGGGCATCGAGGATAGCATCCGGTGATTTCTTGCCGGACACGCCGTCATAGTACCCCTCCGGAATGGCGGCTACACCTTCGATGACGTTAGCCCGGACGCTAACGAAACAAAGAACACAGAATGCTAAAAACAGATGCTTTTTCATTTTACTCGTTGACCTTGAAGATTGAATAATTGGTTATCAAGGAGGATGTATATCTGTCCTCCGATAAGGAGTTTGCGGGCTTGTTCGCTGACTCCGACGAGTTCTACCTCCGTTGTACTCTGGCAAGAGGTGATAAACCGGTCATAGGTGACTCCTGCACCGGTAGCGTTGATTGTGACATACGAGAAACCGACACCTTTGCCGGATCCGGCATTGGAGCAGGTGAAAGTAATACGCGATTTGCCGGAGAGGGACTTGGTGTTCGTCCACTCATACTCGGTCATCGTACTACCTTCGCTCACAGTAATCGTACCAATCTGGGTGTTACCGGCAGCAAAACTGAACTGGTCATATTGAGTACCACCAAAGGTGCGGAGTTTGGCCTGGATAGAACTGAGTCCCGCGAGGTCTATCTCCGGCGAGATGAGTTCTTTTCCGCTGTCAAGGAGCCAGTACGAACCTTTGTTCGTCCCCGTATTGTTCCAACCATCGGCATGAGAGTCCGCACTGTACGTATAAACCGCTGGCTCCGAGGTGCCTTCTCCGGCATGAGCAAAGACGGCATAGTAGGTCACATCTTCCGTGACGGCGGGGAACTGGGCTACTGCGGTATAGAGGATAGCGGGTGCTTCATCCGCGGTACCATCGATAGGCGCGTCCGTCCAGCCCATGAAGACATCCGACTCTGCCGAACAGGATACCGGTGTCGCAGGCAAGGCGGTTAACTTCTTGTTCTCGACAACAGAGTCCACCTTCATCACTTCGCCGTTCACCGACCAGCTGACGCCGTACTTCACCACAGAGGGTCCTACCGGCGTTCCCTCGCGTGAACCGTCACTCTCGCCGGGAATAAAAGACGGGTCGGTGGATGCCATGAGTTTGGACATATCCAGCGTCTCTCCCGCATGCTCGCCCCAAATATACTCTGCCAGATAAGGATAGTCGATAAACGGGTTACGGTTGCCTTGCGTTTCCTGGATACCATTGTTCCGGTCTATCTCTTTACGAGACACGGGGTCCTCGCGATGCCATTTCATCAACAGTACAACGGCTTTCTTCGTCAGACCGAAGTTCTGCGAAACGGTATATGTGCCGGTAAAGAAGTTATTTCCGGAGGTGAGGTTGGATTGCTGCCATTTGACGATGGTTCCCATCAAACCGCGGGCGATATCACCTTTGTACTGCGGCTTTGGTTCGAAGACCTGACCCGATCCTTTTATTTCTTCTCCTGCTTCGGAGGCGATTGTCTTACGATCCGTAGCCCATGTACCGGCTGAGCCGAACTTGTTCCCCACCCAATTGGTACCGCCGTTCACTTCTCCGTACTCGTAGTTGGAACGGACTCCGTTGACTTTTCCGTCTGTAGGAAGTACATGGAAGATATCATTACCTATACCGCCTGTGCCGCCTCCCCACCAACTCTGCGGGATAGAGTGCTCGCGGTTATAACAATCGCATACACCATTGTAGTTTCCGCAGGTATTACTCGGGGCAAAAACACACTCGCCGTACATATCCCATATCTTGCCGGCTTTGCCTACCGAATCCTGAGGATAGACGTCTGTCTTCAAATAGGCATCATACAGTTTCTTGTATCCGACAGAAGAAAAACCCTTGTTAGTCTGCGCACTCACAGCTTTCCAGAGATCCGCACCGGACTTGCCGTCCACAGACTCCCAATACGCAGGTATCTCATCCGCCGGAGTAACCGAAGCTGCGAAAGCCTCCGCGGACAAAAAACAGATAACCGATACGGTTAAAGAAAATAAGAAAAAATGTTTCATGACATACTACGGATATAGGTGAGTATCAGTTCTACTGCGGCATCCTCAGAGATGTCGTCCATGTTGATGACGAGGTGGTAGTTGCGGGCATCGTAACGGCTGGTGCCGGTGAACTCCTTGACGTAGTTCTCGCGCATCTTATCGACTTTGTCGATGACGAGCCGCGCCTGTTCCTTGGTCATGTTCTGCTCGCGCGCCACACGCTCAATACGATTGAGCATCGATGCCTGAATGAGGATAGACAGGTGGTTCGGGTGCTCGCGGAACATATAGAACGCTGTACGACCGGCGATGACACAGGACTGGTCTTTGGCAAGGGCCTTGAGAATCTGGGTCTCTGCGCGGAAGACATCCTCGGTCTCGATATTCGTCTGGTTCAACTCGTACTCGGACTCCGAGAAAGTCATCTTACGCTTGAACTCCTCCCACCAGCCGGTCTCCTGACCTTTGAGGTGCTCAATCTGCTCTACGGAGAGGTTATAGCGCTCCTGCAGGGCGTTGATGACCGCTTTGTCGAAGTACTCGACACCTAATTTCTCGGCTAACTTGCGACCAACCGTGCGGCCGCCGCTTCCTAATTCACGATTAATCGTGATGATGAATTTACTATTCGTATTCATAATTTAGAATATTAACAACGTTAAAAGATATGCGATGATGGTCGAGACAGTCACGCAGATAAGTCCCGGCATCATAAACGAGTGGTTCAACAGATACTTACCGATGACAGTTGTGCCCGAGCGGTCGAAGTTAACCGTCGCGATATCCGACGGATAGTTCGGAATGAAGAAATAGCCATATACCGACGGCAGTACACCGAGCAGTACAATACCCGAGATACCCAGTTTGTACGCCAACGGGAGCATCGCTACCACTACTGAACCTTGCGAGTTGATCAGCACTGAGACGGCAAAGAACACTAACGCAATCGACCATGGATATTTAGTCACCACATCATCCAGCATACCTTGTATCTGCGGCATGTAGTTACCGAAATACGTATCTGCCATCCACGCAATACCGTAGATAGCTACCACTGCCACCATACCCGATTGCCATACCGGACCGGCTACGGCTTTCTTCGGACTGGCCTTGCAGAAGATAATCATCAGCGCCGCCGCCGTGATCATAATGATTTGGATGACGAGGTTCATCTTAAGAGTTACCATGCCCATCTCCGTGAAGTTCTCTGCTACCACACCGGCTTTTGCTAACTCTTTAGCGGTAATGGTTACACCGCTTGCAAGCGTGATGTCCCCTGCCCCTTTGACCGCTTTGATGACCTCAAAACTTGGCAGCAGTTGTGGGAAGATAGCGAACAGCACAATGACAGCCAGGGCGCCGAGGAAGATAAACACGCTATTCTTTGCGCTCTGCGGAATCTCGCGATCGAGCGTCGTAGCCGTATTACCATAGATATACGCGCGCTGCTCGGGATCGGCGATCTTCGCTTGGAAAACGGGGTCTTTATCGAGGTCCAAACCGCGTTTGTAGGACGCTGCTGCCGCTGCCATCAGACCGCATATACACGACGGGATGGTGATCATCAGCACTTGCGGGATCGTCACATCAAAACCATTCGCATTCGATATACTTACAAACGCTACCACCGCTGCCGCAATCGGCGAACAGGTGATACCTACCTGCGAAGCGATAGACGCTACGCCACACGGACGCTCAGGACGGATGCCTTTCTTCAACGCGATATCGCAGATAATCGGCATCAGCGTATACACCACGTGACCTGTACCCACCAACACCGTCAGAAAGAAAGTAGTCAGCGGTGCAAGGAACGTGATACGATCAGGATGCTTACGCAGCATCTTCTCCGCCAACTGAATCAACCAATCCATACCGCCGGAAGCCTGCATGATACCGGCGCAGGTGACTGCGGCGATGATGATGTAGATGACGTCCGTCGGAGGAGTGCCCGGTTTCATTCCGAAGCAGAAGACGAGGATCGCAAGACCAATACCGGAGATAGCGCCAAGCGCCAAACTGCCGTAACGCGAGCCGACCCACAGAGCTCCTAAGACAATGAGGAGCTGAAGAATCATAATCCAACTCATAGTATTAAATTTCGATTACGGGCACAAAGGTACTGCTTTTTTTTCACATGTGCAAACAGCAAAATGATTTTTTTGCATAAATTATTTGCGTATGTAAAAAAAAAGCAGTACTTTTGCGCAAAATAAATGAAAATAATACTGCCATGAAAAGATATATAATCATAGCGCTTTGCTCCATGCTCCTTATTCCGGTTTCGGCGCAGGAAGTCAGCAAAGAGGCGCAGAAGGCGGAGAAGAAAGCCGCGGTGAAGAGCCATCTGAAGCAACACTTCAAACCTTATGGTTTTATCCGTAACTACTTCACGTTCGACAGCCGCGAGTGCATCGCCGGAACAGGTGATTTATACTTCTACATGCCGAAAGACGAGGCTTGGAATCAAGCGGAAGGCGAACAGTATATCTCGGGCGTGGAGCGCCAGGATCTGAATGCCGTCAGCTCTTTCCGTTTCTTAAGTCTGACCACCCGCGTAGGACTGGATATAGTAGGCTATAAATGGCGGAATACGGAGTTCGGCGCGAAGATCGAAGCGGATTTCTATACAGGCTTGAGCACGAAAGTCTCTCACCCCGTTTCCGGCGTGGCACAGTTCCGTCTGCGCCAGGCTTATCTAACACTCGGCTGGGACAGCCTGCCCATGCTGAACGGCAAAGACTTTGCGCGGGTAGATCTGACGATCGGTCAGACCTGGCACCCGATGGCAGCCGACCTCTGCGACGTCATCTCGCTGAATAGCGGTGCGCCGTTTGGTCCGTTCAACCGCAGCCCACAAGTGAAGGTGGACGCACGCCTTGGTAAATACGTGACTTTGACGGGGGCGTTGCTCTGGCAGATGCAGTATAACTCCATCGGACCGGATGGTCAATCGGCAGAGTATATCCTGTATAGCAAAACGCCGGAAGCTTACTTGGGTGTAAGTGCACAGGCGAAAGGCTTCTTGGTACGCGTCGGAGCAGATGTGCTGAGCATCAGCCCGCGTCATATCGGCAAACTCAATGGTGTCGATGTACGCGTCAACGACCGTATCACCACCGCTTCGCCTTTCCTCTATCTGCAGTATAAGAAAGGTGAGTTCTCGATTAAGGCCAAGACCATATTCGCTGAATCCGGAGAGCACATGAACATGAACGGCGGTTATGGCGTGAGTCGTGTGAACCCCGATGGTTCGTGGAGTTACACTCCGACCCGCACTTCGAGTAGCTGGATCAGCCTCGTATATGGCGGCAAAGTGGGTGCGCAGGAAGACAAACACCCGCAGAAATTACAAGGTATCCTCTTCGCCGGTTATGTCGAGAACCTCGGCACAAAAGACCCGCTGGCTGTTGAAGGTGGCAAACTGGTCGGTTTCTACTATCCGCGCGTGAAGAACATGCGACGCATGTGGCGCATCACGCCGACCCTACTCTACACCATAGGTAAATTCCAGGTAGGTCTGGAGTACGACATCACGTCCGTTCACTACGGCGATGGCAAAATAAACCCCGCTAACGGATTGTCCGAGCAGGGCTTACACTGGGTGACCAACCACCGCGTGCAACTCATGACGAAGTATAATTTCTAAATCGCTTCGTGTAAGATCTCACTGACGGTCGGGTGCGGGAAGACCACTTGTTGGAACTCCGCTGTGGTATACCCCATACGCACCGCAAACGAAGCCGCCGCGATAAATTCCGAACACGGATTGCCGATAAGATGGACGCCAAGGATCGAATGGTTCTTGGCGTCTGTTATTACTTTACAGAGCCCCGTCTCTCCTTCGTTCTCCGCCATGAAGCGACCGGAGAAAGTCATCGGAAGTTTATTTACTTCCACCTCAATATTCATCTCTGCCGCTTGAGTCTCGGTGATACCGACGGATGCAATCTCGGGATTGGTATAGACGACCGACGGGATAGCGTTGTAAGCAATTCGCTGTAGCGGTATGACTTTAAGCATACGACCGATAGCCACCTCGGCTTGACGACTTGCCACATGCGCCAACATGATCTTACCGGTCACATCGCCGCAGGCATAGACATTCAGCAGGTTCGTCTTGCAAAAATCGTCAATCACGATCGCACCTCTATTGAGTTCAATATCACTGAGCGCCTCAAGACCGTTGAGGTTAGCCCTACGGCCGACGCTGACAAGAATCCGCTCCGCGGAGAATGATGAATTGATGGATTGCTCCGCTTCGCTTAATGATGATACGAAGACCTCATTACCTTCTATCTTCTCGACACGGGTGGAAGTAAGGATATTGATGCCTGCTTTCTTGTATTTCTCTGCAAGCACCGCTACCACTTCCGGATCGAGGTTCGGCAGAATAGAAGGCAAGGCTTCTATAACCGTAACCGGCACACCGAGTTCGTGATAGAGCGTCGCAAACTCCATGCCTATCACACCTCCACCAACGATGATGATCGACTTCGGCAGTTCGGCCGCAGCCAGCGCATCCGTGCTGTCCCATACGTGTTCATTCTCTTTGATACCTGGAATAGGCGGCACAAAGTTCGTCGAACCCGTACAAATCATCAGGTTATCTGCTTCGTAGCTCTCGCCGTTGCACTCAATCGTCACGCTTTCATCCGTACGGTGCTCTACCTTCGCGAAACCATTCACCAACGTACAGTGCTCGTTATTAAGGCGCTGCTTGATACCCGCGACGAGTTTCCTAACCACGATAGTCTTACGTTTCTGCATCGCCGCAAAATCGAACGACACGTTTTCGGCACTTACTCCGTATTTCTGTGCATGCGTCGCGTTATAGAACTGCTTGGCGCCGTAGAGCAAGGACTTGGTAGGAATACAACCTACATTGAGGCACGTACCGCCGAGGGCGTTTTGCTCAAAGAGCACTACATCTTTACCGGCCTTGGAAGCTTTCTCCGCAGCTGTATAGCCCGCAGGGCCTCCACCGATGATGGCTAAAAAAAATTTCATGGTATTTATGCTTTATTCTTTATACGTATTTCGGGTGTACTTTGTAATACTATCGAGTTCGCTGGGACATCCTGGGTGAGCCATATGTTACCGCCTACAACAGTGTCATGACCTATACGTACACGGCCAAGAATGGAAGTATTGGAATAGACGGTGACATGGTCCTCCAAAATCGGGTGACGCGGGACATCTTTCGGACGTCCTTGCTCATCGTACGTGAAATTCTTCGCACCGAGCGTCACTCCCTGATAGAGCACTACATGCGAGCCGATGATAGCAGTCTCTCCAATGACGACACCGGTGCCGTGATCGATACAGAAATACTCGCCGATTTGTGCAGCAGGATGGATGTCTATTCCTGTCCGGCTGTGCGCCAATTCCGTCAGCATACGCGGGATACGAGGCACGCCGAGTTGGTAGAGTACGTGCGCCGCGCGGTAATGAATCATCGCATACTGGAGCGGATAACTGAGAATCACTTCGCCGCGATCCGTCACGGCTGGGTCATTATGCAGCACGGCATCCACATCCGTATTGATGAGACGCTTGATCTCGGGTATCTGTGCCCAGAACGCATCTGGCAGGCACAGATCCTTCGGACGCTCTACAGACGGGTAATACTCAGGAAACACCTCGCCTTGCAGGTGCAAAACAAGTTGCTTTAAATGCGCTATGTTAATGAGTCCTGTCACCTTTCAATTTCCTTTCATCTTTCACCTTTCACCTTTTACTTTACAACACCGACAGGTATCTTTCGCCGGTGTCTGGCAAAAGGACAACAATATTTTTGCCTTGATACTCAGGTTGTTGAGCCAGTTGCAGCGCAGCGGCATAGGCAGCGCCCGAAGAGATGCCAACGAGCAAACCGTGGTCTTTGGCTAACAAACGAGACGCAGCAAAAGCCTCTTCATCGGAAATAGTGAGTACACGGTCGATATACCCGGCTTGGTAGGTCTCCGGAACAAAATTCGCCCCGATGCCTTGTATCTTATGCGGGCCGGCCTCGCCGCCGGACAAAACGGGTGACGAAGCGGGTTCGACAGCGATGATCTCAACGAGCATGTTCTTCTCCTTCAACGCACGCCCTACTCCGCTGACGGTTCCTCCTGTACCTACGCCGGCAATGAACACATCCACTTGTCCGTTCGTGTCTTCCCATATCTCCTGACCCGTCGTCGCATAGTGAATGGCGGGATTGGCAGGATTCACAAACTGTCCCAAAATGACGGCATCCTTCGTAGTGTCACGCAGTTCCTCCGCCTTACGTATCGCGCCTTTCATGCCCTCGCTGCCGGGCGTAAGAACAAGTTCCGCTCCATAGGCAGCCAGCAGATTACGCCGCTCCACGGACATGGTCTCAGGCATCGTCAAAACAACCCGGTAGCCTTTGAGCCGGCCTATCCACGCCAGCCCTACACCGGTGTTACCGCTAGTGGGTTCAATAATCGTTGCGTCCGGTTGCAATATACCGCGTTTCTCAGCGTCCTCAATCATCGCCAAAGCCGTACGGTCTTTTACCGAACCGCCGGGGTTGAAACGCTCTAACTTAAGCAGTAATCCCTTTTGAATTTCCAGCATCGGCGTATGGCCGATTAGGTCTAAAAGATTTTGTACTATCATCTTGGTCTTATCAGGGGTATCTCAGGGGTATATTAGGGGTATATCGTATCCTACCCATACCTATAATATACTATGTATATTATCCCGTGATTTTGAATTTATGCTTCTCAAATACAATCTCACAGCCTCCGCAATCATCTCGGGGCAGGGACGTTTCTCGTAATACTCAGGTGTTCTCGGCGCGGGTCGCGGGTCAACAGAGCCTTTCGGCGCCAGACCTAACAACTCCGCACAAATGAGCGAGCCGTATTTGGCTTTGAATTCTCCTGCCAGTTGCTGTACAAAGGCGTAGTTCGCCATCTTACCCTCGCTGTCATGAGGCGTGGCGGAGCCGTTCTGCAATCCTGCGAGCATGAACATTCCGCTCGCGGCGCCGCATACAAGCCTCATCCGTCCCATCCCACCGCCAAAAGAGGCGGAGAGACGCAATGCCAAATCCAGGTCCGTGACACCATAGAGATCGGCGCAGGAAGCAAACACTGCCTGAGCGCAGTTAAAGCCTTGCTTGAAAAGCTCTTGCGCGCGAAGGGCGCGACTTTCTATCTCGTCGTTTGTCATACCGGAATAACTTTTGCGCTGCAAAAGTACAAAAATATTCTGACATATGCAAATTTTTGTGCCTTTTTGTACTGCAATACGTACAGAACTATTCCGGTAAAGGACGCGAAGTACGGAATAAAGCTGATTTACGGAGATAAAACAGCCCACAAGCCAAAAGCATATACCCACCTGCCAAAATCCACAAAGCGGTATATTCCATGCTCGTTTGCGCCAATGTAGCGCCCATGGAGTTGATATGAATGAAAGCGTGGGCGCCCCATGTATAAGGGATAAAATACGACAGATAGCGCCAAGCGGAAGGTATCATTTCTTTCGGCCAGGAGATACCCGCCATGAAAAGGAAAATCAAAGAAGTGGAAATCAGCAACACCAACCCTGATTCACGATTGCGGATAAAAACCGACACGCATAGCGAGAAGAAGATGACCGCCAGCAAATAAGGCGCTATCAGCAGGTCGAAAAGTCTCGGAAAGAAACCCAGAAGGATGGCGGCAAGACCATAATATATCAGGAAACAGGCACCTGCCCGCCCGATAAGCGAAGAAAAAGAATAACTCTCTTCGTTCTCTTCACGGGCTGTTCCTCCGAGCATACAGATTCCGAATAGAAGGGTCTGATGAAGAATCAGCACGAGTACCGCGGGGATGAGGAACGAACCGTAACCGCCGGTTGGGGTAAAAAGAGCCGTTTCCGTATAAGGAGCGTCCTGAACCAGCGCCCAGGCAAACTCTTTATCCATTCCCATCTGCTCGTAGCGGTCTATCTGAATATTGCGCATGGACTCCAACATAACCTGGTTGCAGGATAGGTAGATGGCTTTCATATAAAGGAAAGAGGACATGTCGCAATAAAGCGATATGTGCGCTTTACCAAGCGGATCTGCCAACTGCCGTGCGAAATCATGCGGAAAATAGATGATACCATGTACTTTCTGCTCCCGCAGCAGCTGTTCCGCTTCGGCCATGGATGTACAACTGTAGGTCAGACGGATATCCGGCGAGGCATTCCAACGGTGAAGAAAAGTACGGCTCTCCGGAGAATTGCTCAAATCGACTACTGCTACCGGGACGTCGCATATTTGTTCATTCCAATAGAGCGCTTTATAAATCAACGGATAAGCCAGTGTTGCAACGATAAAGATGACCATCACACCGGGGTCACGGAAGATGCGCTGCAGTTCTGAAACAAAGGATTTAACTATCTTATATTTGTATTCTGACATAGGACAGGAGTCGTTGGGGACTTATTTCAAAGGATAATTCCAATACACTAACGCACGGTGGAGCCGCGGCGCGACACATAGTGACGCAACCATGAATAATGTGAGAGCCAGCATATAAGGGATGCTGTTTTCCACGGGAGCAGCCATGAGCGCCTCGTTGACATATATGAGGTAATAATGTCTGAGCGGTTCCATATATGAGAGCGCCTTGACCGGAGGCAACATCGCCATCTGCGGATACGTGAAACCGGACAAAGAGAACCCCAGCATCGAATAAAGCGCACCTATTGACAGGGCGTCACGAAGCGTCGGCAGAAGACCTATCATCGTTATGCCCAATGCTTCCATAGCCAGGATAAACAGCAGCAGACCGAACATCAGACGCCATGTACTGCCATAGACCGGAAAACCGACAAAACGGTATAGAATCAGATGGCAGCCGACACCCAGAATAAGATAGATCAGCGTATAAGGAATCAGTTTGCCGATCATGGCTATCGTATAGTTGCCGCCAGCGGCGCGAAGCCAGGCATGAGACGTACGCGCTTTGAGTTCAAAACCGATGGCAAAGATAGTCAGCATGATACAGACAAGACCCAATATGCCCGGCAATATTGTGCTGACCAGATAGATGGAATAATTGCCCCAGGGATTGGCTACCATATGTCCCTCTATGGCGATCGGCTGAATGCGGTGCATAATCACATCGTCCGTCATTCCTTTTTTGCGGAGCACCTCGCGTTGGAACGCACCGGATACGAGATTCGCCATCGTCAGCATCTGCTTGTACGCCGTATTGCCTCCTACCGTATAAGCGTTCGTCACATAGAAATCGATCTGAGGACGTTTGAACGATACCAAATCGCGGTAAAAGCCTTCGCGGATAACAAAAATGCCGTAAATCTTGCCTTTCTGCATCGCATCGCGGGCTTCGGAATAGGAATTGGTAATCAGTTGTATATCCACGGACGGAGTAGCCTGCATCTCATGAATCAGCCGGCGGGAGATGGTAGTTTGGTCCTGATCGACCACTGCCATCGGCATCTTCTCGGCCGCCCCGCCTTTCATCAGGGTCAGGAAGAAAAAGGTGGATAGCAACATTACCCCCACTGACGCAAACAGATAGAGCGGCCGGGCAAACATCATCCTCAGTTCGCGAACCAGCACACGCCATATGTTTTGAAGAATGATTCGCATCAATTCTAAAATCTCAAATCTCAAATCAATTCTCCATAACCAGCGCTGTCATGCCCGGACGCAGATTAGGGATGGTGGCCGTCGGACGGCATTTGACGTCAAACGTGCGGACATCGTATCCACCGTTTTGCTTGGTGGAACGCCAGGTGGCGTACGTCCCCATCGCCTTGATATGAGTGACCGTAAGCGGATATTTGACGTTGTTGCCAAGCGCAGGAAGCACAACCTCTACCACGCTGCCCAACGGAAAACGGGACAACATGTCCTCGCGAACGGCGAAGGTGAACCATACATCGTTCAAATCGACGATGGACATCACCGGAGAGCCCTGACCTACCAGTTCACCCACTTTGGGGAAGAGCTCCGAAACCTCTCCGTCGCATGGTGACAGCAGGTATTTCTCCGCCTCTGCCGCAGCCACTTCTTGCAAGATACCATCTACTCTAGCCACCTGTGCTTCTGCTGCCGCTTTGTCCTCTTCGCGAGCGCCGGAGAGTGCCATCTGGTATTGGCTGCGGGCGGCTTTGACTGTGGCCTGCGCGGCCTTGTATTCCGCTTCCACCTCATCGCGTTTCTGCGCGCTGACCACTCCTTTGTCATAGAGCCGCTGTACGCGCTCGTAAGACTTGCGGTAAATCTCCTCGCCCGCTTTGGCTTTCTGGTATAGTTCGTACGCGCCTTGTATCTGCTCGTTGCGGGCGCCGTTCTTGGCTTTCTGGTTCACCGCCTCGGCCATCTCTCTGGCTGCAAGCGCCTGCGCTTTCTTGGCTTCCACTTCCGGCGAATAAATCACGACAAGCGTGTCGCCTTTTTTAACCTGCTCGCCCTCTTCGTACAGGTACATCTCTATACGACCGGGCACTTTCCCCGACACGCGGTATTCCGCAGCTTCGGCTTCCCCTTGGATAAGCGTCTTCTCCGGACGCAGAGCCAGTACACCTACCAGCGCAACAATAACGACTACTGTGAGGAGTGCAATCAGACCTAACAGCAGACTTCCTTCTTTCTGATGTTTCATAACTATAGTTTTCCTAAATATTTGCGAAGTTGTGTTTCCGTGGTTTTGGCTTCCGCCTCGGCATCCACGAGATCTGTAGCGGCGGCAAGCCATGCCGTCTGAGCCTGCATCAGTTCGGACGCGGTGATCATTCCTGCTTCATAAGATGCCTCGGCCATACGAAGCACCTCGGCTGCGTTATTCTCCGTCAGGCGCGCCACTGCAATCTTCTGCTGTGCTTCTGCCAGTTTCTGGTTGGCTTGTGTTGTCTGCAAGGTCAGCAGTTCACGAGTCTCTTCTGTCTTGAGTGCTACGGCATTGGCGGCATGTTTGGCAGCTTTGTAACGCAGGATATCGTCCGCGTGGGCGATTGGAACATTGACCACGACGCCGGCCGTAAAGAATCCCTTGCCGTTCCATCGATTGCTGAAGCCGTTATCGACATTCGGGTTGGAGTACACATACCCCGCCGAAGCGACGATATTCGGCTGCAAGCCTGCTGCCGCCAATTTTGCATTGGACTTGGCTATTTTCTCCGCCTGGTGAAGCAACTGAATCTCTGAACGTCCGACTACAGCGGCATCAGCGTCCGTTGAATCGACGGGAAGAGAAATTTCGTTCAGACCGCTCTCATCCAGACGGAAAGCGGTTCCAAGAGGCAAACCGCATACTTGCGCTAACGCCATATTCGAAAGCGTCAGACCATTCTCCGCCTGCAGTTTCTTCACCTCTGCCTCACCGCGCTTGGTGGTCACTTTCAACAGATCCGCTTGAGTTACCAAACCTTCGTCCATAGCCTCACGTACGTCCGTCTCCAACTGGCATAGGAGTTTGAAATACTGCTCTGCCAATTCTTTCTTTTTCGACACGGACACGACACGCCAGTACGCCTCGTCCACTCCGTATATAATATCATCGTGCTTGGCCTGCGACTGGATAATTGCCATTTCCTCTGAGGCTTTGGCTATCTTGTATAACTGAATCAGACGTCCTCCCACGTATATCGGCTGCGTCACACCGACGTGCGCGACAAAGATCTGACTCATATCCGGCGACAACTTGTCGTAGAGCAACTTATAGCCATCCGCCAGTTCCTGTCCGGCCTTGTCGGCCAAACCTGTCACCGCCTCTTCGAACGTCGTACCCTTTGCGGCCTCTTCGATCTGTCCTACTACGCTCTCGTCGCTCCATACGAAATTCGCCGTTCCGTCGGGATTGACGGTTGCGGTTCCGGACTTGAAGGTCGAGGAGTTCTCCAAGAGGTGTACGTTAGCGTTATTCCACATATACGAAGCGTTCGCTGTGATACGCGGGAACATCGCCGCCAGCGCTGCCTGCCGATTGTACTTTGCCGATAAAAGCAACTCATGCTGAGATTGCGAAGAAGCTCCCTTCGATACCGCCAGTTCACGGCATTGGGACAGCGTATAATACGTTGTGTCCGCTGCCGACAAAAGCGAACTATAAAGAGCCAATAATACAATGTATGCTATTTTTCGTGACATGATTTTAGTTTATTTATATTTTTTTGTTACTACAAAAATCGTGCCGTAGGCATCAATTCATCATTCCATCATTTCATCATTCCATCATACCAGTTCTCGAGTTGTTCATTAAAGGCTCTTCGGTCGAGCGTCTGTGCCCAGTTGCGCACATCGTCGGTATGGTCCTCAAAAACCATGGTCACCGTGCGGCGCCATTTCCACTGTTTGGGTTTGAGTTTGGACCATCGGCTGGTCTCCAATCCGCGCATTCTACAAAGGATTACGCGCACACCCGCGGGCAACTCTTTGCATACTTCGTAGGCCATCCGCCGGTTACCAATCACTTCCCTGTCCACCGTCTTCACGTGACCCGAAGGATAGAAACAGAGTTGTTTCCCTTTGGCCAGGCTGTCTATTGCTATTCTGCTCAGCGCGCTTGCAGCCGCAACTCCTTCCTCACGCGACATAGCGCTCTTGTTCAGATCCGGCACCTCGATAGCATCCGCTTTGTTCAGGATATGCCGGTAGAAACGCTTGCGCATGAATAACTCGTCCACCATCGGACTAATGGGCAGCCACCACATCTCACTGAACAATAACAACGGATCAATATAAGCCGTATGATTAGGCAGTACCAGGTGTACCGACCCGTCACGAAGCGTCTCTTCACCTGTCACCCGGATGTCATAGTGCCAGTGAAAGAAAAATTTACATATCTTACCCAGAGTATAGCGATTCATAATCAAAACCTTTGCCGCTGCAAAGGTACTGCAAAAAAATGAAACATGCAAATAAATGGCAGCAAAAATGCACATTACTGCCATTTTGTCAGTCTGAAGGGGTTTGGAACATAGTTTGTACATCGTTTAGTGACAAACTGATTACGGAATCACGGAATCACATAATTACGAATATTAACTAAAATCACAATAACTATGAATGCAACGACTCAGAACAATCAAAACGAAAACCTCAAGAAGTTCGCTATCAACCTCTGTGAGCGGGCTCGGGAAGGCAAATTAGACCCTGTAATCGGCAGGGATGACGAGATCAGACGTGTGCTGCAGATCCTCTCGCGGCGTACGAAAAACAACCCTATTCTGATCGGCGAACCGGGTGTGGGTAAGACTGCTATCGCAGAAGGTCTCGCCCATCGTATTGTGCGCGGCGATGTGCCGGAGAACCTGAAGAAGAAACAGATCTACTCGCTCGATATGGGTGCACTTATTGCAGGTGCGAAGTACCAGGGTGAGTTTGAGGAACGACTCAAAGGCGTCGTCAACGAAGTGGTGGCCGCCGCAGGCGAGATCATCCTCTTCATCGATGAGATACACACCCTCGTAGGAGCCGGTAAATCCAGCGGTGCAATGGATGCCGCAAACATATTAAAACCTGCGCTGGCGCGTGGTGACCTGCGCGCTATCGGTGCCACGACTCTCGATGAGTACCAGAAGTATTTCGAAACCGATAAAGCCCTCGAGCGTCGATTCCAGAAAGTCATGGTGGATGAACCGGACGAGGCGGCGACTATCTCTATCCTCCGTGGTCTGAAAGAGCGGTATGAGACCCATCATAAGGTGCGTATCAAAGACGATGCGATTATCTCGGCTGTCACGCTCTCTGCGCGCTACATCACCGACCGGTTCCTGCCGGATAAGGCCATCGACCTGATTGATGAGGCAGCTGCCAAACTGCGTCTGGAGGTAGATTCCAAACCTGAAGAAATCGATACGCTCGACCGCCAAATCAAGCAACTCGAGATAGAGCGCGAAGCGATCAAGCGCGATAAGGATGAAGCAAAACTCAAAACCATCGAGACGCAACTCGCGGACCTCAAGAAGCAATCCGACGAACTCAACGCGCGTTGGAACAAAGAGAAAGGCTATGTGGCTACTATCCAGAACGAGAAAGCACGTATCGAGACTCTCAAGCATCAGGCCGAAGTGGCTGAGCGCGAAGGCGATTACGGCAAGGTAGCGGAGATACGTTACAGCCAGATTCCTGCCGCGGAAGCGAACATCAAAGCCGCTCAGGAATCCTTGCACGCCATTAGCGACCAAGCCCTCATCAAAGAGGAAGTCGATGAAGACGATATTGCCGAGGTAGTAGCGCGCTGGACGGGTATCCCCGTAGCAAAGATGATGCAATCAGAGCGCGACAAACTGCTGCACCTCGAGGAAGAACTGCACAAGCGTATCATCGGCCAGGACGAAGCCATCGCCGCCGTCTCTGATGCCATCCGTCGGAGCCGTGCCGGCCTGCAAGACCCCAAACGGCCTATCGGATCCTTCATTTTCCTAGGTACCACCGGTGTGGGTAAGACCGAGTTGGCGAAAGCCCTTGCGGACTACCTCTTCGACGATGAGAACATGATCACGCGTATCGACATGTCCGAATACCAAGAGAAGTTCAGCGCCACGCGTCTGATCGGTGCACCTCCGGGCTATGTAGGCTATGACGAAGGTGGTCAATTGACCGAAGCCATCCGTAGAAAACCCTACTCCGTAGTGCTCTTCGATGAGATAGAGAAAGCCCACCCGGATGTGTTCAACGTACTGCTGCAAGTACTTGATGACGGCCGTCTGACGGATAACAAAGGTCGTGTGGTCAACTTCAAGAACACCCTCATCATTATGACCTCCAACCTCACGGAAGAACAACTCCGTGCACAGGTTCGACCGGAGTTCATCAACCGTATCGACGATATCATCCACTTCAGCGAACTGACCGAAGACAATATCCGCGACGTCGTCGGACTCCAAGTGAAACGCATCCACAAGATGCTTGCCGACCAAGGCTTCGACCTCCGTGTCACCGACGATGCAATACGCTACATCGCCAAAGAAGGCTATGACCCGCAATTCGGTGCACGACCTGTCAAGAGAGCGCTCCAACGCCTCGTGCTCAACGAGCTGTCCAAAGCCATCATCGGCGGTAAGGTCACCCAAGACAAACCCATCATCGTCGAACTCAAAGACGGCGAACTCCACTTCCGTAATTAAAGAAAAGAGCGTTTCGGCGCTCTTTTTTTTTGCGTATATCAAAAAAAAGCAGTACCTTTGCATCGTTTTTTGAAAACGATGAAGCGAAACGCAATCATATTTATCGGATTGAGTGCCCTGCTGGCTGTCCTTTTCTGCCTCGATGTATGCAGCGGCAGCCTTTGGCTGTGGCCCTTTGGCGAACTCAATCCGATGGAGCAAAACATCATGCACGCTATCCGCTTGCCGAAGGCCATCACGGCGATCTTAGCCGGTGCCGCTCTATCCGTTTCGGGTCTGATCATGCAGACGCTTTTCCGCAACCCCTTAGCCGGTCCTTATACGCTTGGCGTCAGTTCCGGCGCCAGCCTGGGAGTCGCGTTGCTCACGATGCTGGGAGCGTTCATTCCTTCATTCCTTCATTCCTTCAGCCTTCCTACGGCGGCCTGCATCGGCGCAATCGCTGTGTTGCTGCTCGTGTTGGCGGTCAGTCGGCGGGTGACCAATAACGTCAGTCTGTTGATAGTCGGTTTGATGTTCGGCTCTATCGCCGGTGCGTTGGTGAGCCTGTTGCAGAACTTCGCCAACCCCGATGCGCTCAAGCTGTTCATCGTCTGGACACTCGGTAGTCTCAGCAGCGTCGGTTGGGGCGATATGCAGATGCTGGCACCTATCCTCTTGCTCGGCACCCTCTTTGTGCTCCTCACGGTCAAACCGCTGAACGGATTGCTCTTAGGCGAAGACTACGCGCGTGGATTAGGCATCCATGTCTCACGCACACGTTTATATATTGTGTTGGCGACAGGACTCTTGGCGGGTGGTGTCACCGCTTTCTGCGGACCTATCGCCTTTATCGGTGTCGCGGTGCCGCATATCGCTCGAGGTCTTTTTAACACCTCCAACCATCGTATCACCCTTCCGGCATCGGCGCTGATAGGCGCGTGCCTGCTGTTGGTATGCGACGTCCTCTGCTCGCTCTTCATCTACCCGCTGCCTATCAGTACGGTCAGTGCGTTGTTCGGAGCGCCGATTATTATCTGGATCATTCTAAAAAACAAATAAACAATGTCTGTACATGTACAAAATAGCCGAATGACGACCTCCAAACTGCGTCAGATGAAAGCCAACGGCGAGAAGATCGCCATGTTGACCAGTTATGATTTCACCCTTGCTTCCCTCGTGGACGAAGCCGGCATCGACATGTTGCTTGTCGGCGACAGTGCCAGCAACGTCGTTTGCGGAAACAATTATACCCTGCCTATCACGGTGGATGAGATGATCTTCCTCACCAAAGGTGTCGTACGTGCGGCGCAACATGCCCTCGTGGTTTGCGACATGCCCTTTGGCAGTTACCAAGTGAGCGAAGAGGACGCGGTGCGCAATGCCATCAAGATCCTCAAAGAATCTGGTTGCGATGCGGTCAAACTCGAAGGTGGTGAAGAGATCCTGCCCGCCATTCGCCATATGATTCAGGCCGGCATACCCGTAATGGGCCACCTCGGACTCACGCCGCAATCTGTCAACCAATTCGGAGGATACGGGCTGCGTGCCAAAGAAGAGAAAGAAGCGGACAAACTGCTGCACGACGCCAAACTGTTGGACGAAGCCGGTTGTTTCTCTATCGTGCTCGAGAAGATTCCTGCGGCGCTTGCCGCCAAAGTCACCAAAGCCGTCTCTTGCCCCGTAATCGGCATCGGTGCGGGAAACCAATGCGACGGACAAGTACTCGTATTGCACGATATGTTAGGTCTCAACCAAGGCTTCAAGCCGAAGTTCCTGCGCCACTTCGCGCACCTGGCCGACGAAGTCAAATCCGCCGTAAGCGAATATATCTCCGGCGTCAAAGACAGTACTTTCCCAAATGCGGAAGAGAGTTATTAAATCGATATTCCAAGCGCTCTATCCGTACGGAGTCTTCTGTGCGGATAAACGCGCTGTGTACCTCACTTTCGACGATGGTCCAATCCCTGAAGTGACGCCGAGAGTGCTCGCGATATTAGCGAAGTACAAGGTCAAAGCAACCTTCTTCATGGTGGGTGAGAATATCGACAAACATCCCGAGGTCTACGAGCAAGTCGTGCAAGCCGGACATTCCATCGGCAACCATTCCTACAACCACCTCAAGGGTTGGCGCACTTCTTTCAAAACCTATATGGAGAATGTGAACAAGTGGCCGAAAAAGACTACCCTTTTCCGTCCTCCTTACGGCAAAGCCACCCTCCGTCAACGCATCGCCTTGCATAAGATGGGCTATACCCTCATCTATTGGGATATTCTCACGCGCGACTATGATGCTTCTGTAACGCCGGAACAGATGTTACGTCTCATTCAGCGTGATACGCGACCGGGGTCCATCATCAATTTCCATGACTCGCTCAAGTCGAACGAGCGAATGCTTACCGTCCTTCCGCAAGCTATCGAATGGCTACAAAAAGAGGGCTACGTTCTCGCAGCCCTCTAATCTCTAATCTCTTAGTTTTACCAAGCCAAACTCGATGCGCCGAGAATCGCCGCGTCGCTGTCTTTGAGTACAGAGATCGAAACAGGGATCTTACCCTTCCAGATCGGCATCAGGTTCGCATCCAGTGCCTCACGAATCGGATCCATGATCCAGTGACCCGACTTAGTCAAACCGCCAAAGAGGATGATAGCCTCCGGGCTGGAGAAATGAACGAAGTCCGCCAGTTTCTCACCGAGCAGACGACCCGTATAATCGAAGATCTGTTTTGCTACCAAGTCTCCCTTCTCCGCTGCATCAAACACGTCCTTACTCGTGATATGATCGATGTCGGCTACCTCGCGCAGGATCGTCGGCTGCGTCGTACTGGTCACAATCTCCTTCGCAGTGCGTGCCACACCTGTCGCCGAAGCATATGCTTCAATACATCCCTTCTGACCACAACCACAGAGACGACCATTGCCACTATGGTCGATTTTGCAGTGACCTAACTCACCCGCAAAACCGTCATGACCGTACAGCAACTTACCGTCAATCACAATACCCGAACCAACACCCGTACCAAGGGTAATCACGATGAAGTTCTTCATGCCGCGAGCACTACCGTAGATCATCTCGCCTTGTGCGGCTGCATTGGCGTCGTTGGTAATCGTGCACTTCACGCCCATACGCTCGCTGATCAACTTAGCAAACGGCACAACACCCTTCCAAGGCAGATTCGGAGCCTGCTCGATGCAACCCGAATAGAAATTTGCGTTCGGCGCACCGCAACCTACACCGACTACGTCAGCCATCGTGATACCTTCGTCTGCCACGAGCTGTTTCAGACCCGCGCAGAGCACATCGCAGTACTCGTCGATATCCGGATACTGCTGGGTAGGGATAGAATTACTGCGAAGAACTTTACCTTCTTCATTTACCAGACCGAACTTGGTACCTGTTCCTCCCAAGTCGATTCCTAAAGCATACTTTTTCATGTTTATAGATTGTTTTGTAAAAACTTCAAAATCCTATTATGCATATGCGCTGCTGTATTGCCTTTACGCAGATGATGATTATCATCCGTGTATATCTGCATCTCAAACTGCTTATCGGCTTGCACCAACGCGTCGATATACTGCCATGTATGTTGGGCATGAACATTATCATCCGCCGTACCATGAATGATCAGCACATTGCCCGACAAATCCTTGGCGCGCGGCAGTAGCGAAGCCTGCTCGTATCCGCGTGCATTTACCTGCGGGCGGCGCATATATCGCTCCGTATAAGCCGAGTCGTAAAGTCTCCAATCGGTCACAGGCGCAATTGCCACACCGGCCTTGAACGGATGCCCCTGCTGACTCATCGTCATCAGCGTCTGATAACCGCCGTAACTCCACCCCATAATCGCCATGCGTTCTCCGTCGATATCCGGTCGTTTAGCTATCTCCTTCGCCGCAGCAATCAGGTCCTCCGCCTCTTTCACACCCAGATTCATATACGTCTCATTACGCCAAGCTCTACCTTTGCAATCGCTACCCCGCGGATCAACGATCAGCACCGCATAACCGGCTTCCACCAATGCGTACTCAAATTTCTTACGCCACCGGTTCAGCACCCGCTGACTCTGCGGACCGCTATAATGCATCACGACCAAAGGACATTTATCTGCATTCGGCATCATTAACATGGCCTCCAGGTTATTGATGCGTATCAATTCCGGCTCCGGTAGCTCATTCACCTGCCATGCTTCCTTCACCTCCGCATTATCCTCGATCGTCCTTTCTACCTTACACTTTACACCATCCACCTTACACAAACTATACGTATTCGGCGTCTCAAAACTCTGGTAGCAGAACACCGCTTTCGTCGCTTCTTTATCAAATCGCGCAGACCACATGCCTTCTTTATCCGTGAGTTGCGAAACCGCTCCTTTCTTCAGACTGACCGCGTAGATCTGTCGTGTACTCGGCGTAGCCGCAGCCTGGTAATACAGCGTTTGTGTCTTTTCGTTCACCCCATAGATTGCCGTGACATCCATACCCTCCGGCGTCAACGCACGCACTCTCACACCATCGCTGCCGTACAGATACGCTCTTCGCCAACCTTCCTGTTCACTCACTACGATGATCTTACCGTCGCTCAACCACAACCACTGATCGAACAGGCTGTAGTCCACGAAGTATTTCTTGCTCTCTTCGCGGTACCATGGAGCCGAAACGGTCGATTTGGCATTGCAATCAAACACCTCCATCTTCGTCTGGTCGCGGTTCACACGAAGCACAAACAAACGGTCCTCTTTATACCATCTCAGCCGCGGGAAATACACGTCACTCTCTCGCTCATTCACTAATTCCTTCAACGTTAGTATCCCTTTCGTCGCCACGTCATAGATGCACACACTCGCCTTTGCGTTAGCACAACCTGCCTTCGGATAACGCAAACTCTCCAACCGCGGGTATTGGGTGTCGGAATATACGTCCCAACTGAATGTCGGCACTTCCGTCTCATCCAACTTCACGAACGCCAGGCTCTTCGAATCGGGACTCCATGCGAACAGAGCCGTCGTAGCAAACTCCTCTTCGTACAACCAATCCGCCACTCCGTTGATGATATCCGTATTCTCGTCTTTCGTCACCGCCACTTCGGTGCCGAAATCCAACTTGTGTACATACAGGTTATTGCCTTTCGCAAACGCCACATAGCGCCCGTTCGGACTCATCACCGCATCCCTCACTCGCTCATCCTCTAATCCACTAACCCCTAACTGTTTCCGCGTCTTGCGCAGCGTATCTACAATATACCAATCCGCCACTTCCGAATGACGGAAGATCTTCTGCGCGTTCTCTTTCTCCAGGCGATAACGACCGGTTACCTCTACACCTAAAATAGAGTCCTGCTCCGCCACACTCAGCGTCTTCGCGTTATACTCTCCGCCCAAAATCCCGGTCAACACCGATAATATAATCAATAATCCTTTCATTCTTTCACTCTTTCAACTTTAACTCCCGTTAATGTATATGTCTCTCCTTGTCGGAGAATGAGCACTTGCCCATTATGCAGTATCTTCTGATAACTGGTTTCTGAATCCTGAACACTCTCAATCCCCACCATCGCCTCAGGGTGACAAGTGAACGCAAACAGCTCTGTCGGCATCATCGTCCCCAGCAGTCCCATCGGCGAATTGCCCGGATCGGCTTGGAACAAACCCGCATACAGATCCTCGTAGTTTCCTGCATGAGCGATATCCAGCCACAGCACATAGTTCTTTCCCGCTATCGTCGTCCAAAACAGTGTCTGGTCACCTTCGTGATATACCTTCCAAGGCGAAGCCTTTGCTGTCACCTGCGTCCCACTATATCCTATCGGCGTACCTGTCGGCACATGCGTGAGATAAGCCGTGTCTGTACCCACAAACGTGATCTGATAGTGCTGATTATCGTCGTACACATTCGCTTCTGCGCGCCCCATCTTGCCATTCACCGGCACACCCGTCAAAGCTATATTCGTCGCGCGATTGACGTACATATACACGCCCGAAGTACCCGCCTCTTCAAACGCCCTCTCGCTCGTATTCACCTCTTCCCATTGATACACCGCCCATAGCGTGTCATTCGCGGGGTTGTAACGTTTGTTCGCACGGTGGTATGCCGGTTCCTCATAGATCGTCCAAAACGCCGTATTACTCCATCCTCGGAACCGCCAGTGGTCTTCGTCCTCCAACCATGGCAGCATCACGCCGCTCATCCCCTCTTCTTCCATCAGCGTATCTATCGGTGTGTCGCCGCGCATCAGCACCACGCTCATCGGCGCGTGCGGGGTATACTCGATCGTGAACGCATCGATGTATACAGAACTCTGCACACCCGTCACTTTAATCTCCAGTTTGTCCACGTCATGCTGCTGCCCGCGAAACACCTCCACGTCTTCGCTCACGCTCTGCCAACTCACGCTTTTTTCCGCCAACTGCGTATTGTTGCACGCCACTTCTATCGTCCCTGCCCCGCTCTTCGCATTAGCCCGCATCGCCAGCGACACGCGCTCTACGGTAATTCCACCCATATTACTCAGCGTCAACACAGCCTCATCGCCCGCACGCACTTGGCCCTTGTTATACGTATTCGCATAACTGACCTCGATGTCGTTCGGCTTCGTCCCGCCTTCTGCTAACGTCACCGTGTTCTTGCTCTCCACGGTCCACGTCATCACGCTCAGTATAATGACCAACAACTTCATGCTTACAGCACAAACTTAGAACTGCTCACTTTGTTTCCGTCTGTGAAGACGATGATATACAATCCGCTTTGCGAGATAGTATAAGGGATCGTGTTAGCTCCTATTGTGTCGATAGACCCGCTTTGCATCACATGTCCGTTGGCGTCCAAAATCGTGTAAGAAACGGGCTGCTGCACAGCTACGGTCAGATATCTGCTTACCCTGTTGATGGCGATAACCACCGGTTCCTCGGATTTATACGAGTTAGACATGTCGGTTATCACGATCGGGCATGTGCATACTGCATAATCATCCTCCGGGCGCGTCAACTGAGCATATACCATATCGCCGCTACGCAGGTAGTTCGGCATATAGAGATACGACTTGGAGTTATGCTGTTGTTCTTGGTTGTTCACAAACCAGTCAAACTGCTTGAATTCATAACCTCCGTTGTAATTCTCGTTCAGCACAGCTACAACGTCATTCCAGTTCTGTTCAATGATCCACGACGGATACTTAACCATAAACGCGAGATCGAAGGCCGATTTCGAAGGATCACACGTACCGTTGTTCAGTTCCACACGCACGTGGTAGATATCCGGCCGCAGGTAGGAAGTTTTTCCTACGAACTGCGGGATATTATCGTATATCTCGCCTGTGAACGGAGCATCATATACGTTATTGAATCCCATCCTCCGCGCGTACTTGTCGTAATACAAGCTATAGCTGATCGGGGCAGAACCGGTATATTGATAGTTGATATGATATACCGTGCTGTCCGCGCAAGCATCATCCACTTGTGCATGGGAGATAACGGTGCTCGCTACGGTCTTCAGCAGCAGCGTATGGATCTCGCACCCGTTGCCTTGGGGCTCGGACAAGGTATCCCTGTAGAGTCCGTCTTCGTAGATCGGGGTGCCTTCGAACATATAGTAATCACCTAAGCATATCGAGGTGCTGACCGAATCCCGGATAGTACGCCGTGTACGCAGGTAAACGGTATACACACTGTCGCATCCATGGATCGTAGGTATCGTGTCGCTGTATATGCCCGATTGGGTCAACAGTTTTCCGCGGAAGTTATATGGTTCGTAATCGCACGATGTTACCGTCTCTTGATAACTGTAACTCGGATGTACCGTCAGGTTCAATTGGTAGATACTGTCGCAACCGCATGTGGTGGTAAGGCTATCCGTGTAAATACCTGTCCGGTTATATATCTTGTCGCGGTAGGAATACGGGTGGTTGTCACAGGTCGTCTCTACCGTCGGGAAGTAATACCGGGGATATACAAACAGGTCTAACTTATAGATACTGTCACATCCGGCTTTCGTCTTCAGACTGTCGTAGTACACGCCGGTATGATCCAAGATACGTCCTCGGAAATCGTATTGGTTAGAGCAGGTCTTCACCTCTTTCTCCATCAGATACTTGCGATTAACTACCAGGTGCAGGTGAATCACGCTATCGCAACCGTCCACCGTGTGCAAGGTGTCAAAATAGTTACCTGTCGTCGATAACTCCTTGCCGGCGAACTGGAAGGTCTCGCCTTGACAGATATGCGCCTCTTGGTCAATCATGTATGACTTATATTCCGTCAATTCCAATTCCATGATACTGTCGCATGCTCCGGTCGCTGTCTTCAGTTTACGCGTATACGTACCGCCCTTCGTCAACTTCTCCCCATGCCATGTATAGGTCTCTCCGCTACAGATGCTGGCGCTCTCTTTGACGTATTTGGGGCTGTCTATGATCAACTTGATTGTCTTCACGCTGGATTCAACGGCACACGTAGATGTGGTCGAACTCACCTCGGTATAGATACCCGGCTCGGTCAAGAACTGACCGTTGAAATAGTATGACTCGCCTTCGCATATATAGACGGGTTCTACATCCGTCACTATCTGCGAAATGACTTGTCGGATATAGCCGGTGGACGCACCTTTCCATATACCGGACATACGTAATACGTCTGTATGCACTTTGGCCGGCAAGTTCTGCTTGGCAGGTACGATGATATAGAATACATCGCCTTTCTTCAAAGTCTTCGGAGCCGAGATAAGGGTGGTACTGTCCGGTCCGAAGAATCTCGGGCTGTTGAACGGTGTCGACTCGCCGGAGGCAAGGTCATAAACCACGTTGGTCATCGGGTTCGGATCGTCATACGTCACCTTCACGACGGAAGCTGCTTTCTGCGCCTCGCTACTCGTATAGCCCGTCTCCAGCATCTTCGATTCGCTCAAGCTGACACCGATCTTCGTCTCTAACAGCGGGAACTCTACGCTTCCTCCGTTGGGCATCTTTTGGGTGATAGGCACATAGGGGTTACCCGCCGTTGCTTCATTCGTACTGGATGCATCCGTAAAGAACGTCGTCGGATTGGTAAGCGAACCGGTAGTGGTAAACACGCCGCTCGCATCCGTTTGCCCCAGAAGCACGTTGTTCACGTTGAGGATCGACGAACTGATAGTCGAGGTGATCACTCGGTTGATATCCGGATCCTGACTCAAGTCGAAATAGATATTCGCATTCGGCAGGTGGTCTACTGTTCTCACGCGGATAGCCGGTTTATCCGGGTCACCAATATAGATACGCACGTTCGTGCCTGCTAATCCTAACTCAGGGAATAGATCATAACCCACACCTCCGGTGGCTGACTTTCCGGCGCCCTTCGCCGAGATAACAGCAGGGGGAAGTACTACGATCGCCGAAGTGGGAGCATGCTCCTCTACCAAACCTGTTCCAAGGGGACAACCGCTACCTATACCTGCGGCATCAAAGATCGCCGTAGCATTCACGATACCGCCGTAGATGACGATCATACCGTCATAGAACGTACGGAAACCGCCTCCGATGCCGGCGCCATGACCGCCTTTAGTAGTGATAGTACCGCTGGAAATAACGACATTTCCTCCTGCGGTGGTTCCTGAATACCCATCACTCAATATGGCCGTTGAGGTCGTTTCTTCTGAGTTCCTTCTATGATTGAGCGAACCTATTCCGGCACCGCCTTCATCATTCGCTTGTGTCACCGTTAATGTACCGCTGGTGTTGTCGCAGGGTTCAATGGCGCTGATGTTGATCTGCGCACCTTGATCCACCTGGATACCTGCACGACCATAGCCGTCATTGTAGATGGTGTTCGTTCCGTCCAATACCAGGTTCACGTTCGTGCGGCTCGGATCGGTGTTCGACAACCCGTTCTTACCTACGATACGGATAGGAGATTCCGAACCGTAAGAGGTGAATCGGAAACTGCAGTTCTTCAACGTGATAGTACCCTTGTAGCCGAATTCAGCGCGGATATAATAGCCGGTACTGCTTCCGGTAACCACATAGTCGTTTTTCGACGTACCGGGAATGATCAGGTTGCCGCTGCTGATATCGTGATTGATAACCGCTGCCGATGCAGAACCGGCAGACAACCACGCAAGGATAACTATAATGCTTAAGAGGCTTGCTATTCTTTTCATATGCCCGATATATTACAACGTAAACTTATAACTTCTCACCGTGTTCCCCTCTGTGAAGACAATGACATATAGTCCGCTTGGCAGGGAATAAGGAATGGTGGTGGTGCCTGCTGTCTCGATAGATCCGCTTTGCATTACGATTCCGCTTGCGCTCAGGATCATGTATGACATCGGCTTCTGCACCGCTACGGTCAGCATCTTACTCATGTTATTGACTGCTACCAGCACCGGCTCATCGGATGCATACGAGTTCGACTTGTCTCGTATCATGAGCGGACAGGTGCATATAGCGTAGTCATCTTCCGAACGCGTCAACTGAGCATATACCAAATCGCCGGTATGCAGATAATGCGGCGTATAAATGTACGATTTCGCATCGTGCTCATGCTCGCGGTTGTTCACGTACCAGTCAAACTGCTTGAATTTATAACCTCCGTTGTAGTTCTCATTCAGCACAGCTACCACATCGTTCCAGTTCTGCTCGAGAATCCAGGACGGATACTTGATCATAAATGCAAGATCGAATGCCGACTCTCCGGGGTTACAAACGCCGTTGTTGAATTCGAGGCGCACATGATAGATGTCCGGCTTCAGGTACTCTTTGCCCGGGAATTGCGGGATGTTGCCGTAGATATATCCCGTGAACGGAGCATCCAGTACGTCCTCGAAGCCCATCTCCTTCGCGTAATCATCGTAATACAGACTGTAGCTAATCGGCGCAGGTCCGTTATAGTGATATTTGATTTGATACCTCGTGCTGTCCGCACAAGCATCATCTACTCGCGCTCTGGAGATGATCGTGCTCGCTACGGTCCTCAGCCGCAGCGTATGGATCTCGCACCTGTTCTCTTGCGGGTCGGTTAACGTGTCTCGATACACGCCGTCTTCATAGATCTTGTTTCCGCCAAACAGATAGTAATCATCCAAGCAAATCGATACGTTGATCGAGTCCTTCTTCGTCGGTGTGGCCTGCAGGTGCAAGGTATACACACTGTCGCAACCATGTACGGTCGGGATCGTGTCTACATACACTCCCGTCTTGTTCAGCAATCGCCCTTGGAACTTGTATTTCTCGTAATCGCATATCGTCGCCGATTCTTCGAAGCTGTAACTCGGATATACCGTCAGATCCAGTCGGTATATACTGTCGCATCCGAAAGCGGTGGTCAGGCTGTCGTAGTACACGCCCGTCTCGTTATACACCTTGCCGCGATAGGTATACGGATGGTTGTCGCAGGTCGTCTCGACTGTCGGGAAGAAATACGTCGGATGAACAACCAGGTTGAGTTTGTATATACTGTCGCATCCGGCTTTCGTCTTCAGGCTGTCGAAATAGGTACCTGTCTGATAGAGTTTCTTGCCGCGGAACGTAAATACCTCGTCGTCGCATATCTCCGCATCGTCTTCGAACAGATAGGTCGGGTTGACCGTCAGTACCAACTTGGTCACACTGTCGCATCCGTTAATCGTCTGAAGCGAATCGTAATAAGTTCCGCTCGTCGTTAACTCCCTGCCGGCGAAGTAGTATTTCTCGCCTTGACAGACACTCGCCTTCTGGGTGTTCAGATACGTCTTGTATTCTATCAGTTCCAACTCCAGAATACTGTCGCAAGCACCGGTGGCTGTCTTCAGATTTCTCGTATACGTACCGCCCTTCGTCAGTTTCTCTCCATACCATGTATAACTCTCGCCGCTACATATACGGGCGGTCTCTTTGATGTATTTGGGGCTGTCGATGATCAACTTGATCGTCGTCACGTTGGACTCCACTGCGCAAGTGGACGAACTGGAGCTCACCTCGGTATAGATACCTTCTTCGGTCAGATACTCGCCGTTGAAATAGTACGACTCACCTTCGCATATATAGACCGGTTGCACATCCGTAACCACCTGAGAGATGACTTGTCGGATATAACCGGTGTCCGAACCCTTCCATATACCGGACATACGTAATACGTCCGAATGCACTTTGGCCTCCAAGCCCAACTTAGCCGGCACTATCACGTAGAACACATCCCCTTGGTTCAAAGTCTTCGGAGCAGGGATAACCGTAGCGCTGTCTGCACCTAAGAAGATCAGGTCGCCGAACGGTGTAGTCTCGCCGGATGCAAGGTCAAACGTCACGCTCGTCATCGGGCTCGGATCGTTATAGACTACCTTCACGATAGCAGCCGCTTTCTGTGCGTCGCGGTTGGTATAGCCCGTCTCCAGCATCTTCGATTCTTTCAGACTGATTCCGATCTTCGTCTCCAACAACGGGAACTCTACTGTACCTCCGTTAGGCATGCGTTGGGTGATAGGTACATAGGGGTTACCTGCTGTCGCCTCATAGGTGCTGGATGCATCGGTAAAGAACGTCGTCGGGTTGGTAAGTGAACCGGTGGTGGCAAACACGCCGCTCGCATCAGTCTGACCTAACAACACGTTGTTCACGTTGAGGATCGACGAACTGATGGTCGTGGTAATCACGCGGTTGATATCCGGATCCTGACTCAGATCGAAATAGATGTTCGCATTGGGAAGGTGATCCACCGTGCTCACGCGAATGGCCGGTTTCTCCGGGTCGCCGATATACACACGCACGTTCGTTCCCGCCAGTCCTAACGAAGACAACTGTTGCGTTCCGCCACTTCCTCCGGCACCCGTAGCGGAAATAGCGGCAGGCGGCAGAACGACCACAGCCGAATTAGGCGTATATTCTTCTACCACACCATATCCGGTCGGACAACCACTACCAATACCTGCTGCATGGCGCAGCGCAGAAGCTTTTACCACACCTCCGTAGATCACGATCATACCGTCGTAATACGTCGTATAACCGCCGCCTATTCCGGCGCCGTGTCCTCCTTGAGCGGTGATCGTACCGCTGGAGATAACGATATTACCTCCTGCGGTGGTTCCCGTTCCGCCGATACTCAACGAAGCCGTTGCGGAGGTCTCGTTACTGCTATAATCATGGTTAAGTGAACCAATTCCGGCACCGCCGGCGGCAGTGGCCTGCGTGATAGTTAAAGTACCGCTGGTGTTATCGCACGGTTCAATGGCGCTGATGTTGATCTGCGCTCCTTGATCCACTTGAATGCCGGCACGACCGTAACCGTAATTGTAGATGGTGTTCGTTCCGTCCAATATCAGGTTCACGTTCGTACGACTCGGATCCGTGTTCGACAAATTGTTCTTACCCACAATACGGATAGGAGAGTTCGAACCGGAAGAGGTGAATCGGAAACTGCAGTTCTTCAACGTGATAGTACCCTTGTAGCCGAATTCCGCGCGGATATAATAGCCGGTACTGTTTCCGGTCACCACATAATCATCGGTCGACGTTCCGGGAATCACCAGACTTCCGCTGCTGATATTGTGATTGACAACCGCTGCCGATGCAGAACCGGCAGACAAGCACGCGAGTATGACTATAACGCTAAAAAGAGTCGATGTTCTTTTCATACGCTCCAATAGATTCTTCTAGAATGGTTTACAATTACAGTTCTTCGTCGGGATACGCAGCATCCACGTCAATTTGATACCTACGCTCAAAGGCACCACTCGGTGTGTCGTTGTTGCCTTTTTCGTATAATAGGACCATATGTCCAGTTGAATCGGATGCTCCGGATTGGGATCAAACAGCGATCCGTCCTCTTTATTGTTGAACGCATTGGTTAAGCCGTATTCTACATACGCGCCGATCTTCAGCACCTGGTCGCGGCTGTAACTGCTGTAGCTGTAGTTAGCCAGCACGTCATACCCTATCTCGCCAATCAGGTTCACCGGGATATTCATGCGCAGATGTTCCGTTTTGGTTGCTACGTAGTTCGTGTAGAAATGGTTCGGCATATTGGTAAAATCCTCGAAGTACTGATCGTACGTTGCGCAACCTCTATAGGCTCGGGTAGCATGGTTCTCCGACAGGATATGATACCCTACGTTCGCACCCACACCGAAATAAAAACCGTTCACGGTCATACCGATTATGAGAGGAATACGGGCGGTCAAACCGAACGAATGTTCCCTACTCGGATCCAGGTCATAGTGATACGTCATCAGCTTACCCTGGGTGTCATACATCGCGCGGTCAAAACGCCAAGCCTGGGTCGTCGCGTTAGAGAGCCAGAAGGCAAAATCCACACCCGCAGAGAAGTAGAACATACCATAGCGCAACTCATATCCGCCGCTCAGGCTCACTTGTCCGCCGCCTTGCGTCGTGATATCATCAAACTGCTCCAACAAGGTGAAATAGCCTCCGCCTAACGAAAGCCAACCGTAGTGTTTGTCCAGCACCGTGTTGTCAATAATCTTCTGCTCCGCGCGAGCGCTCATCCCGAGCAGCAGAACCACCATCAATAGTACGAATCGAGATTGGTTGTTGCGTATCATAGCCTTTTATATTATTATCGCGTCATTGTGTGTATCTATATATATAAATAAAACGGCCGCAAAATTACACATAAAAATTGACTTATGCAAATTTCTTTATTAACAATTGTTATTTTTTTAGTAAAAAAATCACATTTTTAGCCTTTTTTCTCTTAAATATTTGCATGATAGCGAACAACTTCGAAGGCATATTTTTTAGGCAAAGTTTTCTGCGAAATCGCCGAGAGAGGCAAAAGTGGTCCAATGGACGAAAGTCTCCGCGGCGCGGCGGTTAGTCTCGATATCGTCAATGAAGCACACTTTTGTTTCTGCATTCGAACGGATTGCCGCATCCACAGCGCGGAAGATCGCTTCTTCGGGCTTGGCCATGTGCATCTTCTGCGAGAGGAACATCCCGTCGAAATGTGCATCCAAGCCATAGGTACGGTTGATGAACTCGAAATGCAGATCGTTTCCATTGGACAGCAGATAGACCTTGTATCCTTTCGCGCGAAGCGCGTCTACGAACGCCAAGCGCTCGGCAGGTAACTCATCCAGCATCGCCATCCACGCCTCTACTATCGCTTCTTTGTTAGTCCCGGGGCGACAGAAAGCCTGCACTTCCCTGAGGAAGTCCTCCGTACTGATCGTTCCGCGCTCGAAATCCGCCATGAGTTGCTTCGTAGCTATACTCACGGCTTTGACACCTTCGCCGCGCACATCCATGCCGAGTACCGCACGCATATTCGCTTCACCCATCAGTACCTCGAAAGCACGCATACACCGGCCCACATTGAGGTTTATCAGCACCCCGCCTAAATCAAAAACAACTATTTCCCGTTTCATAAGCATATCGCCCAAAATCCGCTGCAAAGGTACAACAAAATGCGCAATTATGCAAATAATTAAGTCAAAAAATAGAATTGTTTGCATATATGAAAAAAAAGTAGTAATTTTGCCCCGCAAAATTGAAGCGACATGTCCAAACAACTGCAAATACGCAACTCAACTGCGGAGTTCCTGATCTTCCAGGCCGAAGACAAAGCCGAAGGTATACAAGTCTTCTACAAAGACGAGTCTATATGGGCCACACAAAAAGCTATGGCGATGCTTTTTGACTGTTCTACGGATAATATTGGCTTGCACTTGAAGAACATTTTCGAGAGCGGAGAATTGCTGCGCGAGTCAGTTACCGAGAAAATCTCGGCTACTGCTACGGACGGCAAGAATTACCTTACGCAATTCTACAAATTAGACGCCATTATTTCCGTCGGGTATCGCGTCAATTCGCGTCGTGCCACCCAGTTCCGCCAGTGGTGTACAGCTGTCTTGCGTCAGTTTGCTATCCGCGGCTATGTCATCGACAAGAAACGCATGGAGAACGGAGCGTTTATCAGCGAGGATTATTTCGAGCACCTCCTGGCTGAGATCCGCGAGATCCGCCTCTCCGAGCGCCGATTCTATCAGAAACTCACGGACATCTACGCAACCGCTATCGACTACAACCGCGACGCTCCGACTACGCGCGAGTTCTTCGCTAAAGTGCAGAACAAGATGCACTACGCCGTTCATGGACAAACGGCGGCCGAACTCATTATCTCTCGAGCCAGCGCGGAGAAAGAGCACATGGGATTGACCACATGGGAGAACGCACCACACGGAAAGATTGTCAAGCCCGATGTCTGCATAGCGAAGAACTACCTCAACGAAGCCGAGTTGGAGGACATGGGACAACTTGTCAACTCCGTCTTGGATGCTGCGGAGCGTATGGCGAAACGGCACATCCCGATGACGATGGAAGACTGGGCAAAGCGTATCGACATCATCCTGGAAGCTACGGATGATCGGATTTTAACGGACGCAGGTTCTGTCTCACACGAGTTCGCACAATCGTTTGCCGAAACGGAGTTTGAGAAATACCGCGTTATTCAAGATCGTCTTTTCGAATCTGACTTCGACCGCTTCGAACTCCCCTCTCTCCCCTTCGACGATCAAGCAGAATAAATACCAAACAAAAGATATATCATGAGAAAGATTTTTGTTCTCTGTATTGCGGCGATGATGTTCGTATCATGCGCGCAAGTGTACAAGTACGTGCAAGTATTCGATGCACAACCTTCGGCTAATTCAAATATCAGAACCGAACGTGGTGGTATGTTGTATGAAGACGACCAATGCATCCTCTTCTACTCGTTCTGGGCTGATGGCGGAGATGCCAGTTTTGCCATCTTCAACAAGACAGATAAGGTGATGTATGTGGATTTGAGCAAGTCGTTCTTCATCCGCAATGGTATTGCTAACGATTACTACAAAGACCGTGCATGGAGTACGTCGAGTTCCAATCTTGTCGGTGTACAAGCATCATCATCCGAAACGCTATTCCGCAATAGCACGTTAACGACAGGAGTCGGCGCCACTTATCTGGGCAATCTCGGTTCCCTACCCCTCACATCCGCGGATCCAATCCTTACATCAGTGAATAGTCAAGCAACTGACACTTATGGCATGTTACGCTCCACTGCTTATGCTAATGTGTATGCGACAGGGACTTCTTCGTCTTTAGCCGTCAAAGAGCAGAAGATTTTGGCTATTCCTCCGCACGCTTCTAAGATTGTTGCAGAGTATGCCATTAACACCAGTATATGGCTCTATTGCGACTTAGCTCGTTTCCCGAAAGAGGAAGCCTCAATCACGTTTGAGGAGAGTGAGAGTCCATTACGTTTCTCTAACTACATTACGTATCGCTTGAGCGATACTGAGACAGAACGTGTAGTAGAGAATGACTTCTATATCTCGAAGGTCACCAATTATGCACAACCGTCCGTTTATAAGTTTGTTGAGCGCAAAAGCAAACCCTGCCAAAATATGACTACTGATTTGAGTGAGAAATACGATGATAAGTATCCGGTAAAGGTGTATGACAAAGTATATACATTTGACCGCTCGAATCGCTTCTATTTAGAGTATAAGATTACGACTAAACGCAAACTATACAAGGGCGGACAGGAGTTCTACTATGACCCGTTGTATGATGGCTATACGACAGGAGGTGGTGATGAGCAATCCGAGTACAGGAAACGATTATTGGATCCTTTCGCTAAATAAATTTGCACGCCTTTAGTGTGTAAAGGAACAAAAGATAATACCAAACAAAAGATATGGCAACATCATGATAGCACGGTATTTCTATCAAGAAGACATAGCGAGATTTATTGCGGAGGATAGCGAGGCCATCTTCGGCAAGATAGCACATGCCGATGAAATGGATACAGTTTCTACGCAGAAATTTGCTTGGGAGCAAGAGATTGCTATCATGAAATCTGTGCTCCTACCCTACGTCTATGAGCCAGGGCGGATTATCTTCGAATATACCATCCCTCGTATGGGCAAGCGAATTGATGTGGTCGTACTATTACGCGAGCGGATATGCACGCCATTTCTCGTTATTAAAAGCCATACCGGTTCCGTTACCCTCACCGGAAGAGCAGCAACGAATCGTTGCTAAAATAGAAGAACTATTCGAACAGATTGATAAGATAAGGAAATGAGCACAGAAGTAATGTGTGACATACAATTTTGGGCAACAGTTGCAAGTCCGATAATCGGAGCGGTAGCGATCATTGTGGCACTGATTATTTCGTACCGCTCTTCTCGACGAGCAAAAGATGCATTAAGAGATATTGTTGCACATCAAGCCGATATAGATTGGGGACATTTGCAGCATTATTTCATGACGAATGAGTTTGAAATGACAGAAGAAGAGAATCGGCTTGGGTTTATACAAAAGAAGATTGCCGAATATGAGAAAGATAGTACTCATGCAAGACACGAGATGGATGATTTAAAGATGCAAGAACAATTACTGTCCACTCGCATTAAGAACCGTAAGATACTGCGGAATAATTACGTGAAGATTCTAGGTCATCTCGACCAATCTACGAAGTCTATATTGTTTGAGAAAACTAGTTTTGGAGAGAACAAAAAGAAGGAATAAAGGATGTATACCCTCACAATGAAATATGAGGAGATCCTCCGTGAGTTCAGCAAGGATGAAGCAGATTTGCGTGCGTTGTCAAGAACGATGTTCGAGGGGAAGCTCTGTAAAGATGCTCGCAAGGGTAAGGTAAAATATCCTTGCCACATTTTTGCTAAACGTACTACGGAGCAGCATAATACATATATTATCCATTACGAATTCAGAAGCAAGGAGGATTTTTTAGGAGGTCCAACATTCTTTGCACTTATCGATAGTGGTCGTGGCATATTTGTTATGCAAATCTCAATGGCATATGGACTTAAAAAAGTGGTTAATTTGTATTCCCCTCATCTTTTCAAACGATATCAGGAAAGAATGGGACTCAGCATAACTGGTATAGACCTCATCAAAGAATTTTTCAAACGCAATGTAACCTCTCATCGGAATAGTGATTTTAAACGCAAAGATGGAGATGAGAACGATGTGATGGATTTATGTTATGATGGTGCTATATATGGTCAAAGCACTTCGGAGGGACATATTACCTATCATACATTTATCGATAAAGATCATATGTCTGATTACCGCAAGGCGCTCAATGAAGAATATAATGATCTTATTGAGGAAGCACGATTATTTTCTTCCTTCTATGGAGGCTTGCCTGCAATGCTATCACTACCCATTTTAAAAGAAAGAGAGAATAAAACAAATACAACCTCAATATGAAAAAAATATTTACGGTTATCTTGTTGGGATTCATGCTGAATAGTTGTGGATATTATTGTTATGTATCTTCAATAGGCAGCACTCCTCAAAGTAAATCCTATTATATCTTGCCCACTAATCCCAACCTCGAAGGCGATTTGGAATTTGAACAATATGCAAACATGTTGGTTACTGCGTTGAATAGAGTTGGTTACAAAAACACGTCCAAGGAACAAGCAGGTACTATTATATATTTTGATTGGCAAATCGAGAATCTGTCCACAGAGACCAGTTCTGTTCCTTATACGTATAATACGTATTCCTCATCTACATCAACACATTGGGTGTCTACGCCTTATGGATCATATCCACAAATGACAACAACCACAACTACTACCCCTCATACGAGTTACATGTCATTCAGTGAAGACTATGCTCCGGTTGCTGTCCATGTTATAGCCGTTGATAAACAGACACGCAAACAAATCTGGAAAACTACCATTAATGATAAACTGGAATACAGCAAAACTACGATGAAACGGTTGATACCGATTATGCTTTATGCAGGCAGCCAGTACTTTGGTGCTACAGCAGAAGGGCGTGTAACATTGTTCCCGTCTGAAGTATCTAATCAAGGCATTACTTGGCCGTATTACTATTAACACAAATACAACCATGAAACGATTACTCCTTATTCTTGTTGCCGGCATGACATTGATTGCCTGCACATCGAACGAAAAGGCCGTCAACACCAAAGAGTTGCAAGGACGGTATGACGTCGACTTCTCTGCGCTTATGTCCGATCTCGACAGCGGAGACAAGTTAACCAACGCACTCGCGGCGATGTTCCTGTCCTCCATGAAGATGACCATGCAGTTCGAGGAGAGCCAACTGCTCATCGACGCCTCCGGCGCAGCCATCAGCCTCGTCAACGCGTTCTCCAAAGACGGACTGGAGATGCCTATCGCCGTAGCGTATAAGATCGTCGACGACTCTATCCTGTACACCCAATCCGATGGAGAGAAATTCCACGAAGTGGGCGTGATACGTAAGGTCGGCGACTCGTACGACAACCTCCAGCTGGTTACGACCGAGGACAATGGCTCCCGCACTATCCTCAAACTCACCAAGCAGACAGAGTAATAAATACAAGGTCAATATAGCTCAGGAACACGACATATGGCAATGGCAGAAGCCCGTCGGCTTGCGAGGGACAGAACGGGAGAAGTAAAATATTCGGCGGAATAGCGCCGAAAAGGGAACAGCAAGGAGGAGGCTAGATGTATACAAGCGGGAGCGCAGATGCGCCCCCGCTCTTGTTTCAGCCTCTAATGGTGAGGCGTATTGTGTGTCCGCGTTGGAAGGCTTTCTTGAGCCGTTCGTACAGACGTTGATAGGTCTCTGCCGATTGGATAACCATACCCGGCAAAGCATTCTTGCCTACGATGATCTCACCATGTATGCTGGCCAACGCCCCGTCGCCATGACGAAATGGATTCGAGTCCAACTCCAAGATATATTCACCTTGCGGCTTGCAGCACCTCGGGTGCTCTACCGTGTCGCACACACGCTGCCGGTTGATATACAGATGACCGTCTATCCCCCACGGCTTGTGCTCCTGTCTTACTATTAGAATTTCCATACTTTTAACTTTTTACCTTTAACCTTTTTGCATAAAAATCACCAAAATCCTTACAGTCACTCGGCAACTGATGCCGCACCAACTGAGGCAGACGCTCCCGTAACTCGAGAAACAGTTTCTCTCCGGGCTTGTCCTGATCCGGAAACATATGGAGGTTCAAACCTCGCAGAGGCTCGATATCCTTCTCCTTGAGAAGCGTAGCGCTCGGTATCGCAATCGCCTTGCGACCGGATGATAACATCGCCCAGCAGTCCGAGCAACCTTCGGTTATCCATAGCTCCTCGTTCGGGCGCAAGAACCGCAAGATCTGCAATCCGTAGATATGGCAGTTACTGCCGCGAGGGAACTTAAATCGAGGCTTGTCCTCTTTGCCCAGGTACCGGCTCTGAACGCTCACCAGCCGACCTTCGATATCGTAATACGGTATCAGCAGACTCGGAGCGTCGTAGAACGGTTTCCCGTAGCGCCAGCACGGACTCGGCCATGAGACGCTACTCAGTCCGCACCAATCCACTATCCGCTCGTCCAACTTCCGCTCCTCAAAGAGAAAACGCTTGGCCGCCAGATTTAGCACACGCGGTTGAACCAAAGTCGAGAGCCATTCGAGGTCCGGCTTGATCTCGCGCTTTTTGCTCTTAGGCGGTAACGGTAACGGGCGTATGGTAGTGAACATAGACGAGCCACCCAACCACTCGCACGCTTCGCGAAAGCCGCAGCCACGCACATTCCGTACCAGATCAATCACGCCTCCGTGTGCGTCGCAGACATAACAACGGTACCGGTTGGTGAGCGTGTTGAACGTCAAACTCGGATGACGGTCGTCATGGAACGGACACAAGGCCTTGTGATGACTCACTTGAAGCCCCAGGCGCTCAGCCACGTCCTCTATGGGCGTGGCCTCGAGCCGAGCTATCTGATGTTGCTCGATCATGATGCGCCTCCTTTCTTCGTCTTGCGGAAGGTGTTCTTGTCCACCACCTCAATAACGCGTAACTTCTTCCAGCGGCTCAGGAACACCTTATCCGGAGTCACTTTCCCTTGCTTCTCAATCAGCAAGTTCAGCTGCTCGCGAGTGAACGTGTCGGTCAACTGGTCAAAGAGATTCTCTTTCGGACCCGCCTTCATGCTCTGTTCGCGCTTCTGGTTGAACTCCTCAAACTTGCGTCCCCAGCGCTCCAGCATACCCTTTAGGATATACTCCGCCATAAAGAGATAGATCTGCTTCACGCGTTTCTGGAGTACTTCTGTGCTGATAGGATCCTTCTCCATTTGATACAGATACTGGCATAGTGCTGCTATTCGGAAAGCAGAAACGGAGGAACGTTTGCGGAAAACATCCAACGCGTAGCTACCACTCAAACTAGCCTCTTTTCCTTTCTCACGTACCCATTTGCAGACGGTCTTATCGAGCCAAACCATGTCGAGGTCAACCGTAGGTTGTAATCCCCCATCACCATCGTATGTGGCGTCGAGCAACTTCTTTAGCATACGGTCAATCTGGGTCCGTTGTTCACTCGTGTACGGCACAAAGAGCGCTCCTTCTTCACCCAGGTCGTCCTCTATCTTACAGAGAATAGTACGGGTGATGTTTCCGCCCTCGATAGCCTTCTTGTCGAAGTACTCATCCAAGGCCGCCGGAGTGGCGCAGAACATCGAGCAGATGTTGATGTCCACAATAGCTGAATACGAGTTGTCTGACGCGAAGTCGATACCGAAGAGCGAGCCGAGATCATAACTCGTACGCATGATCGTTCGGAGGTTAGAATAGCCGTTCTTGCCGGCATCGGTCACCTGGGCTAACTCCTCGGCAAACATCCAGAACGTCAACGTGTCGCCAAACACGCGTTCGTACATGTCTGCACGCTTGGTGAGGACAGTCTTGGAGATAGTCGGCGGCACCACGCGGATGGTCGTCTCCGGCTCCTCTTCCAGTTTCTCATTCGCCTTACGGCGTTTCTTCTTGTCGCGGTACTCCTGTTCCAACCGACGCATGGCTTTGTCACGCTCCTTAAGCGTCTTGTCCATAATCAGACTCTCGATGTCCGCAGCAAACGACTTACCGCTCGACTGAGCACCCTCAATCAGCACCTGCAGCAGTAATGCACTTGGGCGCGAATCATAATAATAATGAAGTCGCACACGTGGGCACATAGCGCAGAGCGGACTGAGACTTGCTACAAAAGCCGGTAACTTACGATTCTGAGGAGCGTTGGTCACGATCTGCCGAATTACAGGAGGTAACTCCTGATCTTTTGGAAGCGAATAACTTACTCTTGGTTTCATAAGCCTAATACCTTTTTAGCGGTTTCTAACTCCGTGTAGATAGCTTTCGCTACGCGAGCGGGATTGAACCGGCGGTTCATCACCATCTTGCGGAAGTTTACCTGATAGCATCCTTGCTTGTCGCGATGCACATTCAGATAGTTCCCGCGCCACATAAGCGGATTACGCGTGTAGCGGTCACCTACGGTCTCTTCGAACGAGAAACGCTCACGGTCCTCAACCATCGTTAATACACCTTTTCTTGTTTCACCCATACGGATGTCATGATCTTGCATGCGTGTGTCCAAGTCCACGCACAAATACTTTTGTTTTTTTACTCGTGTCATAATCTTGACATTAAAAAATTATTAACTGGATTATGACATCAGGCCTGAGTCACCCGATTCTTCTTTGCACCATCACTCGGTCGCCTTCCGAACCGCACTTTTGAATCCGGCGTTAGCTACTCGTTTTCATCAAAAGCGCTGCAAAGGTAGAGGATTTTTTTTAATTATGAAAATATTGTCAAGGAAATAACTTGCTCAAAATCAGCAATTTACAAAAGATTTTTAAGATTGACAAAATGGTTGACAGAATGCAGAAGTTAGGTTGACAGAATGATTGACAGAATGATTAACACATAGACAAAACTAACCTACAGCATTTCTGCCATAGGTTAGAAGATAAATAGTTGCGGATCGTTACTAGCCGCGGTATATATTAGATAACTTTTGTGTGTATTCCGCGATGAACTTTGCCGTAGCTAAAATACTTGGCTTACGTGAATCCAATTGCCCTAGGGTATCCAAGAAACATATATCCGAACCCATTTCCGCATTTTTACGAGAATAAACACTTAACGCCGGGCGATACTCAGCTTCTATCTCTGCCAATTCTGCATCCATCATGAATTGAGTATATGAATTGAGCGGATACCAACCTTGCTCTGCCAGGACGCGGTATACATAGAAAAGGGAGGTCTTATTTAGCTTGATATTCGGGTTTTGCTTTGCCACGCTCCATACTCCTCGTATAATGCCAACCCTAATATCTCCCTCACTTGCCGTTCGAGGAGGTAAATGCAGAGCGGGCATCGATGGCGATAGAAATTCTTGTCGTAACTTAGCGCTAATACTATCATCTGAATTATAGTACTCGATCCATTCTTGAACTGCAGAATTTATTATATGATGATGTCGAACAGATGTAGCAAACAATTCCGTCAACTCATCAAGGTAACCAGCTTTAGCAACGGGTTCTACCATAGTATAAAGTCTACGGGAGGGGCGACCTCCCTCGTATAAGAGAATTAGTGACGCCGCCGAATAAGTGACAAGACTAGCACATAGTCTGCTGTTGGGAGAGTCAGTCCCTTCTAAATCTCTATAAGCAAGGCATAAATCCCCCCATATTTTTTTTGCATAGTCTAACTCATCCGTTTCGTCCAATCGGATATGATCAACAATACGTATAGTCTCATAGAACACCTCTTCCGGCGATAGAGAGAAGGGGTGGCATTTTAATGCTATCTCTTGCGCCGGCTCAGCCAGCAATTTGTACACGTGCCAACTAGCATAGTTAGTGCGTACTTTTTCTCTTTCGTCTGCGCTTAGTAACCTTGTCATGTCCGTACTTATTAGTAAACTGTATTAAGTCATCGAGCCAATGAATGAGGGCAAATTCTTGGGCGCCATCTTCACCAATCTCAGACTCTCCTTTCACATAGTGCTCTAATGTAAGAGGCGGCATTTCTTGAATTAGTCTTCCTTCATCACCATATCGGAAGAGTCCATACTTGCGGAAATTGACTTGTAAATCGTAGCCGTTCTCACAACAAAGCATCACCATGTTTGCCATATCTTCTTGGGTTTGATCAAGATTTAAGGAAGAGTCCTTGTCTGCAACATAGGTGAGTACTCCGCTTAATGCATTCATAGCTTTTCCCATCTTTTCTAATTGTATCAGTCCTTCTGTCAACTCCTGTGAAGGAGAGGCTACAGGTGTTACCTCCTTCGGATTAGGGAACATGAATTTGACTGACTTAACGGGATCGTTTAAGCGGATATTCTCATTCACGATATCCCAGAACTCACCCACGCGCATCTTCGCTCGGATCTCTATATCTAATTTATAATCCTCAAGTGCTGCTTGCAGCCAGAGTTCCAGTAGATCACGAACCTTATCTGTATGTTTGCCAAAGGATTCAGAACATTGTTCGATTACGATTTGTCCCACGCCATCTCGGTTGTCTATGATGACATGACATGTCGGAAAGGTTGTCAAACCATAATCCTCTTGGTTTACATCTACTAACTGCTTCCATTTGGGATTACTCAAACGCATAATGACAATATCGTTATCATTACGCAGAATGGACATGGAATAAGGTTCCGACGACCCGTTTTGCATAATCTTACGCAAATTGAAAGGTTGCTTCATCGCTTCTCTTAATTTAGCCTGTGCTGTCTTGAGAGAAGAATCATTAGGTGTAAATAAATTACCTAAGTTGTTTTTTAATAAAAACTTGTAAATTGCAAATGTTGCCATACTCTTGTGTTTTCCTAATTTTTAATAACCGTTTGCAAAATTACTACTTATTTCTGACATGAACAAATTATGCACAAGAATTTTCACAATTTCTCGTATTTAGTCCCGAGAAAGGGTTAAAAGTTAAACCTATGCGATTTCACTTTTACACCTCCATTCCCCATCCTCGCGTATGCACATCTGCGCGATAAGCTCTTACAATTCCATACTTTTAACTTTTTACCTTTTACTATTTTAATACTACATTCACAACTCTCGGGACAAATGGAGTGAACTCGGGGACAAACTATTGTGTATGTCGGGGAAAAGCAGTACCTTTGCACCAGAATTGAGAGAAAGGAAGAAACCAGCATAATACCAGCATAAAGACCCGTTCACACATGGCAAAAATAATACTCAAACCCAACGAGAAAATAGAGGATGTAGCCCAACAGTTAGCCCATGTGGGAATAACCGTTGATACCCACCCGCTCGGCAACAATAGCTATCGGGCCTACGTGCGAAAAGAAAATATGGAACGATTTCGCGAGTTTATTAACCAACAAACAGAAAACTAACAACTAAATACACACCTAACTATGACACGCAAGAAAATCATCAAAATCGTCATCTCGGTACTGATCGCAGCACTCACTGCCCTTGGAGCCGCAATGGGACTCACGTCCTGCAACGTCGTTCGTACCATCACGAACAAGTCGGAATTCTATCAGCGCGGCGACACCTCGGTCATGATCCAAACGAAAACCACCGAGTCTTACGATGCGTCGAAGAAGTAAAGCGCGCTCAAAAATGAGCGCGAAATGCACAACAACATTATTAACAAACCTAAACCCCTCTACGTCGGTCGGAGGCGAAAGATGACCGACAGAAAATGGCAATTGTAAAATGGGCACCGGGTATCGACTCGGTTTCGGGCCTCTTGAGCAAGCGTCCCAAAGCAGGCACCGCGCACAGCAGCCACCAGAGTGCGTTGTTGGCAACGCACCGCACCGCGGCGACGACCAACACCGACTGTACCCGCATCTACATGGTAGGTGAGTACAAACGCTCGACGGTACCGCAGGCGAAAGAGCTCGCAGCACGTGCTCGCTTCGCATCGGTAGCAGCAGCTGTCAAAGCGCGTAGCAAGGACCTGATGCAGCAGGCGACCGACATCACCAACTTCCTCGCACAGAAGGACACCGCCGGTGGTAAGAAAACCATACGACGCAGCTCTCAACGGCTAAGCGCTCGTATGCATGGCAGGAAGAGATCTCTTCGGAGGTCTCTTTTTTTGTATAAAAATATACAAACGCTTGCGTATGTCATTTTTTTTTTGTACTTTTGCACCCGCTTTTATCGGGTGTACGGGATAACGGGATAACGAGATACCGGGATCCGAAAGAAAAAGACACAAATCAAACAAAATCAAAATAATTAACAACATGCAAACAATCAAACTGAAACGTGGATTGGACATTCCGTTTGAGGGACAGGCGGCTGAGACGCTGGGTAGCGTACGGAGGCCGGAGGTCTTTCACGTAGTGCCCGACCAGTTCGCCGGCATCACACCCAAGCTGGATGTCAAAGTCGGCGATCGCGTGAAAGCGCGTGAAAGCGGGTAGCCCGCTGTTTCACGACAAGGCGTTTGAGGAGATGCTGTTCACGGCTCCGGTTTCCGGTGAGGTAAAGGAGATTGTTCGAGGGGATCGTAGAAAAATCCTTTCGATCGATATTCTCGCCGACACGAAAATCGAGTACTTGAGCTTTGATAAGGAGCTTAAGGAGCTTAAGGACAGTAAGGACTCTAAGGAGGCCATCAAAGCTCTCCTCTTAAAGAGTGGTTTGTGGGCATTGATGAAGCAACGTCCGTACGATTGCATCGCGATGCCGAACAAGACTCCTCGCGCTATTTTTATTTCGAGTTTTGACAGTGCGCCTTGTGCCCCGAACTACGAGTGGGTGCTGAAAGGTCAGTTGCCGACATTGCAGGCAGCCGTTACGGCTCTCGGCAAGTTGGCTCCGGTGTTCATCGGTATCCAGGGCGGCGCACGTGCCACGGAGTTCCGTGAGTTGAAGGATTGCACCTTGTATGAGGTGTTTGGTCCGCACCCTGCCGGCAATGTCGGTGTGCAGCTGAACAACCTCGCGCCGCTGGCGAAAGGTGAGACGGTCTTCACGCTCAACATCCAGGACCTCGCGCTTATCGGCCGGCTCTTCCAGAAGGGCATCGTCGATATGCAGAAGAAGGTGGCACTGACCGGTCCGCTCGCTTACGGACGTCAGTATTACAACGTGCTGCCGGGTATGCCGGTGAGCGCTGTGCTGACGAGCAACGTACACACGGAAGTGCCCTGCCGTTACATCGCAGGTAACGTGCTGAGTGGCCGTCAGATCACGCTCGATGACATGATTAGCATTTACGACAACCAACTGACCGTGCTCGACGAGGGCAGCGAGAACCATGAGTTCATGGGCTGGCTGTTGCCGCGGTTCAAGGCTTTCAACGCAGGTTGCACAGACCCCGCGAAGATGTTCGACAACGGGTTCACGCGTCGGTTGTTCGGACCGAAGAAGTACCAATGGGATGCCCGTCTGAAAGGTGGTCGCCGTGCGATCATCGTCAGCAACGAGTACGACCGCGTCTTCCCGATGGATATCTACCCCGAGTACCTGATCAAGGCTATGATCGCGGGTAATATCGATCGGATGGAGGCACTCGGCGCGTACGAGGTGGCACCCGAAGATTTTGCGCTGTGCGAGTATGTCTGCACGTCGAAAATGCCGCTGCAGGCCATCGTACGCGAGGCGTTGGACAATTTAAAGAAGGAGATTGAGTAATGGAAAAGCTTTATCAGATATGGAAGAAGTTCGGTCGTTCTATGACGCTTTTGACACCTTCCTGTTTACGCCGCAGACGACCGCTAAACGCAACGGTACGCATATCCACGACGGCAGCGACAGCAAACGCACGATGATCCTCGTGGTCATGGCGCTTGTTCCGGCGATGCTGTTTGGTATGTTCAACGTCGGCTACCAGCACCTGTTGGCTACCGGTCAGTTGGCAGCAGGCATGACCTGTGCCCTCTGGTGGAAAGCCTTTGGCTTCGGTCTGCTGGCTGTGCTGCCGTATATCATCGTTGCTTATGCAGTAGGTCTGGGAATTGAGTTCATCGTAGCGCAGATCAAGCACGAAGAGGTAGCGGAAGGCTTCCTCGTAACGGGATTCATCATTCCGCTGATCGTGCCGATCAACACGCCGCTGTGGCAAGTAGCTATCGCCGTGGCTTTCGCGGTTGTCTTCGCGAAGGAAGTGTTCGGCGGTACGGGTTATAACATCTTCAACGTAGCGCTTATCACGCGTGCGTTCCTGTTCTTTGCGTACCCGAGTTCGATGACCGGTGACAAGCCGTTCATCCGCACGGAAGGCACATGGGGCTGGGATGGCGGTCATGCGCTCGTCGATGGTTTCTCGGGTGCTACGCCTCTCACGCAGCTGGCTACCGGTACTCCTGTGACCGAATCGTTCTGGGACATGGTCAACGGCCTTGTACCGGGATCGGTGGGTGAGACCTGCATCTGGGCTATCGCGCTCGGCGCTATCCTGCTGATCGCTACGGGCGTAGCAAGTTGGAAGACGATGCTGGCGATCTTCGTCGGCGGTGGTCTGACCGCTTGGCTCTTTAACATCGGCGGCAACGAGGCGAACCTCGCAGCGCAGTATCCGTGGTACATGCACCTCGTATCGGGCGGTTTCGCTTTCGGTGCGGTGTTCATGGCAACCGACCCGGTGACCTCGGCTCGTACCGAGTGCGGCAAGTGGATCTACGGCTTCCTGATCGGTCTCGTGGCAGTGCTGGTGCGCGTTCTCAACCCGGGTTATCCGGAGGGAATGATGCTGGCTATCCTGCTGATGAACGCCTTCGCGCCGCTCATCGACTGGTGCGTTGTGAACGCGAACATTCGCAAACGCGAACGTCGCGTTAAGGTACAAAGTGACAAAGTACAAAGTACAAAGGAAGGAGGCGCCCAATGAAACTGAATACGAATTCGAATGTGTACACCTTCGTCTATATGACGATTGTGGTAATTATCGTAGCGGTCCTGCTGGCGCTCGCTAATCAGGCGCTCAAGCCGCGTCAGGACGCTAACATCCTGCTCGACAAGCAGAAACAGATCCTCGGTGCACTCAAGGTGGACTTCTCGCAGGCTGATCCCGCAGAGGTGTATTACACCCTCGTGAATGATACCTTGCGTTATGGTGACGCCGAAGTATATGTAGCTAACCTCAACGGCGCAATCAAGTATGTGCTGCCGCTCGAAGGTAAAGGTCTTTGGGGCGGTATCGGCGGCTATCTCGCTCTCGACGAGGACAAGAACACCATTTATGGTGTTAACTTCAACCACGAGTCCGAGACACCGGGTCTGGGCGCTAAGATCGTGGACATGCCTTTCCGCGCTCAGTTCGAGGGCAAGCATATCCGCAACGCCGAAGGACAAGTCGTTTCCGTGGCGGTGCTGAAAGCCGGTACACGTGCTGAAGGTCAGGAGCAGGTAGATGCCATCTCCGGCGCTACCATCACCTCGACCGGCGTCAGCACGATGCTCAACGAGGAACTCGTGAATAACTATGTTGAATTCTTAAACGAAAAGGAGGAAGACCATGTTGAGTCAGAAGACTAAGGACACATTGTTAGGTCCTCTTAACGCCAATAACCCTGTCGTTGTGCAGATCCTCGGTATCTGTTCGGCACTCGCCGTAACGGTACAGCTGAAGCCTGCCCTCGTCATGGGTATCGCTGTGACGATCATCGTAGCGATGTCAAACGTCATCGTGTCACTCATCCGCAACACTATCCCGATGCGTGTACGTATCATCGTGCAACTCGTGGTGGTAGCGGCGCTTGTGACGCTGGTCAGCGAAGTGCTCAAAGCGTTTGCTTATGATGTAGCGATGCAGCTGAGCGTTTACCTCGGTCTGATCATCACCAACTGTATTCTCATGGGTCGCCTCGAGGCGTTCGCCATGACTAATAACGCGTGGGATTCGCTCCTCGACGGTCTGGGCAACGGTCTGGGCTATGCCATCATCCTCGTCATCGTAGCCTTCGTGCGTGAGCTCCTCGGCTCGGGTCAACTGCTGGGCTTCCAGATCATCCCCGAATCGTTCTATGCGGCCGGCTACGAAAACTGCGGTATGATGCTCATGCCTGCCATGGCCCTCATCCTCGTCGGCTGTGTCATCTGGGTACATCGTTCAATTAATGATAAGGAGGCTAAGTAATGGAACACGCTTTAAGTTTATTTGTCCGCTCGATGCGTACTTCTTGGGAATGTGCTCATACCTCGCCGTTTCGAAGAACGTGAAGACCTCAGCCGGTCTGGGCGTAGCCGTTACTTTCGTGCTCGTCGTTACCCTGCCGGTTAACTACCTGCTGCAGACGCTCGTTCTGGAGCCCCTGCATCTGGAATACCTGTCGTTCATCCTCTTCATCGCCGTCATTGCCGCGATTGTGCAACTGGTGGAGATGGTTGTGGAGAAATACAGCCCGTCGCTCTACGCGAGCCTCGGTATCTTCCTGCCGCTGATTGCGGTGAACTGCGCCATCATGGGTGGTTCGCTCTTCATGCAGCAGCGTATCGGCCTGCCCGCAGTGGATGCCAAGGCCATCACCAGCCTGCTCGACGCGTTCTCGGTTCGGGTCTGGGATGGTTCTTAGCCATCGTCTGCCTCGCAGGTATTCGTGAGAAAATGGAGTATAACGATGTACCGAAGCCATTACAAGGTTTAGGAATCACATTTATTACCGTAGGTCTGATGGCTATGGCATTTATGTGCTTCAGCGGCTTAGAAATCTAATAGGAGGAACGCAATATGAATATAACAGCTATTATTTATGCAGTTGCAGTATTCTTAGTAGTAATACTCCTGTTAGTGGCTATCCTGCTCATCGCCAAACGATACCTCGTTTCGTCCGGTAAAGTCAAAGTGACCATCAACGGCGACAAAGTCTATGACGTGGCAGCAGGTGGCTCGCTCCTCAACCAACTCGGCGAAGCCGGCGTTCACCTCCCCTCTGCCTGTGGCGGTAAGGGCTCGTGCGGTCAGTGTAAGTGCCAAGTCCTCAGTGGCGGCGGCGAGATCCTGCCTACCGAGACCGTACATTTCTCCCGCAAACAGCAGAAAGAAGGCTGGCGTCTGGGTTGCCAGGTCAAAGTCAAAGAAGACATCACCATGAAGGTCGATGAGGCTGTTCTGGGTGTCAAGGAATGGGAATGCGAGGTTATCTCCAACAAGAACGTCGCTACCTTTATCAAGGAGTTCAAAGTGCAGCTGCCTCAGGGCGAGCACATGCACTTCGAGCCGGGTTCGTACGCTCAGATCATCATCCCTGAGTACGATATCGACTACGACCGCGACATGGATAAATCGCTCATCGGTGACCTCTACCTGCCCGCTTGGCAGAAGTTCGGCCTGTTCAAACTCAAACAGAAGAACACCCAGGCTACGGTACGTGCGTACTCCATGGCTAACTACCCCGACGAGGGCGACATCATCACCCTTACCGTCCGTATCGCTACCCCGCCGTTCAAACCCAAAGATCAGTGCCCCAACGGACCGGAGTTCATGGATGTGCCCTGCGGTATCGCTTCTACCTATATCTTCTCGCTCAAACCGGGCGACAAAGTGCGCATGAGCGGTCCTTACGGTGAGTTCCGTCCTGTTTACGACAGCAAGAAGGAGATGATCTGGGTCGGTGGTGGTGCAGGTATGGCTCCGCTGCGTGCACAGATCATGCACATGTTGAAGACCCGCAACTGCCGTGACCGTGAGATGCACTATTTCTACGGTGCACGTGCTATCGACGAAGTCTTCTTCCTCGACGATTTCCTCGCTCTGGAGAAGGAGTACCCCAACTTCCATTTCCACTTGGCGCTGGACCGTCCGGACCCGAAGGCGGACCAATTGGGCATCAAGTACACCCCGGGCTTCATCGCTCCTGTCATGGGCGACACCTACCTCAAGCAGCATGACGCTCCCGAGGATGTCGAGTACTACCTCTGCGGTCCTCCTATGATGGCCAAGACGGTATTGGATCTGCTCCACTCGCTCGGCGTAGACGATGCAGATATCCGTTTCGATAACTTCGGAGGTTAATATGCGTACAGAGCAAGAACTGCAAGGAGTGACTCTCTTAGGAAACCAGCACGTGCAATACTCGGATCAGTACAATCCGGGCGTGCTGGAGACCTTCGAGAACAAACACCCCGAAAACGAATACTTAGTGACGTTCGATTGTCCGGAATTCACGACCTTGTGTCCGAAAACCGGACAACCGGACTTCGGTCACCTGTTCATCAGTTACATCCCGCGCGAGCGCATGGTGGAGAGTAAGAGCCTCAAACTGTACCTCTTCTCGTTCCGCAACCACGGCGATTTTCATGAGGATTGCGTGAACATCATCATGAAAGACCTGGTGAAGCTGATGGATCCGAAGTACCTGGAGGTGACCGGTTGGTTCATGCCCCGCGGCGGCATCAGTATCTATCCGTTTGCGAACTATGCGGATAAGGAGCATGAAGCGTTGAAGGAACAGCGTCTGCGCGAGCAATTCAGTAAAGTGTATGAAAGATAGTCTCATTGTACTCTCCGGTGGACTCGATTCCACAACGATGTTGTACGAGTATCAGTTTCGTATCGGCATGGCGCTGTCGTTTCACTATGGCAGCAACCATAACGACAAGGAGTTGGAGTTCGCCAAACTGCATTGCGAGCGGCTCGGCATCCCACATATGGTGATCCGGCTGCCGTTCATCAAGCAGTTTTTTAAGTCTTCGCTCTTATCCGGCGCGGATGCGATTCCTGAAGGCAACTACGACGACGAGAACATGAAATCGACCGTGGTGCCGTTTCGAAATGGTATCATGCTATCCATCGCGGCGGGAATTGCGGAGAACAACAAACTGCAATACGTGATGCTGGCGAACCATTCCGGCGACCATACGATCTATCCCGACTGCCGGCCGGAGTTCGTGGAAGCGATGAATAACGCGATCTGTTTTGGTACGTGGAACGGCGTGCAACTGCTGACACCTTACACGCATCTCACGAAAGCGGAGATCGTGCGGCATGGCATGAAGTTGGGCATCAACTACGACGAGACATGGAGTTGCTACAAAGGTGGCGACAAGCCATGCGGCGTATGCGGAACGTGCAGAGAGCGGGAAGAAGCGCTGCGGGACGCCGGCTACTATGATCAAAATCCCTGAATACTGATTACTGATTACTGAATACTTTCATGTACTACGTACAAAAGACGATAGAGATCTCGGCGGCGCATAACCTGATGCTGTCGTACGAGAGTAAATGTGAGCACCTGCACGGTCATAACTGGATCATCGTGGTCTATTGCCGCGCGAAAGAGTTGAACCAGGACGGCATGGTGACGGACTTCACGCATATCAAACGCGTCGTGAAGGACACCTTTGACCACAAGTATATCAACGAGATCCTCGACGTTAATCCGTCGGCGGAGAATATCGCCCGCTGGATCTGCGACCATGTGGAGAACTGCTACAAGGTGAGCGTGCAGGAGAGCGAAGGGAATGTCGCGATTTATGAGAGGGACTAGGACAACCTAAGTCTACATAGGACTACCTATGGCTTATAAGGTTAACGAAATATTCTACACGTTGCAAGGCGAGGGTGCGCATATGGGTATCCCCGCTGTTTTTGTTCGGTTTAGCGGTTGTAACCTTCGTTGCCCGTGGTGCGACACGGAGTTTTCGGAGTCGACGCCGATGAGTGCCGAAGAGATCGTAGCCGAAGTACAAGACCTGTATGACATCCCCAACGAGCGCCGTAAGATGGTGGTGCTCACCGGCGGCGAACCGAGTCTGCAAGTAGACAAAACGCTTCTGGATGCGCTTCACGCCGCAGGATTCTATATCTGCATCGAGACGAATGGCACGCGTTCCCTACCCGATGGCATCGATTGGATCACCTGTAGTCCGAAAGCCGGAGAGTCTCCGGAGACGCTTAGCCATGCGGTTGAGCGGCTCGCGCTGAAGAAAGTGAATGAAGTGAAGGTGGTGTTCACGGGCACGTATGATCCGGAGGTATGGCGCGGGCAGTTGGAAGCCGAGCATTGGATGCTGCAACCGCTGCGGTATAACGGCGAATGGTTGATGCAGAGCGGGATTGACGAATGGGAAGACGACCGAAACGACAACTTGCCGGAGACCGTGCGATATATACTATCGCATCCGTTCTGGCGACTCAGCGTTCAGATACATAAAATAGCGGGGCTACGATAGCTCCGCTATTTTGGTGTATGGTGTATAGTGTACAGTGTATTACTTCACGGCCTTAAAGGACATGTCGAGGCTCTTGTAACTGTGTGTCAGCGCTCCGACGGAGACGAAGTCCACGCCTTGCAGCGCATAGTCGCGGATGGTATCAATGGTGATGCCACCGGAGGACTCAATCTCCATATGACGACCGGCTTTCTTCTCCCATGCACGAATGAGATCCACCGCCTCTTTCGTCTTCGCGGGCGTGAAGTTATCGAGCATGATACGATCGGGGATATTGGTTGCGAGCGCCTCGTTGATCTCATCGAAATTGCGCACCTCGATCTCGATCTTCAGGTTCTTTCCCTTTTCCTTACAATAATCGCGTGCACGCGTGAGCGCGTTAGTGATGCCTCCGGCGAAGTCCACATGGTTGTCCTTGAGCAGGATCATATCGAACAGACCGATACGGTGGTTCATACCGCCTCCGAGCGCTACGGCTTCTTTCTCCAGATAACGGAGTCCCGGCGTAGTCTTACGCGTATCAAGCACATGACAACCCGTGTCAGAAATCAGGCGCTGGTACTTGTCGGCAGTGGTCGCTACACCCGACATACGCTGCATGATATTAAGCATCGTGCGCTCGATCTGCAACAAGCTTAACTCTTTGCCATAGACCTTGAACGCGATGTCTCCCGGTTTCACGTGGTCACCGTCATGCAGGAACTGCTCAAAGCGACACTCGGGATCGAAATAGTTGATGATCTCTTTCGCCACCTCGACACCGGCGAGCACACCCGTGTCCTTGATGATGAGTTGCTGACAACCCATCTGCGTAGGCGGAATACAACTGAGCGAGGTATGGTCGCCATCGCGAATATCCTCTTCAAACCAGATAGCAATAAGCTTGCGAAGTTCTTGTTTTTCCATAATTTTTAAGTTTTACGCTGCAAAAGTAGTAAAAAATTTGCATATATGCAAAAAAAAGTATAAATTTGCAGCGTGAAAGCAAAGTTTTTCGTCATAGGGTTGCTGTGTCTGTGCTCGTTGAGCCTGTTCGCGGAGGACAAATATGCCTATATGACGCAGCATAACGAGTTGCGCGTCGGATGGGGCGACCAGCTGTTCGAGAGCCTCGTTTGGCACAACCCGACGGCTATCACGACGACGATGCCGGAGAGTTATCGGCAGACCTATCACGAGAACTACCACCACGACCAACACGTGTGGATCGAGTACCAATGGCGCTTCAAGCACTGGTTCTCCTTCGGCGCGATGGTCGATTGGAGCGATGTGCGTTGGGACAATGTGACGCGCAACGGCCGCGGTGTGGAAGTGGCCCGTGAAGGCGGACATTGGTTCTATAACCTCGTGTTCATGCCTACTATCCGCTTCACCTATCTCCATCATCCGAACGTGAACCTCTACTCGGGTCTGGGTCTCGGAATGGATATCAACGGCGGTTCAGAGATGGACGGCTGGGGACGAAAGACGGTCGTTGGTGCGGCCGTTCAGTTCACGGTCATCGGTCTGAGCGCCAACTACGAGCGCTGGTTCTGGTTCGCCGACTTCGGCGGCCTGTACGCCCTGCGCAACGGTAACACGATTTTTATGACTTCATCCAAAATAATCAGTGCAGGATTCGGTGCAAGGTTCTAGGTGCTTCGCACGTTAAACAGTTAAATGGTTAAAGGGTTAAAAATAGGATTTCTAATCGCCGCTTTGGCTTTGACGGCTTGTCAGTTTCGGCCGGATGAAAGTGTGGATTTCAGCGACCTGCAAGGCGCGCCGGATCTCGCTTTCCGCGTGATCGGGCAACATGAGGTGAACCTCAACGACGGAGTTCCGATGAACTGCTACCTGCCCGGCGGCGAACGAGTGGTGGATTTCGTAGCAGAGGAGTCGGAGTATTCGGAGGAATCCGAGTATTCGGAAGATTCGGAGGGTTCGAAGAATCCAAACAAGGCGCCGAAGACGACCAGCACGACGGCCGCCGATATCATGCAGTCGCTACTCAAATACCACGACCAGAACAAAGTGATTGAAGTCGTAGGTACCTACCCGAGCATCAACACCAAGTGGGATACCGTCACCCTGAGCGGAAAGGTCATCCTGCCTCGCGGACGCAGGCCCAAACGCCTCATCCTCGTGAGCCATTATACCGTTTGCTCGAACTCCGAAGCACCGAGTAACTGCTTCTCGCTCGAAGGTATGCTGGCGCCGATGGGTTATGGTCTGATCATCCCCGATTATATGGGTTATGGTGTGACCGTCAATGAGGTTCATCCCTACCTCGTCATGGACCTCACCGCGCGTAATGTACTTGATATGTACCATGCCGTTAAACCATGGCTGGAGGCCGTAGGCATGAGTCCCGAAGAGCCCGAAATTATCCTCATGGGATATAGTCAAGGGGGCGCGAATACTATGGCAGTAGAGCGACTCATTGAGACGGAGTATTACGCAGACGAGAACCCGAAGCAGGTAAAAATTCACCGTGTCTTTGCGGGTGGTGGTCCGTATGACGTGAAAGCCACCTATGAGCAGTTTGTCAACACCGACTTGGCTAACTATCCTGTCGGCGTACCCCTTGTCGTACAGGGTATGATTCTCGGCAACAGTCTCAATATCAAAATGGAAGATCTGGTGAGACCGCGTATCAGCGACCATATTGACGAGTGGATCAACAGCAAGAAATATACGACCTCGCAGATCAATCAGTTCATCGGCACGAAAGTGACGCATGAAATTCTTACCGAAGAAGCGATGGATCAGCGTTCATGGAAAGTATCGGAACTTCAGAAAGCCATGATCGAGAACTCCATCGTCTCGTTCTCTTGGATGCCGGAAGCCTCCGTATATATCGCCCACTCCATGGATGACGAGACGGTATCCTTCCAGAATGCCGTCAACGCGAAAGCCCGGTGGGCAGCGTCCAATATCACCTATAACTTCGGCCATTACGGCGGACATGTGATGACTTGCCTGCGCTTCATCTATTCCGTACAATCCCTCTTGGAACAAGAGGAAAAAGAAAGGAGAGAGTATGAGGAATAAAGGCGAAAGGTTAAAGGTGAAAGGCGAAAGGATTTTGCTCTTCCTTTCAATTTTCATTTTTCAATTTTCAATTTCTTCCTGTAACCCCGAAGCACCGTGGGTGGTTGACGATGTGACGATAGAGATGAGTGCACAGAACGTCTCCGCGGGATTCATCGAGTATAATTTCCATCCGAACAAAGATGCGTATTACCTCATCTCTTGTATGCCGGCAAACGAACTGGTCGATCCTTTCAACCATTCCAAGCAATTCATGATTCTGGCACTCGACTCCGCCAACACCGCCTATATCCAATGGAGGAACGGGCTACTCAGAGAGGGTGAGTTTAATATCGCGCCCTTCGCGAGCCATTGCCTCCAATACGGTCCTATCACGCATTTCTTTACGAACCTGACGCCCGACACCGACTACTGGGTCTTTGCCTTTGTGGTCAATCCCGAGACACTCAAACCCGTCGGAAAACTGTTCATCGAAACCGTGAAGACCACCGCCGAGAGTATCATGGACGTGCATTTCGATTACCGCGTACGCGGCATATGGGATTACATATATCCGCTTGATCCGGACGATAAGATCAACAGCAAACTGCCCTACCTCGCCTCTACAGTGGACAGTCTCAACCTCGCAGAAATATGGGGTGGCATCACACCCGAAGACTATTTCAATGACCTCTTCACCACCATCTCCGTAAGCCCTGACGAGTCCATTCACTATGGCGTCACGGTGGTCAAGAACGACGGTAGCGGAACGAGTATACCCTTCGAAGTCAATCATACCTACTACACCGCCATCGTCAGCTATGACGGTTTCATGGGCAATAATGTCATCTATAAGTTCACCTGGACGGGAGACAACTACGAGGCCTATTTCACGGATGAAGATAACATTGCTATTTACAGGGAAGACGAGTGACGCGCGTCTGAGTTCCCTCATCGATGAATACCAACAGCGCTTGCGGCACTATGTGCCGTTTGAACTCGTCGTGCTGCCGGATCTTAAGAACGCCAAGTCCCTGACCGAGGACCAGATAAAAACCGCCGAAGGCAACCTCATTCTGCAAGCCCTCACGCCCGCCATGGATGTCATTCTGCTGGACGAACACGGCCGCGAGTTCCGCTCGATTGAGTTCGCCGATTACCTCCAGAAGAAGATGTCGTCGGGCAAAGACATGATGCTCGTCATCGGCGGCCCCTACGGTTTCAGCGACGCCGTCTATCAGCGCGCCAACGGCAAACTGTCTTTCTCCCAAATGACTTTCTCCCACCAGATGATACGAATAATGGCCATCGAGCAGATCTACCGCGCAATGACCATTCTCCGGGGTGAACCCTATCACCATGAGTGATTACCTCACTCGTATCTTCTGTCCTATTCGGATCACAGAACTCTCCCTGATCTTATTGAGTTGGCATAGTTTCTTCACGGTCGTGCCGTATTTCTTCGCGATACCGCTCAGCGTGTCGCCGCTGCGCACGGTATGGTACTTCCTCGCCGCGGCCGCTGCACGCGCCTGCTTCATGGCTTTGATGCCGATTACGTACTCATCCGGGTACTTCAACTGACCCGTACCGAAATTGATCACGCCCGCCGGATCCATCGCTTCGCCTAAATAACGAATCTCGAAATGCAGGTGACTACCGGTCGAACGACCTGTGTTGCCGCCCAAGCCCAGCACATATCCGCTCGGAACCATCTCATATTCATCCACCATCGGACGACTCAAGTGACCATAAACGGTCTCCAAACCGTTGGGGTGACGAACGACCACGAAATATCCGTATCCGCGCGGATCCCATCCGACGATACGCACCTGTCCCGGCCAAGCCGAACGAATCGAATCGCCCACCTGTACTTTCAGGTCCGTACCCTTGTGCATGCGGTTGCGACGCCAACCATACGGGCTGGTGATGTAACCCGGATGCGGCAGCGTAAAGCCCGCCATCGACACGCGCACATCGTCCTTCAGGCTATCGAACATCGTCCCATACGGGTTCACGCGCTCGTCCGTCCATATAAAACGATAAACCGTGTCAGCCGGGTGATGGTTAATAAGGTTCGTATCCAACATGAACTGCGGCGCCAAACGATAGACTACATCTCCGTCCTTCGTACGAACGATGATCTTCTGCGGCAGCAACTCCATCTCACAACCCAGAATCAAGGTATCGTGCGAGAACAAGCCCGCCAGACATTCCGGCAACTCACTAGATCGTACGTCCAACGAATCCAGATCCTCTAACTCCGCACCTTCGCTATCCACGAAAGCCGTGTCAACAGGCTCCTGCGCGCTTAATGGAAGCACAAGCAGTGCCAGCAGAAGCCACACAGATGTAATACGAGACATACGATTCCTAAGATTACAGCAATAACACATAACGCTATCAACCATTTCGCCCATGGTTTCAAGCCTTTCTTCTTGATCTTGATGATCGGGAATGCCACCTGCTCGGTCAGCGTGCGGCCAAACGGCACAGAGATGATTGCATCGGCGTTCACCGCCCAACCGTTGGCGTTCAGCACCGGCGCCAGGTTACGGCGACGCAACTTCATATACGCCATGATCATACTCGGACCGCTGATGACGAGCAATATACATACAAACACGATCACATATTGCCACCAGAGGAAACCGCTCATGCCTTTGGCTACTGCTGCCAGCGCGGTGCCGATCATGCCTAAAGCCATACCGATGGCGGCGAATATACCGGCGAACTTCGCGATATCGAACGCCTGTTTCTTCTCCGCCAATAATGGATCGGTAGAAACGCCTTCCGTCTTCTCCTTCATGTCCTCGAATGCCTTCGCGTCTTTCTCCGCCGCCGACTTGTTGATCTTCTCTTCGATCCAGTTCGCCAACTTGCGGTACGGGGTCCAGAACGCCTGACGAATAGATATTGGGTTGTCGATGATCTTCGTCACCGTAGCGTCGTAATCCAGACCGTCGTTATCGTAGAAGACCGCGTTCTTACCGATCGACAGGTTCTTGATCTCGCCCTGCGTCATCGCCGCCACGATCTGCAGCGTCTTACCCGTTTTCTTGTTGATGCAGTTGCAGTACAGCAGATACATACCGCTCAGCGGCGCCTGGGCGTCATGCTTGCTCATGTCGTGCACGCGGATACACAAGTGGCACGCGCGCTGGTCAATAATCAAGGTACCCGCCTGGAAGGAAGCAATCGTGGCCTCGTCTTGGTCATAGAAATCCTCGAGGGTCACGAAGTTACGCAGCAAGCGGTAGAAATCGCGATGCAGCAACAGCAACTTACGCAAGGGCTCAAAGACCGCCTTCGCTGCAGCCAATGCCTCGGCGTTCGCACTCTCAGCCGCAGCTTTCGCAGCTTCCCATTCGGCGATCTGCGCACCCATCTCCGCGAATTTCTTCTCTGTCATACCCGGCTTCACTGCGTCCTCTGGAATAACCGCCAAACCGAGTTTCTGCAACTTCTCCTGCTCGAAATACGCGGCGTAATCGGCACTCTTCTCCTTATAAGCCGCGATGACATCCGCCTCGAGCGGAGCTGCCGGAACAGCTTGCTCCTCGATGGTAACAGCCGCGATGGCTGCGTCCACATCGGCGAGACTTACCTTGCCGTCCTTTGCCAATGGCTCAGCAACAGCCTTTATCGCTTCGTCGGCGATATTGTCCAGCGCAAGTTCGTCTTTCTGCTCGAACAGACTCTGCGGGTCTTTGAGGGCTGCACACAGGTAATCGGCTGTCGCCACTACCTCTTTCACACGCAACTGACCGTCGCCGTCAAGGTCAATCAGACGCAACGACTCTTCGCTGATCTCCAGACCGGTGGTCGGACAACTGAGCACGGTCCACATCTTTTTGTCTAATTCACCCAAGTGACGAATGTCCTCGGCATCATGAATGCGCACGCGGGTCACACCTCCCACATTCGCAAAACTCCATTTGTAATTAGCCATAGTATAATTGATTTTTAATTTGCTCTTACCTTTGCGGGTGCAAAGGTACAAAAAAAAAATGACATACACAAGTGTGCATGCCATTTTTTTTACAAAAGCTTCGCCGAAATTACTCAGCGTCTTTCTTGGTTGCCTTCTTAGCCGGCTTCTCTTCTGCGGGCTCCTCTGCCTTAGCGGCTTTCTTTGCAGGCTTAGCCTCTGCCTCGAGGGATGCCTTCAGTTCTGCGAGCGCAGAGAGATCACCAAGGGTGGTCTTCTCTACCTTCGGCAGGTCGAGAGCGGGTTCTTCAGCCTTAGCGGCTTTCTTAGCTGCCTTCGGAGCTGCCTCCTTGCGCTCCTCCCAAGTGCGGAGGTGCGAAACGAGGATACGCTTAGCGTCGCGGTTGAACTCAATCACCTTGAAGCTCAGGGTGTCACCAACAGCAACCGGGCTCTTGTCTTCCTTCTGGAGGTGGCGGGTCGTGCAGAATGCCTCAACGCCGTCCTCGAGCGAAACAACTGCGCCCTTGTCGGTCAGTTCAACAACCTTACCATCAACGATGGTATCTACGCCGAACTTAGCTTCGAGCTCTTCCCACGGGTTCTCCTCGAGTTGTTTGTGACCGAGGGAGAGACGGCGGTTAGCTACGTCGATGTCGAGAACAACAACTTCGATCTGTGCGCCGATCTGGGTGAACTCATTCGGGTGTTTGATCTTCTTGGTCCAGCTCAGGTCGCTGATGTGGATGAGTCCGTCAACGCCTTCCTCGATCTCTACAAAGACACCGAAGTTGGTGAAGTTACGAACCTTAGCCCAGTGGCGTGTGCCAACTGCGTACTTGGTCTCCACGTTAGCCCACGGATCAGCCTTGAGTTGCTTGATACCGAGACTCATCTTACGCTCAGCGCGGTCGAGAGTCAGGATAACTGCATCTACCTCGTCGCCGACTTTCAGGAAGTCATTAGCGCTGCGGAGGTGCTGGCTCCAGCTCATCTCACTTACGTGAACGAGACCTTCTACACCTTCAGCGATCTCAACGAATGCGCCGTAATCAGCCATCACAACCACCTTACCGTGAACCTTGTCACCTACCTTGAGGTTTGGATCAAGAGCATCCCACGGATGCGGAGTCAACTGCTTGAGACCGAGCGCGATACGCTTCTTCTCCTCATCGAAGTCGAGGATAACGACGTTGATCTTCTGGTCGAGTTGCAGCAGCTCGTGCGGGTCATTAACGCGGCCCCAGCTGAGGTCAGTGATGTGGATAAGACCATCCACGCCGCCCAGGTCGATGAACACACCGTAGTTGGTGATGTTCTTAACCGTACCTTCGAGTACCTGGCCCTTCTCGAGTTTGCCAACGATCTCAGCCTTTTGAGCCTCGAGTTCAGCCTCGATAAGCGCTTTGTGGGAAACAACGACGTTGCGGAATTCCGGATTGAGTTTCACGATCTTGAACTCCATCGTCTTACCAACGAGGATGTCATAGTCGCGAACCGGCTTCACGTCGATCTGGCTACCGGGGAGGAATGCTTCCATGCCGAGTACGTCCACGATCATGCCGCCTTTCGAACGCCATTTGATGTAACCGGTAACGATCTCACCTGCGTTGTAAGCCTCGTTAACGCGGTCCCAAGCGCGAGCGGTGCGTGCCTCCTTGTGAGACAGAACGAGCTGGCCCTTCTTGTCCTCCTGGCTCTGGATGTAGACTTCTACTTTGTCGCCTACCTTCAGCTCAGGATTGTAACGGAACTCAGCAGCCGGAACGATACCGTCCGACTTGTAACCTACGTTTACAACGACTTCGCGTTTGTTGATACTGATGACGGTACCCTCAACGACTTCGTTGTCCTTGATGTGCCTTGCTTTTGTGCTTCATAGGCATCCCAGTCGAAGTTCTGGAGAGAAAGATTTTCTGCCATAATTGGTAGATAAATTGGGTGGGAACTAGGGTACTAGGATTCTAGGAAACTAGGACACTAGGATTCCCGTTAAAGGGTTAAACATGTTAGCCTCTCTCGGCTTCTCAGCCGAAAAAGCGTGCAAAAGTACGACTTTTTTCTGACATACGCAAATTTTAAAGAAAAAAAATGCACTTCTCAGTGCACTTTTTCCTTTGTTATCACCGCTTGACGCGGGAATACTATGAACGAGTTATTTCGTAGGCTGACCTTGTACTGTGAAGACTTGGTCGTCACGCTGGATATATACCACCCCTTCTTTGAGCACTTTCGTGCCCTGAGCGCCGTCCTGCGTGCTCTCTATGCTCGTCGGTGTGTCGTCATCCACGGTGTACCATACACCGGCATGGTCTCTGTTCGCCCAAGCGCATACCCATTTCTTGCCTTCCGGCGCAGCCACCATCGGCGCATCCGTCGGGTTGCAGTCGTAACCGAGCTTGAGGAACAGTTGTCCGTTCGTGCCTTGGATCAAGGCGGTGTAGTAGTTATCGCCTTCAGCGCCGCTGCCGGCCCAGTCTTCAACTGTCGATTCGCTATGTACGCCTACTGCGCGGCGTGCCTTAATGAACGCCTGGCACTCGGTCTTATAGTTATGCCAATACGGGTACAGCACGCACGGCACTCCGGGCATCGAGAGCAGGTAAGCCAGTGCCTGATGCGCCTGACGGTCGTCAATAGTGTTAGCGTGGTAGTTCAGGCTCTTACCTTCCTCATGGAAGGAATCGTGGTTGTCGCAGAACGTCACAGCGTATTTCTTGTATGGACCATAGATGAGCGTGTTGCTGTTGTTCTTCAGGTTCTGCAGCTTGTACTCGCGGATAGCCGCATCGTAGATGTTGAACTTACCCGGGAAGTCGAACACATAGGTGCGATAGTTGGCATCCTGCAGGTAGCCCAACTGCTTGTCGATATCGCCGTCGAACAGCTCTGCTACCGAGAAATACGGAGCACTGGCGCAGTTGTAGTCATAGAGGTGCGAACCGTGAATACCCTTCATGAAGTCATAGCGGAAGCCGTCATATCCGATGCTGTCGCGCATCCAGGTGAGGAAAGCACGGCTCATCTCGCGAACCTCTTTCTTCTTGTGCGCCCAGTCGCGCGAGTACATGCAGTTGAACTCCGACTCCGCCCACCAGGTCTCACCACCTTTGTAGCTGACCTTCATCTCGTCTTCCTCGTTAAGGGTGTTGTCGCTATTGCCGCATTCGTTACCGTACACGTCTTTCTTGCCGTAGAACATCTCGTCTCCCTTGCATATCCACCTGTAGTCCGGATTGAACTGGCCGTACTTGCCGAAGTCGATCGTGTTCCAACGACACCAGTTGTAGTTCGGGCCGGTATATTCATCCGGGTGGCTGGCGCTGGAGTGGTTGAGCACGATGTCGGCAATCACTTTGGCTCCACCCATATGCAGGTTGTCAATCAGGTTCTTCAGGTCTTGTCCCGAGCCCCAAGGTGAGTGACCTTCCGTGTTATCGGAGACTTCGCCCTGCTTGCTATAGTTGATAGGCAGGTAACCGGTATAGTCGGCGGTCTCCTGAGACGGAGCCAACCATACGAGGTCGAAGTTAGCCGCTATCTCAGCTGCCTCGGCATTCAGCGCAGCCCACTTGACATCGCCGAACTCGGTGTAGTCCTCGCCTGTATTGCCTACATGTGCCCAATAGAAAGCCTGCAGCATGACGTCGGTGTTCTGATCCTTCACAGGCGATTCATACAGCGTCGCCTGCTTGGCATTCGCCGGATACTGAACGGTCACAGCCATCGTCGTCGTATCAAGCGCGAAGACGTACTCGCCGCCTATCGTAGTGATCAGCGCGCAGTTGGCATTGTTATCACTGCCGAAGATCCAACCGGTATGGTTAGCCTGCGTCATCATGCCGCTATTGCCATACCAAGTATCATAGCCTTGGATTTTGAAGACGAGCTCCTTAGCAGCAGGCAAGTTAACAGCGGCATAGACCGTATTGGGTTCGCCTTCCGGCTTCACAGCCAGCGCCTGGCCTTCCCAGTTGTTGAAGTCGCCTTTAACGAACCAATGGTTCTCCGGTTCTGCTTCCGGATGCGGTTCCTCACCTTTGCGGTAGAGCACGAGCGTACAACCATTCTCAGCGCTCTGCGGAACGAAGATATACGCATCTTCTGCGATAGTTACCAATCCGCTCTCGTACGCTGCGGAATAATGCGAAGCATTCTGGATATTCGCAGAGCCCCATACGCCGGCACCCCACATATCCTTACCGTTAATAACCGCCATGTATGAAGGGCCGTTCCAGTGATTCGGCAGGGCGGCAGACCAGAGGTTCGCTTCTCCTGTCGGCTGCATCTCCACCACTTCAGACCAGCACTCATTACCAATGACGAGCATCATTTTCGCTTCGTTCCAATGGGTAGTGGAATTGTCAAAATACATAGTACCTCCGCCGAAAGACCAAGTCTCCGCCTGTACCATAACTGCCATACATGTCACGAGGGACAACAAGAAGAATTTTTTCATGATATAATGTGTTTTGTATTGTCTTGGACCGATATTCACAAATCCGCCGCAAAATTACTACAAAAAAATGATATACGCAAGAGATAGATGCAAAAAAAGAGAAGACACAAACAAAGAGCCCCGGTATCTTACGATATCGAGGCTCTGAAAATAGCGGCTACCATAAGGTATTCTATGGGCGAACAGCCCCCTTGGAACCTTCTCCAGCCCCAGGATGCGCCCAGCGTGAGTAACACAAACCCTAAAACGATTACCTTATGATTGATTTTTCTTCCTGAATACTACACGTTCGTTCAGTACGAAGTTCGCGATGCCTTTATACCTGCCCATCTTTCGGATGTTTGATTAACGGATCTTTCTGAGCGAACCAATGCAGATCCTTGAAGAAGCTGACGAAATAGAAGACACAGAGAATAGCCAGAATGCCGATGCCGATGATATCCAGCGTGCCGTAATGGATTGTTTCGCCGAAATAAGAGAACGAACCATGGTATGCGGTGAGCGCAGGTACGTACATCAGCAGGATATTGGCAATAATGATGATGAGCCGGAACTCCGTCGGACCCATTTTGCCGTACGTCAGTTTGAACTCGCTTTTGAGGTGGGCATTGATGCTGACATAGACCGTGAGCGCCAGATAAGCGGCATAACAGAGCAGCGCCACGCTCATGTTCATCAACGGCGAGAGCCCCGCTCCGATAAACATAAACGCCTCGGTCACCGTGTCGATGTTATGGTCAAGGTAATAACCGTAGAGCGGCCGCTGTGTGTGGCGCACACGGGCGGTAGAACCGTCCAGCGAATCGCCGAACCAGTTGATTACCAAGCCCAAGCACGACAGCCATAGCCAATAAATGCTGTAGTGTGTGAGGAAGAACCCGAGGCCGCAGAGTGCCGAGCCGAAGAGTCCGAACCACGTCAGCATGTCGCTGGTGACCCATTGAGGCATACGCGATGCCATCCATACAAGTGCTTTTTTCTCCACCCCGTTCAGCAGCGAGGTTTGAATACGTATTGATTGTTTGATTTCCATATTTATTGTGTTATTAAATATTATACTATCGGAGCCAAGTGGCGCATAAGGCGTTGCCACGGAGTTGTTCTGACCTCTGCGCTACTGAGCAGATGGCATATAGGCAGGTCGTCCACAAAAAGCTGTTTCTGACGCAGAGCCACCTCGCGGTCATAAAAGAACGTATTGATCTCGTAGTCGATTCCGAAACTGCGGTAGTCGAGATTCGTTGTGCCGACACATGAGAGGTAATCATCGCAGACGATGGTCTTGCTGTGCATGAACTCGCCGGAACGGATATAGAGCTGTACACCGGCATGTACCAGGTCGGCATAATAACTCTTGTTGATGGGTCGCATGATTGCAGTGTCGCATTGTTTGGGTACCATAACACGCACATCTACACCGCGTTGTGCCGCATGGCGCATGGCCTCCAACAAGGACGGTGGCGGCGCAATATAGGGACTCTGGAACCAGACATAGCTCTGCGCATGATTCAAAATCCATTCATAGGCGGTTTGCAATACGGGCTCGGGCGAAGTCGGGTCATCCGGCGTAATCTGGGTGAGAACACTCCATTGCCCCTTCTCGGCGGAGTCCGTTCCGGATTGAAGACGCTCCGGGAAGAAGTTGACTAAAGCAGAATGGATGTGCCCTCCTGAGGCAAGCCATGTATCCAGAAAGGCAAGTTGCAGCGAGGCTACAGCCGTTCCGGTCAGCCGAAGATGCGTGTCACGCCAGCGGTGGAAATAATTCGCGGTGATATTCATGCCACCGGTATAGCCGATGCGGTTGTCTATGACCACTATCTTCCTGTGGTCGCGGTAACTGAGCGTCAGCAGAAAACGCAGCAGCGAGAACTTGGAATCGGAGAAATTGACCACCTCCACACCTGCCTTCCGCATGGAGTGGAAATAGCAGTCCGGTATAGGCCAATTGGCGATGTTCTCGTTGATGAACCGCACTTTGACACCCTGCCGCGCTTTCTCCATCAGCAACTGACGAATCCGGCGGCTGTAGCGGTCTATGCCGAAATGGAAATACTCCATGTGGATGGATTCCTTGGCGCAAATGAGGTCACTCATCAGCATGTTATATTTGTCTTTGCCGGAAGTGATGATCTCCACGTCAGAAACCGCCACACTCGGTCGTCCGTCCTGAGCAAGCAGCATGGCTAACGGACGGAAACGCTGCTCCACGCGCATCGTGAGGCTGTTGGAGAACAGCAGCCGTTGCAGCGCTTCGGTGTCCTCTGCCTGCATCCTCGCGTGAAGCCGACGGTGCTTGCGGTCGTAGTTCTGTTTGCTACGCCAATTGATGCCGAACACCAACCAAAAAAGCACCGCCACGCCAAACAGCGTCAGTAATATGATAATTAGCGGATGCATCCTCTCTGCCTGTGTGTAATAATCAGTTCCGCCATAACAACTTAACGATTTAACATTTTTCCTAACAAAAAATGTGCCATATGCCCCTTTTGTCAGTTTTTCCATATTTCCCTATTGATTGACCTATGTCCCAAAATATGGCATTTGGAAAACTTTTTGCCACTAAAACTTGCACAATTCGTAAAAAAGCACTAACTTTGCAGTCGGATTCAATTATAACTATTTATACATGAAAATACTTCTCGTCATTGACACGTACGACACCAACAACAACGGCACGTCCATCTCCGCCCAGCGTTTTGCGGCGGTACTTCGCGAGCACGGCAATGAAGTGCGCATCCTTACTACCGGCGAACCGGCACCTGACAAGTTCGTCCTCAAGGAGTTCAAAGTACCCCTTTTCAACGACCTCATTCACTCACACGGTTTCCAGTTCGCGCAAGTCGATCTGGACATCATCCGCGAGGCGGTGGCATGGGCGGACATCGTGCATTGTATGATGCCTTTCGCGCTGGAGACAGCCACCAAACTCATAGCTGACCAGATGCACAAACCGTCCACGGCAGCGTTCCACATCCAACCGGAAAACATGACTTCTTCTATCGGTCTGGGTAAGGCGGAATGGCTCAACGATCGTTTCTATTATACCTTCCGTTTCCTGCTCTACCAACATTTCAACCACATCCATGTGCCCTCGCAGTTCATGGCGGACGAACTCGTCAAACGCGGATACAAAGCAAAGATACATGTCATCTCCAACGGCATTGACCCTGATTTTATCGCTGCGGGGCAGCGGAAACTCTCTGACAGAGGCAACTGTCTCACATCCCGTAGCGATAGCGGCCATATCACCATCACCATGGTCGGAAGGCTGTCCGGCGAGAAACGGCAGGATGTCATCATCAATGCCGTGCCGTTCAGCAAGTACGCCGACCGCATCCAACTCGTTTTTGCTGGCAAAGGTCCCAAATACGACGAGTACGTGGAATTAGGCAAGCAACTGCCGAACCCGCCGCAGTTCGTCTTCCTCTCCAAACCGGAGCTCATTGACCTTTTGCTGCACACAGACCTCTATGTGCATGCTTCAGACATGGAGAGTGAAGCCATCTCATGTATCGAGGCCTTTGCTACAGGATTAGTGCCGGTGATAGCCAACAGCGAAGACAGCGCCACGCCGCAGTTTGCGTTGGACGGGCGAAGTCTCTTTGCGCCCGGACGGCCGAAAGATCTGGCACGCGCCATCGATTGGTGGCTTGACCATCCCGATGAAAAAGCGAAAATGGAACGCGAGTACGCAGAAGCCGCTAAAAAGTACGACATCGACACTTCCGTCCGTCTCTGCGAACAGATGTTCCGCGAAGCGATAGAGGAGGAAAACCAAGAAAAGAATCATGCATAACGACAGACTTCATAAGCTAAACAGGATTGCTACGTGGCTGATTGCGGGGATGGCGGTGGCAAACGTGGCATGGCTCATTGTGGCAAGAAGCACATGGGACGAGATTGTCTTTCGCGGGCTGCAATATGTGGCGATGCTGCTGATTATGTACCTGCCGCATCTGCTCCGCAGCCGTTTCCGTATCGAAGTGCCGTGGCTGCTGTCGGTCTTCATCGTTGTTTTCTGTTTCTCCTCGCTTATTATGGGCGACGGGCTCGACCTCTACGGACGCGTCCCGTGGTGGGACAAACTGCTGCACGCAGAGAGCGGTTTCCTGCTCTCGATGATTGCCCTCTGGCTTATCCATATCATCATGGCGGAGAACGACAAATATATCTATTTCAACAAATGGTTCCTCTGCCTTTTTCTGGTCATGTTCTCGCTCGGGCTCGGTGCCTGCTGGGAGATTATCGAATATACGTATGACAGCCTTATGGGCACGAACACGCAGCAGTTCATGGCTACTACCACGGGTTCTATCTTCACTCCCGAAGACGAACCTCTATGCGGTCATGCAGCCTTGCGTGACACTATGCAGGACTTGATTCTTGACCTTGTCGGCGCTCTCATTGTAGCCGTCTATGGCTTCATCCGCCACGACAAACTTATCGAACGATACAAACAAATAGCTGCGTTCTCCCGTTAATCGGGAGGAAGTCCATGACCGCTCCGCCTAAGAGGGATTATAAAAAAAAATAGCCCAAATCCCAGCAAAATCAACTTTTCTTGCATTTTCTTGCTAAAATACTTGTACATGTCAAAAAAAAATATTATTTTTGCAGCGCAAAATTTACTAATTGTTATGAAGACTATGAGTTACAATCAGGTTGAGTTATTCTCCACACCATCTGCTCCTGTCGTAGAATTAGTAAAGAAATTACGCCGACGCAAGGAGCAAGGTTTGGCATTGTTACGTAAAGAGATGGAGCAAGCATGACATCGTCTCTAACGATTCCTATTTCCACAAGCCACGGAGAGTATTTCATTAAACTTACTACTATCGATCCGTTGATGGTAGTGAGCAAGGATGATTTGTCTTTGTTCGCCAATTGTACCATATACGACATTCTGTTGGCATGTAAGCACAGAGACGTAGATGTGGATATGGAGGCCATGACAAGTATCAGTACCGAATTACAACGTATCCTTAACGTCAATCCAAATATTATTCTCTATTTCTTTTGTGATTTTGATGGCAAAACGATTACTATCCGTCAAAGAGACGAACAAATTCCTCCGCAAGAGTTCCGTAGTCGTTTGTTCTCTTTGCTCTTCGACCGTGCTGTAAACAAAGGCAATCGCAACAAATTCATCAACCGCAAGTATGTGGTAAATATTGGAGAAGATGGTGATGCTTACATCCACTTGATTTTTCCAGAACATCTCACTCGCCATGCCGACCTTCTTGCCTCGACAATAGAAAGTCAAAGCAAATAAAATGTATTACATACTTATCCCGCTTCCCGTTAGAAAAAAAGACATTGAGCGGATAAGCCGAAGTACATTCTGAACTATCCGCTTTCATAAGGACAAACAAAAAACATGAAGCGAACTATCATTGCCGCACTATTCGCCATCGTTGCAATATCTGCCGATGCGCAATCTACCAACAAGGATGTTGAGAGACTGCAATATGTTTATGCCCTGAAAGTAATCATCAACGATAGCGTCTGGAGAGGATTTGCTGATAAGCAATATGATGTGCCTCTGCTATATTACGGAGATACCTGCTGCTATATTGTGAATCCCACGGAGAAGTTCTTAGCCAAGTATCCGTCAGTATTGGTATGCAGTGGCAACGACATCCAGATTTACCAGACGAAGAAAGTAGATGATAAAACATTCCATATGCACTCAACCTTCACAACAGATGAGGAAAGCAATATCGACTATTACGCTCCCATCGTGAGGTGCAGCAGTCTAGAACAGACAAGGAGGACAATTCCAGATGTCACTTCGGTCAACGCATGGGCTACGATGGTGATGCATGAGTACTTTCATGGTTTCCAGTTTAAGAACGATGGCTATCTGGATATTTACGAAGCAATCACCGATGCGGTTTTACCAGATACTCTACCCACCTTAGTCGCTAGTCATGATTGGTACAAAGAAAGTATCACTTGGGAGAACGACCTGCTGCTAAAAGTAATTGACACCAACGATATTGAGGAGGCAAAAGCCTATATCCAGTTGTTCTTTAAGTTGCGTGACGAACGCAGAGAAAGGGTAAAAAAAGAATTAGGTATAGACATTGTAGCCCTGGAGCAGTTGTATGAAACAATGGAAGGTTCCGCCCGCTATATTGAGTATTGTCTGTATCAGCATTTTGGAAACTTCAACCTGTCCGATGCAAAATGGTTATACACTGTTGGACGAAATTATTACTATGCCACAGGATTCAATCTTCTCCGCATATCAGACAAGTTTGAGATTGATTATAAATATGGGATATTCAAAGACGTGTCAACAGTAGAAAGGAATTTAAGAAATGCATTCTAAAGAAATGGGATAAAGCGTGTCGGTGACCCTCCATCCTGTAATCGCTTCCCTCTCCTTGTAGGGAGGGACGGAGAGAGAGAGGACGCTATTTTCTATATGAAACGTTGGCAATGACCGCATTGTGTAACAAACTAACACTATTTAAGTGGAGATAACTCGCATCGAGACCGTCCAAGTCTATTATGCTCCGTATTGCACAGCCTTTGCATTCATTTATTTTTTCTTTCCCCATTAATAAGGTGTTCTTATCTCGCTTCGCTCGAACGATTATTTCTATGTGCGGGCAACGGTGAGGGCTGCCCGCACTCGCGCGGCGCACTTACTCCTTCGAATGTCCCCCGGACATTCTCGGTGCGCCTCAATCGCTTCACCAGCACAACGCGGCAGTACACATCGGTTCCCTCGGTACAGCACTGCAACGTGGAGAGAGTAGCGTAGCAGGCACAAAAAAAGAGAGTCCCTAAAGGAACTCTCTCAATGTGGCGGCTACCTACTCTCCCACAACGCAGTGCAGTACCATCGGCGATGCTGAGCTTAACGACCCTGTTCGGAATGGGAAGGGGTGGGACCTCAGCGCTCTTAACGACCCTGTTCGGAATGGGAAGGGGTGGGACCTCAGCGCTATAACCACCTAAATAAAGGTTAAAGTTGAAAGTTGAAAGTTGAAAGGAATACCTCCCAAAATCCAGCCACAACTTATGGGGTTGACATATGCGAATGTAAAGCGCTCACGCGCAAGACAATCAAATCCGTTTGACTCCTCTTGCGAGGAAAAACTTTTTATAGAAAAAGATTCGGGCAATTAGTACTGCTCGGCTTTATGTCACCATTGTACACCTGCAGCCTATCAACGTTGTCGTCTACAACGACCC
>ONJT01000008.1 GCA_900318245.1 uncultured Bacteroidales bacterium
TTGTAGTAGTAAATAACGTGGTAAAAGAGTACCAGCAGTACGGTCACCCAACGTAAATTATCGATCCAATGTTTTCGCATGTTTTCTTATGGTTTGTAATAACTTTCTTCTAAGATTTTTTGTGCGTCCGGTTCTGCCATCAGTTCCTGCAGCGTCACATTTTCATTATGCGCCATATAGCTCTCCACGATCCGCCATCCGAGCCATATACCCAAGCGTCCCGGCGCGTCCTGCGATACCTCCGAAGTGAACGGACCGTCATTCAGGTAACCCGTCAAGATCAGACTCTCCGTCTTGAACAAATCCCGCTTGTCCATCACCAGGTGCCAAATCGCCTCTTCGTTCTTCACGCACCAGTTCCACTGCTCTTTCGTCCATCCCATGATTTCATACCCCGGCAGTTCATCAAAGATCTGCGCCGTCAGGTACATCACCTTTCCGCGGTACATCATCTGGTCCAACAACCGGCTCTTGGTACTCGTATAAGGGATCGTTCGGAACAGGTACGCACTCACTACATCCACCGGGATACACTCCTTGCGCATCGTCTGTTTCTGGTACTCGTACACCACGCGGTTGTAGTACTCATAATGGCTCCCCAGATACATGTCCGCGCCGACACCGATGAGTTCGTCGTTGAAGTAGACAGGCGTCTGAAAACCTGATACGAACAGATAGAAGGTCGGCAACTCCGTCTCCGGAAAGAGGTAACTGATTCGCGCAAAAGCCTTGCCGAGCGCTCCTTCTATATCTTTCACGTCCGCAAACACCTCCTGCTCCTTCGCATTCGTCTGCTTGAAGCCATACATCGTGTCGTTCAGAAACAGCGGTAACTGCTGCTCCAGATACAACGTATCTGCGGAAGGAATTCCCAAGATATCTTCTACCCACAAGGGCATAAACTCCGGGTACTCGTCATACAGCACTTTCACGTCCTCTTTTACACTCGCCTCATGCACATTCAGCAAAGCTCTATCGAAGCGCACAAACTCCACAGGCTGCGGCTCTATATCCTTCGGAAAAAACGTTCGGCCTTTCTGACAGCCGCAGAGGGCCAACAGGCATGCTATGTATACGATTTTTTTCATTCAATCACTCCGTCTTTGATTTCGATGATACGGTCGGCTATCTGCGCCAACTCCTTGTCGTGTGTCACCAGCAAGATCGTCTGACCGTACTGCTTGCGTAACTGCAACAACAAATCGCTCAACTCTTTCTTATTTTGCGTGTCCAGACTTCCCGTCGGTTCATCCGCCAGGATGATATCAGGACTCATCATCAGTGCCCGCGCTGCCGCTACGCGCTGTTTCTCACCGCCCGACAACTCATTCGGCTTATGGTCCATTCGGTCACCCAAACCCAACTCGCGCAGTAACTTCTCGGCCCGCGGCTTGTACTCGCTCTCCTTCTGACGCGCGATCATCGCCGGGATGCAGACATTCTCCAGCGCCGTGAACTCCGGCAAGAGCTGATGGAACTGGAAGATAAACCCGATATGCTTGTTCCTAAACGCCGCCAACTCGCGGTCTTTCATCGCAAACACATCCGTGCCCTCAATCACTACTTCTCCCTTTGTCGGCCTGTCCAGCGTACCGATGATCTGCAGCAAGGTCGTCTTTCCCGCGCCGGACTTACCGACGATGGCTACAATCTCGCCTTTCTTCACGCTTAAGTTCACGCCTTTCAGCACTTCCAAGTCCCCGAAGGACTTCCATATATCTTTTACTTCTATCATACTAATCTTCAATTACCAGTAGTCTATCTCCGTTTTCTTGCGGCTCGATCTTCACCCACACCGTATCATCCGGCAACAGGGCTTCAATCTTCTCCGGCCACTCGATAAAACAGTAGTTACCCGAATACAGATATTCCTCCGCGCCGAAATCCATCGCCTCGCGGAGATCCTTCAACCGGTAACAATCGAAATGATATACCTCACCTTTATACGGTTGTTCCACATCGTACACGTTCACGATCGCAAAGGTCGGACTGTTGACGATATCGACCGAACCCATCTGTTCGACCAACTTTTTGATGAACGTCGTCTTACCCGCCCCCATCGCTCCGTCGAACGCAAACACCCGATGCGGTTCGTTCGCATTCAAGATCTCCAATGCACTCACTGTCTCATTTTTCTCATTCAACAGAAAAATGTTGGAATTGTCGTCTAGTTTCAGTGTATAAGTAGTCATATTCTTGCTTTTCATTCAATTCTCAGAGACTTATTTTGGCCTGAATTTGCTCGTAAGTGTCTGATCCTCTGCGTTTTCCGAGCAATTTGATCCATTCGTCTTTGCTTGCTGCTCTAGCGCGTTTCACAGAACCGAAATAAGTCAGTATTTTTTGCTTGGTCACCTCTCCAACTCCCTGTAAATCATCAAGTTGGCTATGAATCTGGGCCTTGCTGCGCTTCGCTTTGTGGAACGAAATAGCGAATCGATGCACTTCATCCTGTATATTCGTCAACAAGCGGAACACTTCACTCGTCACCGGCATCGAGATCTCCTTCGGCGGAAAACCAAACAGCAAAGTCTGTGTCCGGTGTTTGTCGTTCTTCTTCAATCCCGCTATCGGAATGCGTAAGCCCAACTGATCTTCTACCGCTTCTCGTATCGCATGCATCTGACCGAGACCTCCGTCGGCGATGATCAAGTCCGGTAAAGCGCCGTTTTCATCGAGGATATGTTGGTATCTTCTTCGTACCACCTCCCGCATACTCGCATAGTCATCCGCGCCCTGCACGGTCTTGATATCAAATCGTTTATAATCGCTCTTGCTCGGTTTCGCCATTCGGTAAACTACACAACCGGCTACCGCGCTCTTGCCTTGTATATTCGAGTTATCGAAGCAATCAATCCATTTCGGCATCTTCTCCAACCCCATCATCTGCTGCAACTCCGTCAGGATCCGTACTCCCCGCTGCTCCGGATTGAGCTTATCATCCTGTTTCAATCGGTCTAACTTATACTGCCGTACATTCTGCATCGCCAGGTCCAGCAGTTTCTTCTTGTCTCCGCTCACGGCAATATGGATATGTAGTGAATCATCAAAAACCTCCGGAATGAACGGAACAATCACGTCTTTGGTCGTACTCTCTAACCGCTCCCTTAACTCCATCATTCCCATCGCCAGCAACTCCTCTTTCTCCTCCTCCATCTTTCGGCGGTACTCAATGGTCTGTCCCTGCACGATTGATCCGTTATGCACATGCAGCATTGCGATATAGACCTTGTCCTCCTGCTCGTCGTACCCGAAAACATCCGTATCTTTTGCCGATGAATTCGTGATAATTGTCTTGCTCTTGAACTGCTCCAGCAACTCAATCTTACGTTTTAGGTCCGCCGCTTCTTCATACTTCATCTCTGCCGCCAGCGCCATCATCTGCTCCTCCAATTGCCGACCGATCTCATGCGCATCACCTTTAATCAACTTCCGCGCCTGGTCGATCCACTCGCCATACTCCTCTTTTCCTTTGCCCTCGCAGATGCCGCAGCAGTTCTTTAAGTGGTATTTGAGACACACCCGCACCTTCTTTTTCTCGATGGAATCGGCTGTTAGCGGCATGTTACAGGTTCGTATCGGATAGAGTTTATGTATCAACTCAAGCACCATCTCGACCGTATTGCCGAAACTGTACGGGCCGTAGTACTCGCCGGCTTTCTTATTGATCGTCCTCGTCTTAAAGATCCGCGGATATGCCTCTTTGGTAATACAGATACTCGGATAGCTCTTTCCGTCCTTGAGCAAGATATTATATCGCGGTTGATACTGCTTAATGAGGTTGTTCTCCAAGAGAAACGCATCCTGCTCGCTCTCCACTACTACGTAGCGTATATCCGCTATATGACTGACCAACTGCCGCGTTTTCGAAGATTGATGGTCCTTGTTGAAATAACTGTTCACCCGCCGGTGAAGGTTTTTCGCTTTGCCCACATAGATGATCTGCCCGTCCTTGTCGAAGTATTGGTACACGCCCGGGCTCTCCGGTATGCGCTTGAGCAAAAGGGCAATATGATCATCCTTCTTATTCATCCACTTCTATCCCGAAAAGACAATCGACGTTCTCTGCCTTTCCCTCTAAATACTCTCGCCCGTGCAGACCTTCCAACTCAATGATACAATTGACGTAGATTTTCTTGACGCCCAGTTTCTTCACCAGGTTAATCGCCGCTTCCATCGAACCGCCCGTAGCCAAGATATCGTCATGAATCAGCACTACGTCATCCGGACTCAACGCGTCTTTATGCATCTGAATCGTATCCTCCCCATACTCCTTGGCGTAGGTTACCGATACCGTCTCAGCCGGCAACTTATTCGGTTTGCGGATAGGCACAAATCCTATACCGAGTTCGATGGCCACTGCCGGGGCGATAATAAACCCGCGCGACTCGATACCCACCACCTTGGTAATTCCGAGACCTTTATACCGACTCACAATCTCATCGCGCATCCATTTCAGACATTCCGGTTTGGCCAAGGCAGTGGTGATATCCTTGAACTGTATGCCTTTGATTGGGAAATCAGGCACATTACGAATTGCTTTCTTTACGTCTTCTGCTGTCATGTAGTTGTTGTTTTTATGCTCTGTGTTCCACGTGAAACATTTTAAGTAGTTTGCTTTGCAAACTAAAATCGCTTATCTACCCATCAAAACGAGCAATACACTCACGTCATTCGGGCTTACGCCGGGTATGCGTTGGGCCTCTCCGATGGACTTCGGGCGGATACGACTTAACTTCTGACGCGCCTCTGTACTCAGGCTCTGCACCTCTTCATAATTAAACCCATCAGGAATGCGTATCTGGTCTAATCGTTGCAGTTTCGCTGCTTCCAGTTGCTCTCGCTTGATATACCCCGCGTATTTGATCTGAATCTCGCAACTCTCCACGATCTCATCGGATATATCGGCTATCTTGGCTTTCAGTTCCGGTACTACTTCAGCCAGATCCTTGATGCCGACCTGCGGTCGTAGTATTAACTCGCTGATCTTGCATCCTTCATGCAGCGGCGTACTGCCGATCGACTCCAACCATCCGTCGATGCTTCCTTTGCGCACAGTAAAACTCTGCATAAACTCGATGAAATCGGCGCAAGCTGTTCCTTTTTGGCACCATAAATCATAGCGATACTTATCCGCCAATCCCATCTCGAAGCTGCGTTTGGTGAGTCGCTCATCTGCATTGTCCTGACGCAACAGGATGCGGTACTCGGCTCTCGAGGTGAACATACGGTACGGTTCATCCACGCCTTTATTCACCAGATCATCTATCAGTACACCGATATAACTTTCGTCTCTGCCCATCGTGAAGGGCGCACCGCCATGTACGTTAATATGGGCATTCACGCCGGCTACCAATCCTTGTCCTGCTGCCTCTTCATACCCCGTCGTGCCATTGATCTGACCGGCAAAAAACAGATTTTTAATCTGTTTGGTCTCCAAAGTATGGTGCAACTGAGTCGGATCAAAGAAGTCATACTCTATCGCGTAACCCGGTCGGTATAGTACGATATCTTCGAGACCCTTCACGGTCTTGAGTCCCGCTAACTGCACTTGCCAAGGCAGACTACTGGAGAAACCGTTCACGTAGTACTCATTGCTATCCACTCCTTCCGGTTCCAAGAACAGCTGATGCGCTTCTTTATCCGCAAACGTAACGATTTTCGTCTCGATACTCGGGCAGTAACGCGGACCTATGCTCTGGATTTGTCCGTTGAAAAGGGGAGAATCCTTAAGTCCTGCGCGCAGCGCTTCGTGGGTGTTCGGATTGGTATAGGTGATCCAGCACGGCATCTGTTTCAAACCTCGCTTTACCGTATCGAGATAGCTGAACTGATGCCAGGTATCGTCGCCATCCTGTCGTATCATCTGATCGAAATGAATAGAGCCTGCATCCACACGAGCCGGGGTACCGGTTTTCATGCGGTCACTCTTGAAGCCCAGTTCTACCAATTGCTCCGTCAAACCATAGGATGCGGGTTCGGAGATACGTCCTCCTTTGATCTGCGTCTTGCCGCAGTGCATGAGTCCGTTGAGGAAAGTACCATTGGTAAGCACCACAGCTTGCGCCTCCATCTCGATACCCAAGAGGGTCTTTACACCGCACACCTTATTATCTTCGATAATAAGACTTACAGCAGTGTCTTGCCATATATGCAGGTTCTCCGTACTACTGAGTACCTTGATCCACTCCTCAATAAACCGCTTTCGGTCGCTCTGGCTGCGCGGACTCCACATCGCCGGTCCTTTGCTCTGGTTGAGTAAGCGGAACTGGATAGCGCTGCGATCCGTAACAATACCCATCATTCCTCCCAGCGCATCGATCTCACGCACGATCTGGCCCTTGGCGATACCGCCTACGGCAGGATTGCAACTCATCTGGGCGATCTTATTCATATCCATTGTGATGAGCAGCGTCTTACTGCCCATCCGGGCAGCAGCACTCGCCGCTTCACAACCGGCATGCCCGGCGCCGACTACTATGACATCGTATCTGAAATCCATATTATTTCCCTATTCTCTTATTTCGATGACCCCACTTCCATAGGCCGCTAAAACTGCCGGAAGAGATGGTTCGTACTCTCGGTTGAAACGCATCTTCCACGTAGCGCCGATAGGTGATCTCATTCGTGTTCCTATCTACCAATATACCCACTACATCAAAGCGCGGTTGCTTCTCTATCCTATGGTATTTGAGGTAGGCATTGGCAGCCGCAATCACCCTTCTCATCTTGATTTCATCGACATTTTCTTCCGGCATCTTCCCATTCAAGATACACGTGCGTGCCTTTACCTCAACAAACACAATAGTTTTCTTATCCTCCGCAATCAGGTCCACTTCCAAGTGACCCATACGCCAGTTATGCTCCAGGACCTTAAATCCTTTCTGCTCCAGCATCTTTTTGGCTTCCTCCTCGCCGATGATTCCTATGGGGTCTGTTACAAACGGCATATCTTATCGTAATTGCTCCATACGCGCTGCATCCAACCGCAACAGGATAAACAGCAGCAAAGTAAATCCCCATAATGAACTACCGCCGTAGCTGAAGAACGGTAGCGGAATACCAATCACCGGTAGCAATCCCAACACCATACCCACATTGATCATGAGGTGGAAGAGGAAGATACTCGCCACCGCATATGCGTATATCTGCGTGAACAGGCTACGCTGCCTTTCCGCAATCTCTATCAAGCGTAATATAAACCACAGATATACTAATAAAACCCCGATGGAACCGACAAAACCCCACTCTTCTCCTACCGTGCAGAAGATGAAGTCCGTGTCCTGTTCCGGCACAAACTGTAACTTCGTCTGAGTGCCTTTCAAATAGCCCTTTCCGAAGAACCGTCCGGAACCGATCGCGATACGGGCTTGATTGACGTTATACCCTGCCCCCGCCGGGTCTTCCTTCATTCCCAACAACACCTCAATACGGATACGCTGGTGCGGTTGCAGTACTTTCTGGAAGACAAAATCGCAGGCTTGCGTATAGCCGATACAGAAGAAACTGAAGGCGGCGACTAACAGCAACATATACTTGCGCCAATAGAGGCTGACGAAGATTGTGTAGCACATTAATGCTACCACCACGCCAATAGACACCCAGTTGAACGGAACGGTAACCCATATGTTGATCAGTAGACAGATGGCATAGATGACAATGACGCTACCTACGAGGATAAGCGGTTGCCAGCGCATCTGATGTTCCTTGCAGATAAAGAAGATCTCTACCACGGTCAGCAGCAACATACACGTGAGCATACCCACACTACCGCTGCCGAGCGGTAAGGCGGTTGCGCCCCAGCGGATACTGATGATAAAGAGCGCTACGGCGGCAACTCCGGTCCATAAGACGTACCCGCTCATGCCCTGACGGTAGAAAACTAACAGGAAAGCGGCAAAGACCAAGGCCGAACCCGTCTCTTTCTGCAGAACCATGATAATCAGTGCCGGTACGCCGATGAGCGCAAAAGGTACGATCAAATCGCGCCAAGTACGCAGTTTGTATTCATACCGCCCCATATATTTGGCTACCGCCAGCGCCACCACGCACTTGGCAAACTCCGCGGGTTGCAGATTCACCGGACCTAAGGATATCCAACTCATCGAACCCTTGATATCGTGCGCCAAGAAAGGTGTGGCTAATAGTAGCAAGAGCATCGCCCCGTACGCGACATAGGCTAACACGTCATAGGTCTTGTAGTCGATGAGCAACAGGATAATTCCCATCACGATCGAACCGATGATCCATACAAACTGCTTACCGGCGCGGTTGGAGAAATCGAAGATACTTGTCTGGTCAAAGGTATAACTGGCTCCATAGATATTAAGCCAGCCGAAAAAGACCAGAAGCAAGAAAAGACCGATGGTGGTCCAATCCACATGCTGCCATATGTTACCACTTCTTGACGCTCTCATTGAGTACTGCTTCTCCTATACGTTTGCGTAAATCTCTGCGTTTTACCTCTCCGGTGAGATATTGCTCAATCATCATCGTGGCTACCGGACATGCCCAAGTAGCACCGAAACCGGCATTCTCTACCACCACAGCCACCGCTATCTGCGGATCCTCTACCGGCGCGAAACCGATGAAGATGGCGTGGTCGCGTCCATGCGGGTTCTGTACCGTTCCGGTCTTACCGGCCATATGCAGACTGTCGATCGCGTAATGGCGTCCCGTACCGTAAATCATCACGCGGTGCATACCCTCTTTGACGACCTCGAAATGTTGCTTCTTGATTGCCAACTCGTGGCGGTGGGTGAGCATGGAGTCGTTCTTGTTAAGGTGCGGGGAGATATAATAGCCTTCGTTAGCTATCGTAGCCGCTTGGTTGGCCAACTGCAAAGGAGTGACCAGAATCTCTCCTTGGCCGATACTGAGGGAGCGGATGGTGATGGCTTTCCAGCCGGTTTTACCGTAGAATTTATCGAATAGCCGCGTGCTCGGGATACTACCGGCCGATTGTTCGTTGAGGTCGGAATCCGTGAAGCGCTGACCCAGACCAAAACTCATCACCGCCTCGCGCCATAACTCGTAGCGATGACGGAAGTTCTCGTTATCTTTGCCGTATCCGTCCATCTGCAGCAGGTCGCGGAAGGCGCACCAGAAATAAGGGTTACAACTCTGCTCTATCGCTCGATCCAGCGCCACCGGCGAACCGTGATGGTGGGTACATTTGATAGGCGTACTACCCGGTCCTGAACAAGGATAGAGCGTGTTGGGCGTGATAGCTCCTTGCTCCAGACATACCAGCGATTGAACGGTTTTGAAAGTCGATCCCGGCGGATACATCGCCTGCGTAGCGCGGTTCATGAGCGGTTTGGTCTTGTCATGCAGTAGCACGTTGTAGTTCTTGCTGCGCTCTTTGCCCACCAAAACCTTGGGATTCCAACTCGGATTGGACACTAAAGCCAAGATCTCGCCGGTCTTCGGTTCGATGGCTACGGCGCTTCCTATCTTTCCCGCCAATAGCTCTTCCGCTAATAGTTGCAACCGGATATCGAGGGTCGTATACAGGTCCGTTCCGGCTTTTGCCGTGCGGTCTAAGGCACCATTCTGATAACTACCTTGCATGCGCCCGCGCGAGTCGCGCATCAGCACTTCCACACCTTTCTCGCCGCGTAACTCCCGCTCGTATGTGCGCTCCAGACCATCCCGGCCATAGTAGTCTCCGCGGGCATAATAGTCGTCGTGGTCGATATCATTCTGATTGACTTCACCTACCGAACCCAACACATGCGCTGCGGCTTTGTAGGTGTAGTCGCGCAAGGTACGTTTCTGAATATGAATACCGGGGAAAAGAAACAGTTCTTCCTGCAGCGTCGCGACATCTTCTTTCTTAAGCTGACTCATAAAAACCTGCGGTGTCCATCGGGAATATCCGCGATTCTTTCGCCGGTCTTTGATCTCTGCGATACGCTCGTCAAACTCCTTCCGGCTGATCTTCAAGCATCGGCAGAAAGCCACTGTATCCCAATCGGCTTTCATGTCGCGCATCACCATCGTCACTTCATAGATCGGTTGGTTAAAGACGAGCAGCTCGCCATTACGGTCGTATATCAAGCCGCGGGAAGGATAAATCGTCTGCTTGACCAACGCATTGTTATCCGCTTGGTCTTTGGTCGATTGGTCGATGATTTGGAGGTAAAACAACCGGATGATATACACCAATACAATCACAACGGCAATACCGCTGATGACGTACCGGCGTTTATAGTATAGGTCGTTAATCATCTGTATCTCAGGGAGTTATACCCTATTATGATGAAAATGGTAACCAAACTGCTTACGAGCGTCTCTACCAGCACAAAACCAATATGCGCCCAGTTCCACGCGGCCAGCAGGAAGACGATCAGATGGTGAATCACCACCAAAATCACTACGTATCGCAGTAGCGCCTCCATACCTAAGGAACGAAGCGAAATCTGCTCATTCAATCGGTCTTTGTCATTCACGATCGCGCCGATCAGATACGGACGGATAAACATGATGAAGATACAAGCGGCGGTGTGGATACCCATCGAGTTACAGAAGATATCCATGATCAGGCCCACTACGGCACCGATAATCATATCGGCGCTATGGGACAAGGTGATAGGCATCATCAGTAGGCACAGGACATAGATATACGGATGGCATACGCCAAGCAGCTGCAGTTGGTCAAAGAGCAGCACCTGCAGGATCATCACGAGGATATACCGTCCTATTTGTTTAGTCCAATCCATTTTCTAACTGTTCTAATTCTTCCTGATGGGCATTTTGTACCACCTCGACGTATTTCAAGCGCTTGAAATTAGTGTGCAGGCGCACGCGAATGCGATAATACGATTCACCCTCCTTCAATACGCTATTTTCTACGATTCCAACGGGAATTCCTTCGGGGAAGACGGGACTCAAACCGCTGGTCACAATCGTGTCTCCCGAGTTGACGACCATATGTGCCGCCACATCGGCCAGTTGGGCAAAACGACAGTCCTTGCCGTCCCATTGAAGCGTACCGATATAGTCATTCTTGGTGAAACGGCAACTGAGATTCGAGTGCGTGTTGATGATCGGCAGCACCACGCTGTAGTTCTGGCCTACCGTACGCACGATACCTACCACGCCATCCGCATTCCGAACGCCCTGGCCGCGTTGGATACCGTCCACACTGCCTCGATTGATGGTCAGGTAGTTATGCAACTGGTCGGTCGTCATCTGCACGACTTTCGCCGCTTCATAATGGATGGCATCTCTTTTTTCTGTCGAATCCATCGAGCAAATCTGATTGCGTAGCGCTGCATTTTCAGCTGCTAACTCTTCGTTCACGCTACGTAGCCGGAAATAGTTTGTGATGTCCGCAATCTGCTCGTTCTGCCAGGCGACAAACTCGTTCGCCGTACTCAGGATACTGCTTCTTGGATAGGCATTGTTATATGAAAATAACATAAATGCAGCAACTTCCAGGATGATAAATACCAGGAAGTTGCTATACCGCAGCAGTATCTTGAGCAAATTCTGCATGCCGTTTTAGGGAATTAACGGAGCAAGAATCCGAAGTTATTCACGTTCTTCAGCGCTACGCCTGTACCGCGAGCAACCGAATGCAGCGGATCATCTGCTACGTGGAACGGAATAGTAATCTTATCCGTCAAGCGGCGTGCCAGACCGTGCAGCAACGCGCCACCACCGGTCAGGTAGATACCGCGTTTCACGATATCGGAGTACAACTCCGGAGGAGTGGTCTCCAGCGCCTGAAGAATAGCGCTCTCGATCTTCGACACACTCTTCTCGAGGCAGTGCGCGATCTCCTGATAACTTACCGGAACGGACATAGGCAGGGCGGTTACCTTATTCGGGCCGACTACCACGAAATCTTCCGGTGCATCCTCCAACTCCGGCAGGGCAGAACCTACCTGAATCTTAATACGCTCTGCTGTCGGTTCATCGATACGCAGGTTGTGCATACGACCCATGTACTCGATGATATCCTGGTTGAAATCATCACCGGCGATCTTGATAGACTTGTTGCTAACGATGCCGCCGAGCGAGATCACGGCGATCTCTGTCGTACCACCACCGATATCGACAATCATACAACCCTCCGGACTCTCTACGTCCAAACCGATACCGATAGCGGCCGCCATAGGCTCGTATATCATGTAGATGTCACGTCCTCCGGCGTGCTCCGACGAGTCGCGCACGGCACGGATCTCCACCTCGGTCGAACCCGAAGGGATACAAACGACCATGCGGATGGAGGGGGTGAATAAACGCGCTTGTTTCGGAATCATCTTGATCATTCCGCGAATCATCATCTCGCAAGCATAGAAATCCGCAATCACACCGTCGCGTAAGGGGCGTACCGTACGAATCATCGAACCGCCCTTACCAATCATCTGTTGCGCCTTGCGGCCAACGGCAACCATCTTGTTGTCCGCCATAGAAATAGCGACTACAGAAGGCTCATCCACTACAATCTTATCATCACACATGATGATGGTGTTCGCCGTTCCTAAGTCGATCGCAATCTCTTGAGTAAAAGAAAAAAGTCCCATATTTTAGTATTGTTGTTAGTGCGCATTTCGGAAAATTGTGCAAAATTACAACTTTTTTTTCATATATGCAAGCGCGCGCGATTTTTTTTATTTTTTTATAAAAAAGTGTAGGGTGCAAAAATGGACAAAAAAAGAGTGATAACTTTTGATCGTTATCACCCCGTGCGCTCCCTCTAGGACTTGAACCTAGGACCCCCTGATTAACAGTCAGATGCTCTAACCGACTGAGCTAAGGAAGCGAAATCGGCCGCAAAAGTACTGCTTTTTTTTTATATACGCAAGTTTTTTTCAAAAAAAATTTGTATCTTTGCAAAGTTTTTTGATAATTAACCCGATTTTTGGTAAAAAATACGAAAAAATGAAGAAAATTCTCGGATTAGGAAATGCGCTGACGGACATCCTCTTGCAGGTGAGTGAGGATGATTTGCGCGAACTGGGTTTTCCGAAAGGGAGTATGAATCTTATCTCGATGAAGCAGGCGGAAGAGATTCAATTCCGCTTTGCATCGGTGCGTAAGCGCATGGTAGCCGGTGGATCGGCCAGCAACGCGGTGAACTGTGTCGCGGCTTTGGGCGGTAAAGCGGCTTTCATCGGCAAGATCGGAAATGACGAGGTGGGCGATTTCTACCGCGAGGACATGCTCAAGAACGGGGTCAAACCGATTCTGTTGCTCTCGCAACAAGCAATGTCCGGTTGCTCTATCGTGCTGATCACGCCGGATGGCGAGCGCACGTTTGCTACGTACCTGGGTGCTGCGGCGGAGCTCTGCGCCGACGATATCCAGAAGGATGCCTTCAACGGATATGACATCTTCCATATTGAGGGATACCTCGTGCAGAACCACGACCTGATTGAGAAAGCGATTCGCCTGGCGAAGGAGTCCGGATGTATGGTGTCGTTGGATCTGGCGTCCTACAACGTAGTTAACGAGAACCATGCTTTCCTCAAAGACTTGATCAAGCAATATGTAGATATCGTCTTTGCCAACGAGGACGAGTCGTTTGCCTATACCCACCTCAATCCGGAAGAGTCCGTACAGATGATCGCCGAGCAATGCGATATCGCGGTAGTGAAGGTCGGTAAGAACGGATCGTACATACAGCAGGGTAGCAAGCGCCATCATATCGGGGCGATAACTACGAGTTGTACCGATTCCACCGGTGCCGGAGACCTTTTTGCTGGAGGATTCCTTCATGCGCTGAGTGACGGATTTGATATCCGCCGCTGTGCCGAGATAGGTACCATCGCTGCCGGCCGCGTAGTGGAAATCGTAGGTACCAAACTGAGTGAAGAGACCTGGGATGAGATCCGCAGGATCTGCGCTCTCTACCGCGGGTTTATGCAGAAATACGACAAAGAATAACATACCAATATGAAATACATCCTCTATCCTTTTTACGTACTCTATCAGTATTTGATAGCTTGGCCGCTGTTGGCTTTGTTGACGATGTTCACCGCCATCTTCACCGTTTGCACCGTCCATTGGCGCAACGCGGAGTTTGTGCACAAAGTGCAGCAGTTCTGGTCGCGCTCGTTTTTCTGGTTGATGTTTTTGCCCGTTTCTGTCGATGGAATCGAACATATTGAGCCCAAACAGAGCTATGTCTTTGTCGCGAACCATCAGTCGATGTTCGATGTATGGCTGGTGTACGGATGGCTGCCGGTGATCTTCAAGTGGTTGATGAAAGCGGAGCTGCGCAAAGTGCCGTTTGTAGGCACGGGTTGCAAGGCGGCCGGACATATCTTTGTAGATCGCCGCAATGCAAAAGCTGCGATGGAGAGTCTCAAGGAAGTGGAGAAACAGCTGGTGGATGGTGTCTGCACGGTGATTTTCCCCGAAGGAACGCGTTCGCTTAACGGCGAGGTAGGACGCTTCAAACGCGGTGCGTTCCAGATTGCACTGGAACTGGGACTGCCGGTCATTCCCTTGTCGCTCAAGGGTTGTTTCGAGGTGTTACCTAAAGGTAAAGCGTATGTGACGAGACATCCCGTACATATGCATATCGGCGAACCGATCGACCTGAAGCAGTTCAAGAATGCGGAAGGCGAGATTGATGCCAACGCAGCGATAGAGGCTGTGCGCAATGCAGTTATTGAAGGAATTAACAAATAAAATATTATGTATTCGGATCCCCAAACGTGTCTGTATTGTCAGAACAATGAGACACTGCATAACCTGATGATCGAGATCGCACATCTGCGTGTCTCACGTGCGTTTTTATTTAAGGAGCAGACCTATCACGGCCGTTGCTTGGTAGCGTACGACAAACATGTGAACGACCTCAATGAGTTGAGCGACGAACAGCGCAATCTCTTTATGGCCGATGTGGCCGATGTGACGCGCGCAATGCAGAAACTCTTCAAGCCGGAGAAGATCAACTACGGAGCTTATTCCGATAAGTTGAGCCACCTCCATTTTCACTTGGCTCCCAAGTATGTGGACGGGCCGGACTACGGAGGAATTTTCCAGATGAATCCTGGAAAAGTGTATCTCTCCGAGGCTGAATATGCCGAGATGGTAGAAGCGCTGCGCAAAGAGTTAGTTCCCTAATCCCCTAACCCGCTAATCCGTTGTTATTCAGGGATATCATAGGACAAGAAGCGACGAAACAGCAGTTGCGTCAGACAGTGCGTGAGGGACGAATTCCCCACGCCCAACTCTTCACGGGTATATCGGGTATCGGTAAGTTGCAGTTAGCGCTGGCCTATGCCCAGTATCTGAATTGTCCGAACCGGACGGAAGAAGACAGTTGCGGCACATGCCCCACCTGTCTGCAGTTCCAACACCTGCAACACCCGGATCTGCATTTCGCTTTCCCGATTGTGAAGACCGATGATTATGACCGGTGCGATGACTATGTGGACAGTTGGCGAGATATCATCCTGAAAAAGCGTTATTTTGACTTGGATGATTGGCATAAAGCGCTGGGCGTGGAGACGAAGCAGAGTATGATCTATGAGAAAGAAAGTCAAGAGATCATCCGCAAACTGAGTCTCAAACCCTACGGGAACGGCTATAAAGTGATGATTATCTGGCAACCGGAGAAGATGAATCCATCCAGCGCCAACAAACTGCTCAAACTGCTGGAAGAACCCCCTGCACAAACGGTCTTTCTCTTGGTGAGCGAGCATCCTGAGCAACTACTAACGACCATCCAGTCGCGTGTACAGACGATTCGCGTGCCGCGCTTGCCGGATGAGACGATAGCTGCTGCGTTAGTGCAAAAAGGTATCGCTCCGGATCAGGCAGCCGACATCGCCCGTATCGCCAACGGCAGTTATCTCGCGGCACAAAAAAAAGCCGATGAATCCGAGGAAAATAAGAAGGAGTTGAACGATTTCATCGCTCTTTTCCGCAATGCCTATACGGTGGGTGTTCTCCGAGACCCGCAGAAGAAATACGAGTCGCTCAAGGATCTGCGGAAATGGAGTCTCGAGATGGCGGATAGTAAGGTGGGACGGGAGAAACAGAAGCATTTCCTGCAATATGCCCAGCAGCAGGTGCGTGAGAATTACGTCCGCAACCTGGCGCAGCCGGAATTGAATTACCAATTGGCGGCCGAGCGGGAGTTCTCTACGAAGTTCGCGCCGTTTATTCACGACGGGAACGTAGAAGAGATAATGAACCAACTGGAGTTGGCGGAAAGACAGATAGAGCAAAACGGCAATGCCAAAATCATCTTTTTTGACCTTTGCCTGCAAATGATAGTATTGATTAAAAAACCGAAGAAATGAAAAAATATACCGTTGGAGCGGAACATAATGAATTGGGCGCTGCGGCTACCAAGCGCAACTCGGCGCATATGTTGCCCGTGAGCGATTGGTTGAGTGACCTGCCGGAGAACACCCAGTTGACCGACCTGATAGAGGTGCAGTTTAAGAATACCCGTAAGGGTTATTTCCATAATGCCAATCACCTACCTTTGGAGAAAGGCGTCAAGGTGGTCGTGGAGGCAAACCCGGGATATGACTTGGGCGAAGTGGTGTTGACCGGTAAGTTGGTGGAACTCCAGATTAAAAAGAATAAGATCGATACCTCGCGTTATGAGATTCGTCAAGTGCTTCGGATTGCTACCGAAGAAGATTTGGAACGTGCGCGCCAAGCGCACGCGCGCGAGCACGAGACGATGATCAAGGCGCGCGAGCTGGCCAAATCGCTGGGATTGGAGATGAAGGTCGGCGACGTGGAGTATCAGGGCGACGGATCGAAGGCTATCTTCTTCTATATCGCAGACGGGCGTGTGGATTTTCGCCAACTCATCAAGGTGTATGCCGAGACTTTCCGTATCCGCGTAGAGATGAAGCAGATTGGTGCGCGGCAGGAAGCCGGCCGTATCGGCGGAACGGGTCCTTGCGGACGCGAGTTATGCTGCTCCACGTGGATGATTAACTTCTCGTCCGTCGGAACAGGCGCGGCGCGGTTGCAGAATATCTCGCCTAATCCGCAGAAGTTAGCGGGTATGTGCGCCAAACTCAAATGTTGTCTTAACTACGAGGTCCCGGTATATGAAGATGCCTCGAAAGCCCTGCCGAGCCGGCATATCGCATTGGAGACAAAAGATGCGACGTACTATCTCTTCTCGTCCGATCCGCTGGCAGGCACTGTGACCTATTCTTCCGACCAGTCTGTTGCGGCTAACTTACAGACTATCAGCACTAAACGCGCGCATGAAATCATCGCGATGAACCGCCGCGGAGAAAAACCGTTGACGCTGGAGGGCAATCGCGTAGAGACACCGGAGATCGGGTATGTGCACAATGTAGGACAAGATGTCACGCGCTTTGACCGCAAGAAAAAGAAAAACTTCAGACGATGAGAAAGAGTTTCTATATACTGCTAATAGCTGCTGCGGCGAGTCTGTTTTCCGCTTGCTCGCACGATGTTGTGTACAGTCGATTTATGCCGATTCCATCGGATAAATGGGATGCAGACAGTGTGCTTCGCTTTGACTACGCGATTACGGATACTGCGGCCGATTATCGGATGATTGTGTATGTCCGTCATTCGGAGCGCTATCCGTATCAGAACATGTGGTTGTTTGTCGGCGATGGGCAGCGCCAAGACACGATTGAGTTTTATCTGGCGGATGACCGAGGCCAGTGGTTGGGAGACCAACACCACGGCTGGATAGAGATGCCGGTACTATTGGAGGAAGAGAAACACTTCCCGGATACGGGCGCATACAGCCTGACGATTCAGCATGGCATGCGCGACTCGCTCTTGCGCGGCATTACTGATATCGGCGTGGAGATTATACGAAATGGGAAAAAATAAGCTCAAGAAATTTGCGGAGATGGAGACATTCGACAATGTCTTCCAGTGCGGCGTGCAAGCGCAAACGAATCCGATAGCGGGCCACTGGCGCGAGCGCTTTTTTCATAATGACCATCCGATCGTCTTGGAACTCGGCTGTGGCCGCGGAGAATATACGGTGGGGCTGGCGGAGAAGTATCCCGAGAAGAACTTCATCGGCGTAGATATCAAGGGCGCGCGTATGTGGGCCGGAGCGAAGCAGGCTATCGAAAAGGGCTTAGGCAATGCCGCTTTTCTGCGTACGAATATTGAGTTTATCACTTCTTTCTTTGCCGCCAACGAGGTGGATGAGATCTGGATCACTTTCTGCGACCCGCAGATGAAGAAAGCCACCAAACGCCTGACCTCCACTTATTTCATGCAGCGCTATCATCAAATCATGCGGCCCAACGGACTCATTCATCTCAAGACCGATAGCCCGTTCCTTTATACGTACACTACGGAGATGCTGCGGCTCAATCCGTATCCGGTAGTTTGTACGACGGACGATTTATATGCGGAAAGTCTCGATTCCAACGCACTTTTTGCGGATGCACGGGCGCTGAAGACGCATTATGAGAAGCAGTGGTTGGATCGCGGGATGAGTATCAAATATATCGAGTGGCGGTTAGCTCCGCTGACGAAGTGGGAAGAACCGACTATCGAGATAGAGAAAGACAGTTATCGTTCATATGGACGCAATTATAACAGCGAAAGAAAGGAACAGCATGGCTAAGATTGTTGTTTTCACCGGCGCCGGAGTAAGTGCCGAGAGCGGATTGGGTACTTTCCGCGACAGTGACGGACTATGGGAGCACTACCGCGTAGAGGATGTGTGCACGCATGAGGCATGGTTGACAAACCCGCAGCTATGCGTGAAGTTCTACAACGATCGTCGCCGGGACACCTTGGCGGCACAGCCCAATGCCGCGCATATCGCTATCGCGAAGTTACAGCAGGTTTTTCCGGATACAGAAGTCATCACGCAGAATATCGATGACCTGCACGAGCGCGCGGGAGCGAAACATGTGGTACACCTGCACGGCGAGATCACCAAACTGCGCTCGTCTATCAATGAGACAGCTACGGTGCCTCTGGAAGGATGGGAGCAACACTACGGCGACAAGCATCCGGACGGATCGCTGCTGCGCCCGTATATCGTGTTCTTCGGAGAAGGAGTGCCGTATTTTGAAGAGGCCTGCCGCATCGCTTCGACGGCAGATATCATGGTAGTCGTCGGTACGAGTCTGAACGTCTATCCGGCGGCATCGCTGCTTCACTATACGCGCCCGGGTATTCCTATCTATTTTGTCGATCCGGGTCAACCGGAATTCGGTAATTGGGCGAGTCATATCACGCATATCAAGAAAAAAGCGACCGAAGGTGTACCGGAACTGGTAGAAAAACTTATCCGCGAGAATGCATAAACCGCTTATCCGTATATTGTACTGGCTTGGTTTCATGGCGCTGCTTACGGCGATCGCCATGATTCTTTGGGCGGTGGTGAGTGGCGGAAGTCATAGTACCACTTCCCTCAAGTGGCTGCAGTTCATGCAGACTATTGCTACGTTTCTGCTGCCGTCCATTCTCGGCGCGTGGATCTGGAGCGAAGGTCATAAGCCCTTTACGTGGTTGAGACTCACGCAAACTACCCATTGGTCGCACTATCTGTTAGCGGTTGGGATTATGCTCTGCGCTGTGCCAGGTATTAACCTGTTGGCGGACCTGAACAGCCGTATCGTGTTGCCTGAAAGTCTCGGTTTCATCGAGCAAATACTGAAGCAGCAGGAAGAAACAGCCGCAGCGTTGACAGAGCAGTTTCTGCAAGCGGACAGTATAGGAGGATTATTGATCAATATCGGCCTAATGGCACTTCTGCCGGCTTTGGCGGAAGAGGTCTCTTTCCGCGGAACACTCCAGCAGATTTTGGCGCAAGGCAAGCTGAAAGGACAGATACATATCGCTATTTGGGCTACCGCGTTCATCTTCTCGGCGATACATATGCAGTTTTACGGCTTTGTTCCGCGTATGCTGATGGGCGCGATGTTCGGTTATATCTTTGTTTGGACCGGAACACTCTGGGTACCTATCCTGATGCACTTCACGAACAACGGCCTGGCGGTGATGGCGTATTATCTGATTGGCGAGAACGAAGAGAGCAAAAATATCGCCGACACGTTTGGCGCCGGCGATACTTGGTGGGTGGGAGTAATTAGTTTACTAATTACATCTCTGGGTCTACTAATATTCTACCGCAGAACTCACACACGATAATTTTCTTACGTGTGCGGATATCCAACTGACGTTGAGCAGGGATTTTAGCGTGGCAACCGCCGCAGCTATCACGTTCTACTTTGACCACAGCCAAACCGTTGTGCGCATTCTTTCGGATACGGTTGAAAGCGGTAAGCAGACGCTCGTCGATTTTCTTGGAGATATCGGTTGCTTTGAGCATCAGCGCTTCGGTCTCTGCTTTGGTCTCTGCCAGGATTTGGTCAAGTTCCGAACGCTTCTGATTCAGATCAACAGTGCGTTCCTCGATGGTCTTGGTAGTAGCGGCTTTTTCTTGCAGACGCTCCTCCAACTCTGCCGTGAAATGCTTGATCTTACGTTGCGAAGCTTCGATCTCCAACTCCTGATACTCGATTTCCTTGTTCAGGTTGTCGAACTCGCGGTTGTTACGTACGGTGTTCTGTTGCTCTTTGTAACGCGAGATAGAGGCGTTGGCATTCTCCGTACGAACGCGGTGGTCGGAGATCTGGGTCTCACACTCTTTGATGTCGTTCTCGATATTGGTCAGACGGGTCTTGAGACCTTCTACTTCGTCAGCCACATCTTTCACCTCCTGGGGTAACTCACCGGCCAGGGTACGCAAGTTATCGATTTTCGAATCTACTTGCTGCAATTCGTAGAGCGCGCGCAGCTTGTCCTCTACGGTTAATTCTTTCTTTGCCATACTTGTATAGGGGTTTTATCGTTTGTACTGATGATGCATGCGACTCCGAGCGGCGCCAGGATGTCTCTGAAAATCTCTCTCGCGTGATGCTCCGAGCACCAATGGTCAATGTCGATGAGTCCGATACGGCCTTCCGCATCTTGGAACTCATGGTATTTGCAGTCGGCTGTCAGATAGACGTCGGCGCCTTGCTCAATCGCGGACTCGATGAACTCTGCGCCGCTACCGCCGCACAGGGCGATGGTTTGGATCTTCTCCGTACGCGGGCGCGTGTAACGCACATACGTACAATCTAAGGTGTCGTGTACGCGTGCGATGAAATCGGAGTAAGCCATAAGATTTCCTAGTTTCCCTAGGACTCCTAGGCCCCTAGTACCTTCCGGATTACTCGGAATGAGAATTCGATAGTCGGTGATGCCGAGTTTGTCGGCCAGGCGGGTGTTGATGCCGCCGATGACGGAGTCGAGGGAAGTATGCGCGGAGTAGATCGCGATGTTATGCTTGATCGCCATCTCTACGACGCGCTCCTGCGGCGTTTGGCCGCATACTTGTTTGAGTCCGTGAAAAAGGAGAGGATGATGAGAGATGATCAGTTGGCATCCACGCTCAATAGCTTCAGCGACGACGGCTTCGGTAATATCCGTTGTCAAGAGGACAGATTGAATATCCCGTCCCGTGTCACCCACCTGCATTCCCGAGTTATCCCATTCTTCCTGGGCACTCCGTGGCGCTACAGATTCTATGCTATTGATGATTGCTCGTAAGAGCACTTATTGTTGCTCCTCGTCGTCCTGCACCGTGAAATCGGTGATGCCGGCATTGATGAGGATATTGTACCACTGTATCAATTTGCGGATGTCGGATGGATAAACGCGGTCGCGATCCCAGTTCGGCAGTACTTCGTCAAACCAAGCCTGCAACTCCGCGTTCGAAGCTTTCTTCGGATCCATCGTCACTGCTTTCAGACCTTCTTTCTTACCGGCGCTGGTCAGCACTTCGCTCAGCGCGATATCGTCTGCGTCCGTAAACATAGACACATCGCTCAGAGCAACGATCTTGTCGCGCGCATACGTCGGCATACGTTTACCGTCCACCAGCGATTCAACAATCAGCATGTTGTTGCCGCGGCTAACCAATTTGTACAGACCCGGTTTACCGGTGATTGCAAGAATGTTCTTTAGCATAGTAGCGGGACCCAGGATTGAACTGGGGACCTCATGATTATGAATCATGCGCTCTAACCAGCTGAGCTATCCCGCCTCGCATTCGGGCCTAGAACCCAAAAGCGGGTGCAAAAGTACTGCTTTTTTTTTATATACGCAAGTTTTTTTGCACTTTTTTGTCAAAAATCGTCAATTTAGCCTACTGCAGCGCCATTTTTGACGGGTGCAGAGACGGTTGTGACGACGAGTTTGCCGTCTGCATCGACCGCAGAGAGGATCATTCCTTGCGATTCGATACCCATCATCTTACGCGGTGGGAAATTGGCGATAAAGAGCACTTGCTTGCCGATGAGTACCGACGGATCGGGATAACTCTGCGCGATACCGGAGAGGATTGTTCGGCCTCCCATCCCGTCGTCCAGCGTGAACTGCAGCAGTCGCTCGGATTTCTTGACGGGTTGGCAGTCCAGGACGGTAGCTACGCGGATATCCATCTTGTCGAACTCATCAATGGTGGTGGGTTCTTTGATCGGCTCCGGACGCCAATTCTTGAGGGCTTCCGCTTGCGCAGCCGCTTCATTCTCCTTTTTAATACGCGCGAGGCGATCCAACTGCGCCTGAATAGCCGCATCTTCGATTTTCTCAAAGAGCAGACTTACTTCGCCGAGCGAATGACCGGCAGGCAGCAAGTCGATACGACCGAGATCGGCCCATCCGATAGAAGCATTGAGGCTGAGCATCTTCTTTAATTTCTCCGATGAAAACGGCAAGAATGGCTCAAAAGCGATCGCTAAGTTCGCGGCGATCTGCAGCGACAGGTGCAGGATGGTTGCCGTGCGTGTCATATCGGTCTTGGCGAGCTTCCAAGGCTCGGTATCCGCCAGGTATTTGTTTCCGATACGGGCGAGGTTCATCGCTTCTTTGAGCGCATCGCGGAAACGGAAGTTGTCGAGTAACTGCTCGAGGGTCGCTTTGACGTTCTTGAACTCCTCGATAGTCTGCTTGTCGTACTCCGTCAGTTCGCCGCAAGCCGGCACTTTGCCTTCGAAATATTTTCCCGTTAAAACCAAGGCGCGGTTGACGAAGTTGCCATAAATGGCAACCAACTCGTTGTTGTTACGCGCTTGGAAGTCCGCCCAAGTAAAGTCATTGTCTTTGGTCTCCGGCGCATTAGCGGTGAGCACATAGCGCAACACATCCTGTTTGCCCGGGAAATCCGTCAGGTATTCGTTCAACCAAACAGCCCAGTTGCGGCTTGTCGAGATCTTGTCGCCCTCGAGGTTGAGGAACTCGTTCGACGGCACATTATCCGGCAGGTTATAACCTTGCGCTTTGAGCATCACGGGGAAGACGATACAGTGGAAAACGATGTTATCTTTTCCGATGAAATGGATCATTCTTGTATCTTCCTGCTTCCACCATTTCTCCCATTTTCCGTATTTCTCCGGCTGGGCGTCGCACAGCTCTTTGGTGTTGGAGATATATCCGATCGGGGCGTCGAACCATACGTATAACACTTTGCCTTCCGCACCTTCTACCGGCACAGGAATACCCCACTCGAGGTCGCGGGTCACCGCACGCGGCTTGAGTCCGCCGTCCAGCCAGGACTTACACTGGCCATACACGTTCGGACGCCACTCTTTATGGTTATTCAGAATCCAATCCTCGAGCCATGCCTGATATTGATCGAGCGGCAGATACCAGTGCTTGGTCTCTTTCTTTGCCAGCGCATTGCCGGTCTCCGCGTTATAGGGATTGATCAGCTCGTCCGGCGAGAGGGTAGCGCCGCATTTCTCGCATTGGTCTCCGTACGCGCCGAGCGAATGGCAGCGCGGACACTCACCGCGGATATTACGGTCGGTAAGGAAATGTCCGGTCTCGGGATCGTAGAACTGCTCGGATGTCTCTTCTACAAACTGGCCGGCATCATACATCGCGCGGAAATAGTCCGCCGCGAACTTATGATGAATAGGTGAGGTAGTACGCGAGTAGATATCATAACTGATACCGAATTGCTCGAACGAAGACTTGATAAGTTCGTGATAGCGATCGACCACTTGCTGGGTGGTGATACCTTCTTTACGGGCGCGGATAGTTACCGGAACGCCATGCTCGTCACTTCCGCCGACGAAAAGGACTTCTTGTCCTTTGAGGCGCAGATAGCGGGCATAGATATCCGCCGGAACATAGACTCCGGCCAGGTGGCCGATATGAACCGGACCATTGGCGTAGGGCAGCGCAGCCGTGATTAAAGTACGATTAAATGCCATATTTTGTGTATTTTTTATGCTAAATGTAAAAAAAATGTTCTAAAACCTTGCGTATATCAAAAAAAATCCGTACTTTTGCAGCCGCAAAAGACCGCATGTACCTTTTCTTCGAGAACGAAATCGGGTGCAAAGGTACAACAAAAAAATGAAAAATACAAATTATTCTGTGAAAAATCGTCACTCATATGGAATTCTGCTGCTTGCGCTGCTGCTTTGCGGTAGTGTGAGTGCGAAGGTGACCAATTTTATTGGTGCGTCTGCTAATGTCGGAGAATGGTCGATGCTTCCGTCCGGCAGTAAATATACCGGTAGTCTCGGTGTGGCCGGTGGAGTAGGTTTTGTATATGAGTTGCGCGCCGGAGAGACGTATGGTACGACGCAATTCCTCTTTGATGTAGGTGTAGGCGCTTGGGGCGGTATGACGAGTTTCATGCAGTCAGCGGATTTGTCTGCGACTTTGAGGGACCAAGAGGATTTGCAGGGCGTGAAATTCGATTATGTGTATGAGTTAAAAGGTCGTAAGGACCGCTATAATAACATTGCTGCGCAAGTGCCGTTAATGGTCGGTTTCCAGCATAGGCGCTTCTATATGTTGGTCGGCGCGAAGCTGAACGCTAACGTATGGACCAAGACGCAAACGGTTGCAACCCTCAATACTTACGGTGACTACACACGCTACGGTCAAGGAGAGTTCCGCGATATGCCGGAGTACCAGTTCTTTAAGGATAAGAGCGTCAAGGGCGGCGTACAGACGAACCTGAATTTAGACGTGGATCTGAGTCTGGAAATCGGTGGCCGTATAGGCGGTATTGTGACGGATGCGGTAGGCTTTGACGTGCCGAAAGATCGCGTGGAGTATCGTCTGGCTGCGTTTGTGGACTACGGCTTGTTTGACCTGCACAAACAGGGCTCGAACCCTATGTTGAATATCACGGCGACGTATGATACCAATCCGAATTCGGAGGATTATGTCTATAATCCGGATGGCAAGAACGAGTCGATGATTCGTCCGGACCGGTTGATCATGAACGATATCATGTCCACGACGGAATTTGCCACTGCGGTAAAGAACCTGATGGTGGGATTGAAGTTCACGATCCTCTTCCGGATGCCGGAGCCCGGTAAGTGCGTCATCTGTCGCGACGCATACGGATCAAGTATTGGGAACAGCGTCCGCAGCGGTGGAGTGAAGTACGAGGAATAACTCATCGGCGCTCACTTCCCGAATCGTGCCTTCCTTGGTTACGGAAATGGCACCTGTCTCTTCCGACACCACTATACAAGTGGCGTCGGATTTTTCTGTTATACCGAGCGCTGCGCGGTGACGAAGTCCGTAATGTTGCGGGATCTCCTGGTTCTTGCTGACCGGCAGGATACATGCCGCAGCGATGATGCGTCCTTCGCGAATCACCACCGCGCCGTCGTGGAGAGGGGTGTTCTTAAAGAAGATGTTTTCCAATAGGCGCGCGGACACCTGTGCATCCAGGCGCTCGCCCGTATCTACTATCTCTTTGAGATTCGCTTCGCCGGCGAGGACGATGAGTGCGCCGGTCTTGGTAGAAGCCATATGACGGCAAGCCTGCGTGATCTCCAGTACCTGCTGACGCGAAGCCGTCTCATTCTCATTGCGGCGGAACAGTTGCCAGGACGAGAAACGCGCGCCGATACGGAAGAAGAACATACGTATCTGGTCTTGGAAGATGACGATGAGGGCGATGGCGCCGACGGAGATGATACGGTCGAAGAGCGCACCTGTCAGGTCGAGTTGGAACACAAACGACACGAGGAACCATACTACGACAAAGGCCAGAATACCCCAGAAGAGGTTGGACGCGCCCGTCTTGCGAAGCAAACGGTACATCTCATACATGATACAAGCGACCAACAGGATATCGATCACATCCTTGAAGCTGAACGAAAAAGCTAAAAATTGCATATGTAGTTAAACAATTTAATGGTCTGTGCGGTCTCTTTGACATCGTGTGTGCGCAGGATAGTGGCGCCTTGCTCGAGGGCGTAGAGCTGCAGGGCTTGCGTCGCTTCGAGACAGGTCTCGGGCGTCAGGCCTAAGGGCCGCCACACCATCGACTTACGACTCACGCCGACCAGTATCGGCAGGTTGTACGCGCGCAGGCGATGCATGTTACGCATGCACTCGTAATCCGCTTCGGTACTACCGACAAACCCGAATCCCGGATCGAGGATGAGGTCGATGTTGCGCAACTCAGGCATGCGGGCGGGGAGGTCGAGATCGCCGCGCAGCGTCCATATATAGGGCACGCGCGCCTGACGAACAACGTCGTACATCGCTTCGCAGCCGCCGGAGATATCGTTGATGATCAGCGGCCCGAATTGCGCCAAGGCGCGACGGGCTATCTCCGGGCGGAAGGTGTCGACTGACAGCCGGGTTTCCGGCAAGGCGCTACGTAAAGCCGCTATGGCGGGTTCCAGACGACGCCATTCCTCTTCTTCGGAAGCCGGAGTACTGCCCGGGCGAGTGGAGCACGCGCCGATATCCAGGATGTCTGCGCCATCGGCCAGCGCCTGCTGCGCCCAAGCCACTACGGCGTCCGTAGAGCCCAACCGCGAAGCCGCATAGAAACTATCCGGCGTCACATTACCTATCGCCATTATCTGCGCTTTCACGCTGCGGAATGATGCTTTTGCGGGTGCAAAGATAGTAAAAATTGCCGAAATATGCAAAAAAATCGAAAAAAAGTAATGAAAATTTTGCGTATATGGAAAAAAAGCAGTACATTTGCAAGCTGAATTACGTACGTATGTGCTGACGCGCGCATTTCGCGTACGGGGGAAATAGATAATAGAAACATATAAAACTTTTAATAACTATATGAAAAACGTATTTAAGTATCTCTTGATCGTTTCGGTGGCAATGGCTGCTGTGTCGTGTAACCAGCGTGAGTTGAATACGCGCGTTAGTAACACCACCGGTTGGAATTATTTTGACCGAAAGACTACGAATTTTGAGGCCAATGAAGGTGTGGGCAATGTGAACCCGGTAGGTATGTTGCCTATTCAGGGTGGTTCGTTCACGGTAGGAGAGAAGGATGAGTTCCTGACTGCTCCGCGTAACAACGAGACCCGTACGCTGACCGTTAGTTCGTTCTACATGGACAAGTATGAGATCACGAACCTCAACTGGAACGAGTACCTGCACTGGTTGGAATTCGTTTTCGGCGCAGTAGCTCCGGAGTTGGTGGACAAGGCTCGTCCGGACCACAAGGTATGGCGTGAGGACTTGGCGTACAACGATCCGTATGAGGACAACTATTTCGAGCACCCTGCTTTCTCTTTCTATCCGGTAGTAGGTGTTACGTGGGAGCAAGCGATGGCTTACTGCCAGTGGCGTACCGACCGTGTGAATGAGATGGCGCTTATCAATGCCGGCGCTATCGTTGTTCCGCCGTTTGCTGATCTTCAGCCGACGGATGACGAGGCTTACAAAGATGAGTGGGAGCAGCAGACAGGTTATGAGATGTTCTCTTATGAAGAGGTAAGTCCGGAGGATCCGGAGCAGACGGTAACGATGTATCGTCCGAGCTTCGAGTGGATCCGCGATAAGTTTGTGTTCAATACCGAGAAGTACCTGATGGATGCTACCTATATGCCGGAGTACGGCCGTCGTCCGAAACGCGACAGCTACGGCGCAGAGCGTAAGGTGAATATTGCTGATGGTATTTTCGTAACCGGTTATCGTCTGCCGACGGAGTCGGAGTGGGAGTTTGCGGCTTACGCACCTGTTGCCGGCGAGGATGGTCTGACGATTGAGGGTAAGGTTTATCCGTGGTCGGGTTATCATCCGCGCGAGATGAGCAAGCAGAACCTCGGTATGATGCAGGCGAACTTCGTTCGTGGTCGTGGCGATATGATGGGTGTCAGCGGTGCGCTGAACGATCGTCGCGTGATCACCAACCCGGTGGATGAGTTTGCGCCGAATGATTTCGGTCTGTATAACATGGCTGGTAACGTCAACGAGTGGGTACTGGATGTATACCGCGAGACGACCTTTCAGGAGACGAGCGAGTACAACTCCTTCCGCGGAAATATCTACAGCCGCCCGGTATTGGATGACAACGGTAAGTTCGAGATGGATTCGACCGGTTGCATCAAGATCACTTGGGGTCGTGAGGATGATAAGCGCGACGTACTCGATGGCGATTTCGCAAGTTTGTTCGACACCGACTATCCGCTGGATACCGTAGGTATCGAGAACCTCGCCGCTATCAAGACCGACCCGACGGATATCCTCGCTCCGCGTATCACCAAGAAGAGCCGCGTATACAAAGGTGGTTCTTGGGCTGACCGCATCTATTGGCTGAACCCGTCTACGCGTCGTTACCTCGACCAAGACAAGTGTTCGTCGAAAATCGGTTTCCGCTGCGCGATGTCTACGCTGGGTGACCAGATCCCGGGCACGCCGGTAGTTCGCAAATAAAATTATAAATCATAAATTTGAAATCATAAATGAACTTTCCTGATAATCTTCGCTATACAAGCGAGCATGAATGGATTCGCGTAGAGGGTGATGAGGCGTTTGTCGGCATCACGGACTATGCGCAGTCGGAGTTAGGCGAGATCGTTTTCATCGACGTTCCTACGGTAGGTGAGACGGTAGGCCAGGGTGAGGTGTTCGGTTCGGTAGAAGCCGTTAAGACGGTGAGTGACCTCAACATGCCTGTTACGGGCGAGGTACTGGAGCTGAACGAGGAGTTGGACGCAGCGCCGGAGTTGGTAAACAACGACCCGTATGGCAAGGGATGGATCATCCGCATTGCCATCAAGGACGCTGCTGAACTCGACAGCCTCATGGATGCCAAAGCATACGAAGCAAGTCTTTAATGCTGGTATTTACCTGGTAATCCTAGACTTTAGTCCTGGTAAAGTGCTGATCAAGTGCTGGTAATTACCTGGTAATATGCTGTACACTTTTTAGGGTCGCCCATTCGGCGGCCCTATTTTTTTGTAGGATTATACTTAGCGCCCATCCAAAAAAGAAAATAAAACCAAATAAACACTTTAAAATGATTAAAAGCTATACTTTTTGTATTAATTGCTTACTTAAAACTCCTTACAAATAAATTTGTAGGTAGTTTTCACCATCAATTAATAACTCTACGAGTTAATCATTTTAAAGAGATAAACATAAATTAACTTGTCTATTTCATAAACACAGCAAGTCTATCAATAATATATTATGGAACGTGCGCGCGGGCATGCGTATATACGTAAAAAGGGCATTTTGTAAAGTTGAATTTGCAAAATTGGTAATATTTTTGCATAATTGCTCAATTTTTGCACATTTATGTTGTAAAAAAGCAGTACCTTTGCAGCCAAATATTTTACGTACCTGCGTATATACGTATACGTACATGAAAAACAAGTAAACAAAAAAACACAAGATATCATGAGAACAAATTTACTTAACGGTTTGTCTAATGTAGTGAAAAAAGGAGCAGGCTTGGCTTGTTCTTGGAGTCAGGTTGGGCGGATGTCGGGAGAAGGAGCCATTGAGCACCCATTGAGCACCCATTCAGCACCCTTTGGAACCAGGTGGAAACCAGCAGGCGAAAAGGGTTCTACCCGCGTATGGAAGCATGTTGCCATGATTTTTGCCGTACTCGTGATGAGTGTCGCCAATGTTGGTGTAGCGTGGGGAGCAGAGTACACATTCATTAATCAGGGTTCCGGTAAATATACAGGCGATTTTTATACGGGACGTGCAGAAAGTAACGTAGGTTCATCGAGTATGACTATAAAGGGTCTCTCCTGTTCTTATCGAGTGAAACTCAATAGTACGGGATCTCCGGGTGTTCCTAATACCGATCGTTACATTAAATACGATGTTAAAACTACAACTACGCAGATAATTGTTTATTTCTATAATGATAACAGCAGTAGTGCTCGTAGCATTAACTTAGGAGAGATTAAAGAGGGAGAAGGCTCTTTTGAAACCACACGATCAAAGAGTATCGCCAAAAAAACGGCAGACACTCTAATTTATAATGCTTCGAATACAACAAATTCTACGATATACATAACCGTACCAAGTTCTGCAGGAGATGTGTATTTTTACCAAGTAAGGGCTATTGAGTCCGGAACTGATTTGCTTAAAGTAGGTGAGGCAGGATATACTTTAGATTTTAATAAGGGACGTGTTGCGACGAAAAGCGGAGAAACAACTATTGTTGATGCGATAACAATCTCCAAACCCTCTTCGGATTATACAGCCGCAAGTGGGACATCTTTGGCTCTTCCTAAAAATGCCCCAACAACGAGTTATTTGTCTTTTACCACTCCGGCGACACCAAGTAATTTAAAGTTAACATGGTCGGGAAGTGGGCAAATGGCATACAATACTTCAGCCAGTGCTTCTGGGGCAACCAATATTACTTCTGGAACAGGGTATAGTTTATCTGCGTCTACTACGTATTACTTAGTGAATACTTCATCCGGCTCTGGAACTACAATTACAAAATTAGAATTTATAACACCTCCTGCTCCTAAAGACTACACAGTAACAGCGGCAACGAGTACAGGAACAGATACGTATGGAACGGTAAGTGCGGGGGCTTCGTCATTGGACGCTACCGAAACCACCACTATTACTGCTACACCGGCTACCGGTTATCAAGTAACTAATTGGGCAGTGAGTGGAACAGGCGCAAATATAAGTCCAAGCGGAGCAAGCAATAGTAATACCACAACACTTACTATGGGTTCTGCAAACGCAACGGTAACGGTGACATTTGGACCGGTATATGCAAGTGGAACCTATACTTTTACAGGCCATCAATCTTGTGGAACTTCTCCAAATAATAAAGAGATTTCAAGCAGCGCGTATACGAATTATGGTGCTTTCCGTGTAGATGAGTTATTTTTTAGTGCGACGAAAATGCGGTATGAAACGGGGGGAGAAGCGCAGTATGATGGCTGGAAAATTCAATATAAAGATGCAACTATTAAATTCCTTGTTGAAAATGATTGTAACGTCAAAATAACGTTAGGAGCTAATGCGGGTATGAATATTACATATACTCGTCAAAACTCAACAGAAACGACAACCGCCTTATCTGCAAACATGACAAATTCATATGATGTGGAAGGTGGTACACTAGTTACCTTGACTACAACAAGTTCAAGTACTATTACACTGAAAGAGATTCAAGTTGGATCTTCTTGCACGGCGCCGAATCATGTGGATGTAACTCCGACAGCGGAGGCGGGGAACTACGGATGGCGTTATACCATCGGCGAGACGCTGAAACTGACTGCCACTCCTTATTCCAGTGAAGGCACAAGTTCGCCGATAACATCCGGTATAACCGGTTATCAATGGCAGAAATACGTTGGTAGCGAATGGGTGAACCTCTCAAACGGTGGTGATATCTCCGGTGCAACAAGTGCTAACTTGGTCATCAGTAATCTTACCTCTTCCAACGGTGGTAGTTATCGTTGTGTGATCAGCACAGGTGCTACTTGCTCTACTGCCAGCACTGGTTATTGGGTACGTGTGTTCACGTTGAATGGAAACTACTATGGTTCAGCTTGGACAGAAAATCCTATTGTCTGGAGTAGCGAATATGTAGGTGTTGCGACGGTAAGTTTGAATGCCAGCTCGACCTATATGTTCAAAGTGTATGATAATGATGGCAAATATTTCGGAAGCGGTTCTGGTAACTATATCATTGAGGACGGAGACGATAAAGACTGTGGAACCGGTAATGCCGACATACGGCTCTTTACCGGTCCTGCGGGAAATTATACGTTTACCGTGAATGTAGAGAATGCAGCTGGCGGTTCTGCTTACGTGAATGTCGTAACCGGCTATCCGACAGTATCACACCCGGCAATGGGGTATATGTATGTAAGTAAGTGGTGGGATTGCTATCCGCACTGGTGGGATGGATCAAGCAACGCGTTGACATCTGATGGCAATGACCCAAAGATAACCAAATATACTACCATATGCGGGACTGATTATTGGTATATGCCTGTGTTGGATAACTATACCAATGTATATTTCAAGGATAACGCGACTTGGGGAAGCGCAGGAAATCATGGAGAAGAAACCTCTTCTACCGGTAATTCAGGTAAGTATTACACTCATGATGGTAGCAGTTGGGGATGGCATGATTTCACGACCTATACTATCACTTACGCAGCGAATGGCGGCGAGGGATCGATGAGTTCGATAGTGGGTATTTGTCCGAATAGCAGTCAAGCGATTACGGCAAATGCTTTTGAGAAGACGGGATATACGTTCAATTGTTGGCATGCAGATAAGGCAGTCAAGGTCAGCGGTAGTACTATTTCTGCCGGTGGCGACATCGCCGGCGGTGCAACAATCCAAGAGATCAACAACGATATTACTCTCACCGCTCAATGGAGTCCTATACCTGTTACTTCTATTACGGTTAGTCCATTGAGCAAGACATTGGATGTGGACGGAACACAACAGTTGTCAGTAGAGGTGTTGCCTGCAACAGCACTGGACAAAGCGGTCACTTGGAGTACCAGCGATGGCTCAGTTGCAACAGTAAGTAGCACGGGTTTGGTAACAGCTGAGGCTCCGGGTTCGGCAACGATTACCGCTACGGCTCATGACGGAAGTGGTGTAACAGGAACGTGTAGCATAACGGTGAATAAGATTCAGCCGACGAAATATGACTTCTCGGTGAACAAAACGGTTCTTTGTGGTGAAGAGACAGCTACGTTGACGTTGGAAGATAGTGAAGATGGTGTAACGTACGAGTTGCGTGAAGATAGCAGTACGCCTATTGCTGAGACTCAAAAAACAGGAACGGGGTCTGCATTGACGTGGACAGGTTTGGGAGCAGGTAATTATGTCGTTTATGCGGTAGCTGATGCTACATATACTGAGCGTCAGATGAATGGCTCCAAGATAACCATTTCTGCCGGAACGACGACTTCTATTACTACTCAGCCGACGAATCAGGAAGTGACGGTAGGCGAGAAAGCAACACTAAGTGTAGTGGCAGCCGGAACGAGTTTGAGTTATCAATGGAAAGAGAGTGCAACCGAAGATGGTACTTATAGCAATGTGGCTTCGGGCGGCGCGAGTGCTTCCTATAGTGTGACTCCTGCTGCGGCTGGCGCCAAATGGTATAAGTGCGTTGTAACCGGTACTTGCGGAACGGAAACAACCGAAGCAAGGAAGATCGTTGCGAACGCGGCAGCAGATCCGCTGGTTTCGTGGACGATGAATTTGAATAATGCAACATGGGGGGCGGCAAGTACATCGAATCATGGAAATACTGAAATTACTTCCATTACAACGTCATGCAATGCAGGAGGCGAGAAGGCGTCAACGAGCGCAACGGCGAAAGTATCTATGGCAGAAGCTGAGGTTACTACATCGGCAGCTCCGACAAATAGTGCCAACTTTACCTTTACACTTGCTTCCGGAAACAAGATTGTGCCGGAAAAAATAACATGCCAAGTGTTTAACGTGAGTGGTGGTCAGAGAACCTATAAGGCACAAATCTCAGATAATAACGGACATGTGTATAATAGTACCAATACACTTGCTGTTTCCTCAGAAGCGACTCTAACACCTGCAACCTTTAATTTTGCAAGCGATTTAGAGTTAAAAGGTAATATAACACTGAAGATTTATGCATGGGACACTGACGATAGCAAGAATCCGACAGAGTTCCGTATGGGTCCGGATATTAAGTTCTATGGCGAAATAGAGACGGCTTGTACTTCTGTTGCGGCGCCGACGGCTTTGAGTAGTACGGCACATACAAGTAGCAGTTTGACATTTACTTGGACAAAAGCAAGCAACGCAAGTGGCTATACGGCTACATTGTATAGCGATGCCGGTTGTGAAAGCGAAGTTACCCATCAGGATTTGGACGACGTGGCTACTGTTACATTCAGTACGCTGAGCGCAGAAACGACGTATTACTGCAAGGTTCAGTCTCATGGTGATGGTTCGACGTATTGCACAGCAGGCGGTACTACTTCCGCACAAAGCGGAACAACGGATGCGGCTTGTACTGCTCACGGTCTGGCATATGGAACCGCAGCGGTAGCGAAGAACGTGGGGGATGCGGCGTTTACGAATACATTGACAAACCCGAATAGTTTGACCGTGACGTACAGCAGTAGCGAAACAGGCGTAGCCACAGTAAATGCTACTTCGGGTATGGTAACTATCGTAGGCGCCGGTAGTACCGTAATTACGGCTACTTGGGCTGGTGATGCAACTTATTGTTCCGGAACGGCAACCTATACCCTGACCGTCAGCAGCGGTTGTACGCCGCAATCGTTAGTCAAGACACAACTTACTTCTGTCAATGCGGGTACAACAACCGGTTATAATGGTGGCCAGTATGCGGGTGATCCGGTGATTGCTACATTTGAAGATACTAAAGTAGATGGCGGTTATAAACTTAAGAGTAATTCAAAACTATTCGTAACTCTTAAAGGTGGTTTCGTTGAGGGCGATAAAATCAATATCGTCGTTACTCAAGCAAGTGATCTAACGAATGTAGGAAAATTACTGATATTCTACGATGCTTCAACTCCTAAATTGTTAACTACTATTGATGCGGCGTCGGCCGGTAAGTACACCTATACGCTGACAGCAGCAAATATTACTACTTTGGGCTCCACTACAACGATAGGTGTGTACCGTCCATCAAGTGGTGATAATGTAAGCAACCCACTGGTGAAGAGTGTAGAAGTTGAAGGGTGCCGCGAATGGGATGTTTGTACGGCTCCGGATGCGATAGCAGTAGGAAGCGTGACGGCTACGGGTGCTACGTTCACCATCACCGATGCGGAGAATACGAATAACTACGAGATCTACTACTCAACGAGCAGTACGGCTCCGACGGCAGAGACTTCGGCTACTGTTTCCGGTATCAATTCCAAGAGCCGTGCGGTAACAGGTCTGACGGCAGAGACTACCTATTATTACTGGGTACGTTCTAACTGCGGTGGTGCTACGAAGAGTTCGTGGGTGGCTGGTACGCCGGCTTCGTTCACTACGGAAGCTGCGGCTGCAACGCACAACGTGACCTATAACGGCAATGGTTCAACCGGCGGTTCTGTTCCGACAGATGATACCGATTATGAGGAAGGCGATGTAGTAACGGTATTGGGTAATACAGGTAGTTTGGTGAATACTGGACAGACTTTCCTTGGCTGGAGCACGAACGCAACGGCAAGTAGCGGTACATTCTACCCTGCAGGCTATAAGTTCTATATGCCGAATGAGGCTGTGACACTGTATGCCGTTTGGGGAAGCGCCTCTGAGGAAAAATATTATTATGGTAGTATATCAATTACTACCGGAGCACTTACTCCGGGTAGCACAGGAACAAAGGGATTCTTTACCAATAATGGAGGAGAGATAGCTACTTCTTCGGCAATCTCTTTGAGTTCAACGCCAGGCGAAACAGGATATTATTATGAATCCAGTACATTAACACATACTGCTTTAAACAAGTCAAGCAACTGGAATACGTCATCTACTGCTAAAAGAACTATACGTGCATTTAAGTTCAAGAGTGGAGATTCTTATACTTTGGCACTTGGCTCAAAAACGGCAACCTCCATTATGTTCTATGGAAGATGCGGTAGCGCAAGTAGAACAATGACTATTGGTGGTGTAGAATATGAATCTCCTTCTACAAAAGAACAATTCTTCTCTCATGAGTTCACTAAGGTAGGTAACTTCACTAGCAATGTAACTATTACGCAAGATGGCGATTTCTATGGAATATTGGTAGTGACTGTATCCACCGGAGCAGCGTCAGGATTTACTGTTTCGTTCAATATGAATGGGAAAGGTAATGCAATCGCGGACATTGAGAATGTACCGAGTGGCAGTAAGATTGGTGCACCGGTACCGGCACCGACGGCCGTAGGTGTTGAGTTTGGCGGATGGTATAGAGAGGCAGGATGCACTAATGCATGGAACTTCGGTTCGAGCACGATTTCCAAAGATACTACGCTTTATGCAAAATGGACGACTTGTGCGCCGAGTATCAGTGCTCACCCGGTGGCTGCAACCTATACGAAGGACGCTGCTGCAACCGCATTGAGTGTGACCGCGAGTGGCGAAGGTCTCAATTATCAATGGTACACCAGCGAGGACGGTTCTGCGGATATCCAGGGTTCGAGTGCTATTCCGGGTGCAACGAGCGCAAGTTATACACCATCGACATCATTGCTTGGAACGATCTATTACTTCTGCGTAGTAAGTAACACTTGCGGTAACGCGGTAAGTAACAAGGCGGCGATTACGGTCAATGACTCCAAACCGGCTCCGACGGCTAATTGGGATATTGAAGAACCGGAAGAAGGCGGTAAAGGCTTTACGTTCTCGATAGAAGTGAACAAGAATAATGGAGAAAACTGGGATGGCGAACTGTTAGCATCTATGCTGACGCTTTCCGACAACGCTATCTTGGATGGTGCTTCGATCGTTGTAAATAACACGGATAAGACTATCAGCGGAACGTACGGCGTGAAGGCAGGTTCGAGCAGCCCGGTAACCTTCTATCTGCTGTTACCGGCAACAGCTACTCAATCAGCAACGCGTCTGGATCGCAACCGCACGTTTACTCCGTGCGCAGGCGGCGCGGGCGATAGTTATAATGTACGCGTACGTAAAGATTACGAAAAAGACGCAAGCAATAACTACCGCTGGGTAACTCCGGGAGCAGGTGAGATAACCTACGCAGTAGGATCTTCGATTAGTTCAGCAGCGGCAGCATCGGCTGTAGGCGTATTCGACTCCATTATGAGTAATGATAAGCAATATGTTTGGGTAAAGACATACGTGGCGAACACCAAAACTATTCGCTTACATGTGCTGACCAGTGGAGCAAACGTATCCGTAAGTGCTCTCTATAAGAATACAGTATATACAGCAGCTGCGGATAAAGATATCGTCTCATCCGATGATTATACTGTCAGCTACGACGGAAGCGGTACAGCGGAGAATACAGGTGTTAAGGGAACGCACTATATGGATATCACGTTTGACAGTCCGTTGGACGCCAACGATATTATTTGCATAAAGTTCTCGTCCAGCAAAGTGAAGGCTTATGGTGCAGTCTTGACGACCGTGGGCGATGGCGGTGATCAGACGACGGGCTTGACGTGGAGCAATGGTCAGGTAAGTGGAGCGACGTTAGTGAAGAGAGAAGACGCTGCGGACTTTGCTATCACTGCAGTACGCGATGCAACGGCATTGAAGTCTCTTGGCTTGATCAGCTACACCAGCAGCAATACGGCGATAGCAACCATAGATGGTGCAACCGGTTTGGTTCATATTGCCGACAACATTGATTTCGGCAGCGATGAATTCAAGACGACGACCATCACTGCTACGCTGGCAGCAAGCGGATGTTACGAGAAAGCAGTCATTACGTATATTCTGAAAGTAACTAAATATGTCTGCGAGGATACTCCGGGAACGATTACGTATGTAGATAGAGGTTGTTCGGGCATGGATCTGACACTGGAGGCCTACGAAGAAGGTGCAACGATTCAGTGGTACAAGAATGGTACTGAGATACCGAGTGCAACGAGTGCAACGTATAGCGCAACCGAGCCGGGTGAGTATTATGCGGTGTCACATAAGAATTGTGATATCACTTCGACCAATAGCGTCACCTTGGAAACTGCTACTGCTACGGCAGAGAAGATCGTGGATAGCTGGTACGTGAAGAACGGTCGCCGTACGCCGGACATCGCTCTGGTTCAGACGACGGGTGCAACAAGTTTCACCGTAACCAGCGGAGGCACGATAACGGAAATCGGCGGCTGTACGTTCGAGTTGAAAGATGATGGCATCATCTATCTGCACGGTCAGAAGGAGGACGGAAGTGCTCCGAGCGACATGACAGCCGGCGATATGACGATCACCATTACGGTAAGCGGTTGTTCAGGTGCGCTCAGTGGCTTGAATATCACGATCCATAAGCAAGCAGAGACTGCTAAACCGACCGTGGCATTCGTGGTAGATGGTACGCTACGTAAAGACGGCGGTACGGCTACTTCTGTATCAGAAGCCAAGACCAGCGATCGCCCGTTATGGACTTACCTGAGCAGTTCATATGCACTGACGGGATGTAATGTTTATTGGTCAGTAGATAGTAAAGAGTTGCGTGAGTACTATTCGCAATACGATGCTATTCTTATTACCGATGATCCGAGTACGTATACAACGGGAACAGGTGGCGTACCATACGTGAAGGCATTCGGTACGATGGTGGATGTACGTCCGATCTTGACGATGGAGGCCTTCGTAGGTAGATATTCAGACGGCGGATGGCATGTGTATAAGGCAGACCCGACATCTCCGAATCCGCGTCAGGTAGAGATGAAACTCGAATGTAAGAACCACGATATCTTCAAGGGTTTAGATCCGAATGCCAGCGATAATGTACGTACTACAACAGATGAACATGGTAATGAGTATTGGCATGTAATCATGGTAGATACGACTGTGGCTCCGTACCATAATACGAGCAAGGACTACAAGACCCTACCTGCATTGCAAGGCTTCGACCCGCATAAATTCGATCGCATGCTCGGTGTCGGAACAATCGCCGAAGAGACCCTGCAAGGTGGCGTGGAGCGTCAGGAAGAACCGGCAGCACGTATGATGATTCTCGGTATTCAGAACGAGGCAATGGCAGCGTTGACCAACGAAGGTAAACTGATTATCAAGAATGCCATCGAGTACTTGCTGAAGACCAACATGGAAGACGTGAACGACTGCTCGAACTACTTCACAGGTGGTCCAAGCGGTACCGGAGACAACTGGGCAACTGCGGAAAACTGGAGCAGCGGCAAGGTTCCTGACTTTGAGTCGCGCGTACGTATTCTGCGGCCGGTAGTTATTTCCGGCGACACGAAGGCTATCGTAGCCCGCGTAGATATCGCTACCAGCGGTAAGAGTAAGTGGGTTGACGGAGAGTGTAACGGTAGCGTTACGGTTAATCCGCGTGGTGCGCTGATCGTTGGCGGTAAGATCCGTCGTGCGCACGCCCCGCTTTTCGGTGTTGACAATCTGGAGCCGACAGAGAATGACGACCTGATAGTGAAAGCATCCACCACCGACCCGCATAACCAAGGAGCACTCATCTTTGACAACAGCGATGGCGATACACGTGCCGTAGTAGAGATGTGGAACCCGTCGTACTGGGTGGTAGATGGCGGAACCGGAAAGAAAACCAAATACTGGTCGTACGTAGCTGTTCCTATCCAGGAGGCAGATATACCGAACTTCTTCTGGTACGGCTTCACCTATCTATACGACGAGACATCCGGCTGGATCAAGAAAAGCGACGGCACTTCGCTCTATCCGTTCCAGGGTATCGGTGCATCGTTGCAGGAGGGTAACATGGAGACCTTCTACGGTCCGTTGGCGACTACCGAGAGTCAGGATATCACGCTGACCTACACCGCCGGTAAAGGACAAGGTATGAACCTCATCGGTAACTCTTGGACCGCGCCTATCCAGATTGCGAACTTCGAGGAAGATGACTTCGGAGATGCAGCTGCGGAGGTTTGGGTATTCAACACCGGTAATAAGAATGTTGGACATTCTACGATGACGGACGGTTCTTCCGGTACGACTACCGCTGGTCAGTGGCAGACAATTCCTATCGGTGTAGCAGGACTTCCGGGGTACACGGGTCTGAAGGTTATTCCGGCAATGCAGGCATTCGAGGTGAACACTGAAACCAAGACGACGCTCCACTTGGATTACGACCGTCTGGTACGCGCCGGACGCGAGAACCTCAATGAGCCGATGCGTGCGCCGCGCCGCAGTGCCGCTAAGCAGATCGAAGCAACGATGCGCGTACGCGTCAGTGGTGAATTGACGCACACGGATGTTTATCTGCTCAAAGATGCTCGCTTCTCGGACGCGTTTGATAACGGTTGGGATGGACATTATCTGTTCGGTGATGATCGTTCAGCAAGCCTCTATGCGGTGAGTGAAACAGAAGGCGCAATGGCATTCCTTGCTCAACCGGAGATAGACGGTACGATTCTAGGCTTCGCGCCGAGTCGCTACGGCAACGACTATACCTTTACGTTCTACTATCTGGGCGAGGAGGAGTACTACCTCAACGATATCAAGTTGCAGAAGTCGACGCTGATAAGCGAAGAAGAGAGTTATCTGTTTACCTTTGAAGAAGGCGATACCAACCGCTTCTATATAAGTAAGACGCCGTTTAACGCTCCATCCGTCGCAACAGGAACGGAGAACACCGGCGATGGAGTGAAGGCACGGAAGGTGCTCGTGAATGACAAGCTCTATATCATCCTTAACGGAAAGGTATATAGCGCAGAAGGTGTAATGGTTAAATGATGCGAAAGGAGGGAAAGAAGATGAAGAAAAGTATCGCAATAGTAAGCATCATTCTGATGACCATTCTGCCGGCGCTTATGGGCGCTGCGCAAGCGAAAGCTGTGCAATATAAGAGTACCTATCGAGGCGTTCGGACGCAACCCGTTTACGGCATCGCTACTACTGCTGCGGCTCCCACCGCAACGTTCCAATCGACGAGCGCTTATTCGAGCCAATGGAGCAATGAGACAACGGAAACGCTGCTTAATAACGACGGGTCTGTCAACTCCGGCGCCTATATGAGCAGCGGTCCGCGTAGAGCGAAAATGGACGATCCAAGTGATGGTATTAAACCGCCGGATGAAGACGATGACGACAACACCGAGAACGGAACACCCCTCGGCGAGGGAATCCTTGCGCTGCTGCTGATGGCGGGTAGCTACGCCGTTGCACGGAAAAAGAGTGAAAGAGTGAAAGGGAAAATTCTCATAGTAGTAGCGGCGATGCTGCTGGCGGGCTGCGCCGGACAGAAACCGGACAGTGACGTCCGTAATGATCGCGAGATGGTCGCGGGATACGCAGCAGCGATGATCAACGCGCGGATGACGGCTTGGCATAATAAAGATGCCGAAGTCGGTTTTCCGAATGCCAATAGCACCAACGGCATCACCAATCCGGCTGCGGCTGCGTCGTGGGACTATGTGCCCGGCGTGGTAGCGAAAGGTATTCTCGACGTATGGGAATACTACCAAGACTCCGCTTGGGCGGATGCCTGGTACGAAGGCCTATGCGCATGGGGACTGACGAAGACCGCGACCGATAAAGGCGGCATCCTCGACGACCTGAATTGCACGAAAGTGTTCCTCGGATTGTACGAAGGCGCAAAACCCGGTGGGCGATTTGAGAACGCCGACAATGCTGCGTATTTCATGGAGCAGTTACGCCGCGGCGCGCGAGGACTGGAGGACCATAAGAACCGCTATACCATCACTTCCGGCGGCGCTGAAGGCGGATGGATGCACAAGGCGACGGATGACCCGAGTAAGAGCTACTACGGCCAGATGTGGTGCGACGGAGCGTATATGGGGCCGGCGCTCTTAGCGCAACTCTTGGTGACTGGTGCGACGGAAGGAACCAACCTCGGGTGGAACGACGTATATGACCAGTTTGAGGTGTCATGGCCGTACTTGTGGGATGAAGAGAAACAGTTGCCGTACCACGTGCTATTCACCGACATAGTCCTTAATAATAACGCGCGCGCGATAGCCGAAAGCGGGCATGTCTATTCCTGCGCCTACGATCCGACAATCTACCACTCGGAGGAATACTGGGGACGCGCGGCAGGCTGGTATATGCTGGCGTTGGTGGACGTGCTCGAGGCATACCTTGAGAATTTAGAGGCTCATGGAGAATGGACGAAGGGCGATCCCCTTCCTTCGGCGCAGCATTTCGATGAGTTGCGCAGTATGTTGACGCAGCTGGCGGACGGATTGGTAGCGCGGCAGGATAAAGAGACCGGCTGTTGGTATCAGTTGCTCGCCTACGGACCGGAGAAGTGTGCGACGCAAGGCATCGATGACACGGGTTCGGATAAATATACGAATGTCGAAGCCGGTGGTACCCAGTGCAACTACCTCGAGTCTTCCGCTTCCTGCCTCATCACTGCTGCGCTGCTGAAAGGTTCGCGACTCGGACTGATTGACCAAACGGAAGCCGGCAAGCGCGGCTACGAAGGTATCGTGAAGCAGTTCGTTCGCGGCAAAGACGCAGACCTGACGATTCTCGGCAGTTGTCAGTCGGCGGGCCTGAGCAAAGACCGCAACGGCTCGGCGGCGTATTACCTGATTGGCAAGGATGTTCCCATACAAAATAACACCGAGGGAAAAGTCCTCGGTGCATTTCTGATGGCTGCCGTAGAATATGAACGAGTTTGCTTAGTAGAAAAAAACAAATAAAACCCTGATTTTTATAGTACTATGTACTTCGAATCTTTATTTAACCGACTTATTTATAAATAAATTTAATATAACTCGCTTAAATAAATCTTCCAGAATTTTGCAAATTCTTATAAAAAATCAGCCATAAACATAAATAAAGTTTTTGGGCACTCATCCATTATCAAAACCTAAACGTGGCACCTACCAGGAAGTTGATACCCTGACTGCGGTAGCCGTATAGATACTCGTTCTTGCGGTGTAACCAGTTATTGAGTTGCAGGAAGAGCGTCAGATTCGGCTTGGGCTCGGGGCGGAGAACCGAACTATTTGAACTAGGAGCGCTAGCTTTCTTTCCAACCCACATGTTGTACTCGACACCGGCGTTGAGGTCGATGATCGGACGGAGCGTATAGGTCGTTCCGTCGCTAACCAGCGCCGTGCGACTGCCCTCGAAGCGGTTCTCTGAATAGAGCGACCAGTGCTTGTCGATGCGTCCGTCGATTCGGAGGCAAAGATCCCAGTTGGCGCGGTCATAGACCGGCATCGAACCCGCCCAGAAATAGTAATCTCCGTTCAAGTTGATACGTACTACGTCGCGGAAATGATAGTTGATCTGTCCGCCCACTTTGCCGCGGTTATAGGTCGCAAACTCAAAGCCGAAATCGCCGGGCAGGTAGTTCACGCCCGCTAGTTCCACAAAAGGAGTCGTCGCAGTATGCGCCACAAGCACCGTCTGGTTTAGCATATAGGCATAGCCTCCGTGAATCTCCAGCAACAAGCCGCGTGCGGGACGGATATGAAATCCGATTTCGCCATCGACGGGTGTATAAGCCTGAACGTGATGGTCAATGATACCTTCGTGAATCAAGCGATAGCGGTTCTCTTCCATAAACTCCTGCAGCGAACCGAGTCCGAAGCTACCGGTGGCGTCCGCATAGATAGTGAGCCATTCGCGGGCAATCTGCGCCTCGAGGTTCACGTGCGGCGAGGGAGCGAAGGAGATATTCTTAGTTCCGGATAACTCGTTCTGACCGATGCCGATATTCACGTCGAGGTTAACGCCCACATGCACGCGCACACGCTGACCTTCGTAAGCATAGTACGGCTCGAGGCGGATGTTATGACGGCCGTTATAGAGCGAGTCAGGAATAGCTGCGGCCAGCGAACTGAGTTGCAGGAAGTTATTTTGGACATACGCCTGCAAGCCGACATGATGTGCGTCGCCGTGCCAGTCGAAACCGGCCTTGGTGCGGATCTGATGCTCGGTCACTGCGCCGGGTTTGGAGAAGAGGTTATATCCCGTTCGGATATCATACTGCACCTCTTGCTTAGGTGTGGAGCGAAGTCCGAAGAAAGCCTCAACCGTCCAGAGCGAAGTCTTGTCAAGCGCCGTGAACGGATGCGGTTCCGGATAGGCTACTTTATTCTTCTCCCACATACCCCATACCTGCGAATAGTCGTAGAAATGGCCGTACTTATGGTAGAAGATATTACCGCCGTTGAGTCCGAAATAGAGTTCGCAAGTGCTGAACGGATGCCGGAAATCAAGTCCGACCTTCGTCTTGCTCAGTGCCGCGAGTCCCCACTCGGCCTTATGATGCGCATAGACGTCGAGGATGGATCGCTTGCCGTCATCCAAGTGATAGCCGAAATCAAAGAGCGTATTCGGGTGACCAATCGCGCCGCGGACGTAGCCGTTGTAGTTCTTGCCGGCCTCGAAGCGGGTAGGCTGCGAGAGCAGCGAATGGAACGTCGCGGACGGCATGACGTCAGCCGTGAAGGAGGAATACTCGATCGGCGCGGGCTCGATAGTCGTCTCCACTACCGCGGGTTTGGTAGCCACTTTGCCGGCCGCCTGTATCACGGGTTGGAAATCGCGCTCGACGGTAACGCTGCGATTCAACGCGCTGTCGGATTGCGCAAAAGCGGGTGTAGTTAGGAGTCCTAGGAGTCCTAGGAGCCCTAGGGTTTTATTCATCTTCTTCATTGTGATCCTCCTTTTCTACGGGTTGTTCGAGTTTGTCGAGTGCGGCGAGGCGTGCGTTGATGAGTGCCGGGATGTCATCGCCTGAGGCGGTGTAGTTCTGCTGCAGCACGAGCAGGTACTGCCGCGCCTGGAAGAACTCTCCGTGTGCTTTGTTGATGTCGCTCAGCAGGATGAGTGCGCGCGCGAGCCAGTACTGCTGCTGCGTATTCATCTGCGTGAAGTGCATGATCTCCGCTTCGGATGCCTCGAGGTCATTAAGCTCGAAATAGCTCTGGGCGAGCAGATACTCGGCTTCGGCTCCGCGAGCGGTACGTACTTCTGCCGCGAGGGCTTTGAGGTCGGGTTGGGCCTTGGTCCATTGTCCTTTTGCTACGAGTGCTTTGGCACGTCCGTAGAGTGCTTCCGCGCGCATCTCGTCGCTGACTGGTGCGTCACTCAGGATCTGGTCAGCGATGTCGATGGTTGCCTGGTGACGTCCCAGACGCTGCGAGCAACGGAGTATACCGAGGCGGGCGATCTGGGTGTTCTCGCGACTCGAGGAGAGGGCGTGCATGCGATAGAACGCCTCCATCGCGGCGGCATAGTCGCCTTTGTCGAAGCATATCTCTGCTACGCGGGTAGCCGCTTCTTCCTGATACGGATTGGCTGTGCTCTCGGCGAGCACCATATACTGCGCGAGGGCCTCAGACGACTTGCCTAAGCGGTAGTACGAATCGGCGAGGTAGTAACGCGCGGTAGTGCAATAGCGTCCTCCGGCGCAGTACTGCGTGATATAATTGCTGAGGGCTACCGTCGCTTTTTGGTATGCCGCCTGCATATACTGCATCTCCGCCGCCGCATAGAGGAGTGAGTCCTCTTGGGTGGTGACGGTCATATTGATCTTCGCGAGGTTCTTGGTGTAGGCCAGATATTCCTCCACGCGTCCGTTTTCGACATAGAGCGCCTGCAGCGCGTCGAGGGCGGTATAGGCTTCTTCCGTAGCCGGATATTTCTCGATAGTCTGGCGGTAAGCGGCGATAGCCTGATCCGTCTCATGCAGATTGCGGTAGATCATCGCGCGCTCAAGCGAAGCCTTGCGGGACAGCGTCGAGTGGGGATACGTTGCAAGCAACTGCTCGTACGAAGCAATAGCTCCGCGTTCGTTCTCCTGCTGGAGTTGGGCACGGGCGGTCTCGTAGAGACCGTCATCCGCATAGTCGGACTTGGGATAGCGCTTCACGAGTTCGGAAAGGATTTTCACTTTCTCGCCGTACTTATGCTGAAGTCCGAGGGCATAGCCTTTCTGGAAGAGGGCATAGTCGGCTCCTGCGGCCTGCAGCTTGCTGACCTGCGAGTAATAACTGATAGCCGACTGGAACTCGCGCGCATTGAAATAGCAGTCGCCGATACGGTTGAGGGCATCGGCATAGGTGGGTTCCGTCGCGAGCGCCTCGTCGATATAGGTCGAGAAGGCATTACGCGCGGCGTTATATTGACCTTGCGAGAAGAAGCAATACCCCTGTAGGTAGCGTGCGATAACATAGTTATCGGATTTCTTCGCATCGCTGCGGCTGAAGAAAGCCTTCAGGTCCTGTTCGCACTTGGCGTACTCGCGCAAGCGGTACTCGGCCTCGGCACGTACGTAGTACGCCTCCGTGGTATATTTGTCTGACTCGCCCGTGTGACCGATGACTTCGGTCATCCAATCAACGGAGGCTTGCATCTTACCTTGCAGGAAGTTATCCGCACCTAACTGGTAGCGCAAATACTGCTTGGTCTGCCGCATCTTTGGCGAGGGCTTAGCAATCGAATCGAGGGTCGCTATCGCTGCGGCGTAGTTCTTGCTCTGCATGAGCGCATCGCTCAGCAGTTGGTATATCCGCTCCTCGTATTTGGACTCGGGGAACTGGTGCAGGAAGTCATTGAATGCGCGGACAGATTCGCCCAAAGCGCTCGAACTCTGATAAGTGCAGAGTGCGTAGTTATACGCAGCCTCCTCCGTGACACGCGGCGTGAGTTTATAGCCCGCTGCGGCCTGATAGGACAGTTTGGCTTGCTCGAGTTGCTTGAGTTGCACATACGCATTTCCCATCGCCAGGCATGCCGCCTCGGAGAGGGTGTCGTTCTGCTGCTTGACCTGCTTGAGGGCTACGACCGCAGCATCATAATGACCTAAGGCATATTCTGAGGAACCCAGCATAAACATGTCATTGCGGAGCGGTTCTTCCTTCTGCGCCTTGGCAGCCTGCAGATATTGCTGCAGGTGATCCACCGCCGCGTTATAGTCTTTCTTCTGATATGCTATCTCGCCCAAGAGACGATGCAACTCGCCGTTGTTCGGGCTGTCGGGGTGCTCAGCCAAAAGCACCTCGGCGCGGATAGCTGCCTCTTCGTAATTGCCCTGCGCAAACTGAATCTGAGTGATATAATACGGCACGGTCTTGTTGTACTCGGGCGCGTTCTCCAAGCGCTTGAGGGCCGGCAGCGCCTTGTCGTATTTCTCCAGTTTGTACATGCAGTAGGCGTAGTAGTACGTGCCGCGTGTGGCGTAGCGGCTGTCGCCCTTGCTCAACTGCGCGAAGTATATCGACGCGCGCTGGTACTCCTGCAGCATGAGGTAGGCGTATCCGCGATAGAACGAATAGTCCGTTTGGTGCTCGCGCGTCAGGGCATGCACCTCGATCGGCTCCAAGAACTTCAGGCTCTGCTTATAATGGCCTTTTTCCACTTGGATAATACCCTGCATCAGTTTCACCTCGTCGGCAAAAGTGGTGTATGGGAAGGCCTGCAGATACGCCTTGAGGTCGTTCGGCAATTGCTTGTCGCGCGTCGGGAATCGCTCCGCGAGGGCTTTATATTGCGTTTCCATCTCCGTCGTCTGGGCGGAAATAGGAGAAACTAGGAACCATAGGAATCCCAGGAGACCTAGGAGGATTTGTTTTCTCATCGAGCTAATTTGATTTCATTCCACATCTCGAGCAGCATCTCCTGGCTGTCGCCGGCGTCGTGCATGAGTGCGCAACGATCGATGGTGCTCTTGTCCGCATAATAGACGGGGTTAAGGTGCAGTGCGTGCGGGTCGAGGATCTCGCCGTCCACCTCGATAGGATCTTCGCCGAAGAAATACGAAGCATCCACCGTCTCAGGCCATTCCTCTTCGTCGTTCTGCTCCTCGAGAATCTCAGCAGCAGCCAACGGACCACCGGCGCAGGATACATATCCGATCTCGTCCATATTCGCCAGCGCGTTGTCGGCGCGGCACATGTAATCGATGAAATAAGTAGCAGCTTTGATGTTCTTCGCGTACTTCGGGATTACCCATCCGTCGAACCATACGTTCGAACCCTCTTGAGGCACGATATAATCGAGCATTACACCCATCTCAGCAGCCTCTTCGATGGCGAACTGTGCGTCGCCTGACCAGCTGAGGTTGAGCCATGCTTTGCCCTTGGTCATCTCTTCCTTACCGAAGTCTACTTCCCATCCGCAGATCTGTTTCTTCGCTTGCAGCAGGATCTCTTTTACGGCTGCTACGCGCGCCGGAGTGATGTTACGCACGAGTTCGTCGCGGTTCACTTTGCCGGCTTCGATCTGGTCAGCAAACGCATAGAGCACGAGTACCGAATAGACATCGCGGAAGGCATCTTTCATCAGGATACGGTTCTCGAATTTCGGATTGAGGATAGCGGCCCAGGACTGCAAGTCTTCGCGGTTGACGAATTGCGGATTATAGATAAATCCGGTGGTGCCCCACATATACCCTACGGTGTAGTCGCTGACCTGGATGTTCGCGTTCGGAGCCATTTGCTGGAACTTATTCAACACAAACGGCGAGATGTTATCGAAATACTTGATCGAGTCGGGGATGAGGTCCTTCTGAATAGGGATCAGCAGGTCTTTCTTAAGCATGCGCTCGATGATATACTCCGACGGACAGAACACATCGTAGTCTTCGTGACCGACCTCGATCTTCGTGAGTGCGGTCTCGTTGATGTCGAAGGTCTCATAGACGATTTCTACTTTCTCGCCCGTCTGCTCAAAATACCACTGCTCGAAGCCCTCCTTGACGTCCTCGTTGATGTAGTCCGCCCAGTTGAGCACTTTGAGTTGATGCGCGCGGTCCGCACCGCCGCAAGAAGTCAGTACGATGGCAGCAATTGCCATTACCGAAGCAATCAGTTTTTTCATTTTTCTTCTTGTTTAGAGTTACGTATGTTGATATAAATAAGTACAGCAAGCATTACTATCAAGATGATAGTAAAGAGCGGACGCAGCTCAGGGGTCAGACCACCTTTTCGTGCGTCGGAATAGATGAAGGTACTAAGCGTCTCAAGTCCGCCGGAACCCTTCGTAAAGAACGTCACGCCGAAGTCATCGACAGAGAGGGTGAGGGCAAGGATGAAGCCCGAGAGCATACCCGGCCATAGTTCCGGTAGCATTACCATCCGCAGGGCTTGCGCGGGTGTCGCACCGAGGTCGAGCGCCGCCTCATAGGTATTGGGGTTCATGCGGCTCAGACGCGGTAACACGCTGAGTACCACGTATGGTGTACAGAACACCACATGTGCGATGCAGACTGTCGCCAATCCCTGACTGACGCCTAAAGCGACGAAGAGCAGGAAGAGCGATATACCGGTGATGATATCCGGGTTGATCATCGGCACGGAGTTCAGCAGGCTGACGACCTTACGGCTACGCGCCCGCATGTTATAGATACCGATAGCGGCGAGTGTGCCGAGGACGGTAGAGGCGACGGCCGCAATGAGGGCAATCACCACTGTGTACCAGATAGCGCTGTTCAGTCCTGCATCCGCCTTGCCCGTGAAGAGATTGAGATAGAGGTCGAACGAGAAACCCGTCCAGTTGCCGAGAATCTTACTCTTCGTGAACGAGAAGACAGCAATCAGCGCGATCGGCGCATAGAGGACGAGCAGCAAGAGCCATAAGTAGAGTTGCGAGCCGTAATGACGACGCATGCCTAAGCGCTTGCGGCGCAGAATCTCCTGCTCCACAGACGAGAGATTTTTCTCGCGGCGGCGCTGGATGATCAGCACGACGGCATAGACGATGCCGGCGATGAGCAGTAGTCCTGCGCAGAGCCATCCGAGCCATGCCGTTGAGCGTGCAGGCGCACTGGTAGCGTCCTGAACGTAGGTCTCGAAGACGCTATAAGCATTTTGGCGGAATACCTTCTGTCCGCGGTTCTTTACCTCTTTCTTTGTGCGCCAAACGGTCCATGTGATGCCTTCCGCGTCGGTGTAACTATAGATACTGTCGCCCCACGCGGTTAAAGCTGGTGAGGGAAGGTCTGCAAAGAAAAAATCGAGTGGTTTCAGCACATCCGGCGTCTCGAGTGTACCGAAGGTAGTATAACTGCCATTCGCCAGCGTCACATTCACTTTCTCGCCCGCAAAACTCTCCGGGAATTCCTCTAACAATGCCACGTCGCGCGTCGCGCCGATGCGTAACTCATAGGTGAGGTTGGATTGCGCGAAGGCGGGAACTACTAGGGACCCTAAGAATCCTAGAAGCCCTAGGAAGACTAGTCTAAATGTTCTCATACCAGCCCTCCTTTCTCCTCGTCTTTGCTATCGTGATCACCGAAGAACGAGGTCAGACCGATGATGATCAGCAATACCAACGACAACACTGCACCGTAGTTGAGCAGGTCGGTTGTGGTGATGTAGTCCTGAATAAGGCTACCGAACAGTTTGATATTATTATGCGTCAATAGCTCTGCTATTGCAAAGGTAGAGACGGTAGGCATGAAGACCATCACGATACCGCTGTACACACCCGGCATGGAGAGCGGAACGATCACTTTCCAGAAGCACGTCCAGCGGTTGGCACCTAAGTCCTGCGCTGCCTCGACGAGCGAGTTGTCCATCTTCTGCAGAGTGTTATAGATCGGGTAGATCATGAAGGGCAGATAGTCGTAGCAAAGGCCGAAAAGCAGTGCTCCTTCGCCGAGCGGCAGTCCGCACATATTGAACAGCTCTACCGTAGCGACGGTGCGCAAGAGGAAGTTGATCCACATCGGCAGGATGAACAGCATCGCCATCACTTTCGGCGTCTTGAAGTCTTCCTGGGCCATGATATACGCCGCCGGATAACCGATGAGCAGACAGATAGCCGTGTTGAAAACCGCTATCATGAGCGAATACAGGAAAGTCTGGATAGCTTCGCTATGCGTAAAGAACTTCGCGAAATTGCGGATCGTGAAATGGCCGTCGATATCCGTGAAAGCATACACGCCTACGAGAATCAACGGAAGTATCACGAACATCGCCATAAAGAGGATGTACGGCCATGCCCACGTGCGACGCGAAGAGAATATTTGAACCAGTTTATTCATCCCACTTATCCAACTTAATCTTATGCGGCGGAATGACGATACCTACGCGGTCGCCGTCATCCCATACATCATTGGTATTGACGTACAAATCATGTCCCTCATCCGTACGGATGGTGAGGTGGTAATGGTTGCCTTTGAAGAGGATGAAATGTACCTCGCCGGACAGTGTACCTTCTTCTTCGTAGTCCTGCAGGTCGATGTCGCGGAACTTCACGCGCACTTGGACCTTGTCACCTGCGGCAAACGGCGCGATCTGCTTCTCGTCCACTTCCCATTCGGCATCGAGGAACCAAACCTTACCGTTCTTGAGCACTTCGCCTTCAAAATAATTGTAGATATAGTGCTCTTTCTTCATGATCTGGATATCCTCCGGCCGCACGAGCATACCTACTTCCGTGCCGGGCAGGTACTCGTGATAGTCCTGGATAAGGAACTCGTAGTTATCGGGGGTGAGCACGCGCATCTCATAGTGCACGCCCTTGAAGATACAAGTTTGCACTTCGCCGTACCACTTGGTAAACTTACCTTTTGGTACGCGATCTTCGGCATCATCGTCTTCGTTAGCAACGACCTTGCCGCGTTTCTCGTCTTCCTTGCGCCAGAGATAGATATCCTCCGGGCGGATAACGACATCCACGGGGTTGTTCTCGCCGAAACCGGTGTCGATACAGTCGAACTCCTGGCCGCAGAACTCTACGCGCTTGTCGCGAATCATCGTGCCGGAGAGGATATTGCTCTCGCCGATAAAGTCCGCCACAAAGCAGTTTTGCGGTTCGTTGTATATGTCCGTCGGGGTACCAATCTGCTGGATCTTGCCTTCGTTCATGACGACTACGCGGTCGGAGAGCGTAAGTGCTTCTTCCTGGTCGTGGGTAACGTAGATGAAGGTAATGCCGAGCTTCTCGTGTAACTCCTTCAACTCAATCTGCATGTCATGGCGCATCTTGAGGTCGAGCGCCGAGAGGGGCTCGTCGAGCAAGAGTACTTCGGGCTTATTCACGATTGCGCGCGCGATAGCTACGCGCTGCTGCTGACCACCGGAGAGGGTGTCCACTTCACGCTCCTCGTAGCCTGTGAGGTTCGCCATTTTGAGTGCCTGACGCACTTTTTTCTTAATCGTTTCAGGGTCCTCTTTCTTCAGTTTGAGACCGAAGGCGACGTTGTTGAATACATTGAGATGGGGGAACAGCGCGTATTTCTGGAATACGGTGTTCACCGGCCGCTTGTACGGCGGAGTCTTGGTGACGTCTTCGCCCTTGAGTAATATCTCACCCGAAGAGGCTACTTGAAAACCGGCGATGCAACGCAAGAGGGTGGTCTTGCCGCAGCCGGAAGGGCCTAAGATAGTGACGAACTCGCCTTTTTTTACCTGCAAGCTGACGTCATTCAGCGCATACTTTCCGTCCTCAAAACGCTTGAAGACGTGGTTTACTTCAATGATAAACTCTGATTTTGCCATTTCCTTTTTACGCGTGTGTGGCGTGCACGCGGGCACGCACTGTGCAATTTGGCCGCAAAAGTACTCAAAAAAAATGGATTGTGCAAATATTCGCCTATAAAAAATGACTTTTTTGAAAAAAAAATCATGAATTTTTTGGTCAATTCAAAAAAAAGCAGTACCTTTGCAGCCCATTTCGTGCTGTGCGCGCTGACGTATATGTGCGAGTGGACAATAAAAAATCATTATTAACTAACTTAAAATTAAGGTTTTACTACAATGGTAAATCATTATGAAACTGCCTTCGTTTTAACTCCCGTTTTGTCTGAACCGCAGACGAAGGAGGCAGTAGAAAAATTCGAGAATCTTCTCACGCAGAATGGCGGTACCATCCTGAACCGTGAGGAGTGGGGTTTGAAGCAACTTGCTTATCCCATCCAAGGTAAAAATTCGGGTTTCTATTTCATTCTTCAGTTTGATGCAGAGCCCGCTGTAATCGCTACCCTCGAGACCGAGTTCCGTCGTGATGAGCGTGTAATCCGCTTCCTGACAACGCGTCTTGACAAGTACGCATTCGAGTACGCTGAGAAGCGTCGTAACAACTTCAAAAAAGAGGAGGCTTAATCATGGCACAGAATGACGAAATCCGCTATCTGACTCCGCAAGGTTCGGATCAGAAGAAGAAAAAGTACTGCCGTTTCAAAAAGAGCGGTATCAAGTACATCGATTACAAAGATCCTGAGTTCCTGAAGAAGTTCCTGAACGAGCAAGGCAAGATCCTGCCGCGCCGTATCACCGGTACTTCGCTGAAGTTCCAACGTAAAGTTGCTCAGGCCGTTAAGAAAGCACGCCACTTGGCTTTGCTGCCTTACGTAACCGACATGATGAAGTAATTAACCCTTAAAGTAGAAAGGAAAGAACATGGAAGTAATTCTTATTCAAGACCTGGCTAATCTGGGTTTCAAGAACGACATCGTAAAAGTACGTGACGGCTACGGACGTAACTACCTGCTGCCGCAGAAGATTGCTATCATCGCAAATGAGAGCAACAAGAAGCAGCTCGCTGAGAACCTCAAGCAACAGGCTCACAAAGCCGCTAAACTGCTGGCTGACGCTCAGGCTCTCGAGGCAAAACTCGCAGAGACCGTAATCGAGGTAAAAGTAAAAGCAAACGAGGACGGCAAGATCTTCGGTACTGTTACCACCGCCGCTATCTCCCAGGCACTCGCTGCACAGGAGATCAACATCGACAAGAAGGTCATCACGATCGCTGAGCCGATTAAAGAGGTAGGTGAGCACACCGCTCAAGCACGTCTCCACCGCGAGGTGAAAGCTGACATCAAGCTGAACGTAGTCGCTGAGTAAACTAGAGTATTAACCAAAAGATTTATGAAGGTTCGTGCAAGTCGAGCGTAAGCTCGCTTACGCAGCTCGACGAAGCCGAAACTCCAGAATTTAAATTTCAATTTAAATTATGAAAAAAGGAATTCATCCTGATAACTACCGCGTAGTAGTTTTCAAAGATATGTCTGACGGTACTCAGTTCTTCAGCCGCTCTACGGCAGCTACGAAGGACACGATCGAAATCGACGGCGTTCAGTATCCGCTGATCAAGCTCGAGATCTCGAACACGAGTCACCCGTTCTATACCGGCAAATCGAAGCTGGTGGACACCGCCGGTCGCGTGGACAAGTTTATGTCTCGCTACGGCAATCGCAACCGCAAGTAATACTTGTGTGGGCAAGGGGCGAGCGCATGCTTGCCCCTTGTTGTTTTTTAATTAGAAAAATCGGATTAATCAGAAAATTCAGATATCATGGAAAATCAACATCTCTGGCGCGCCTTAGGCCGCAATTTAGGACTCTCCATCCTTATGTTCGCAGTGATCTTCGGATTACTATGGATCGCGGAACTGATCTTCCCGTCCATCACCTTATTGAAATGGCATGACCCCGCCTGGTGCGTCGGTATTCCCGCATCGATCATAGGCGTAGCATATATCCTTACCATTCGTGACCCGCAGAACTATACAGGTTTCTTCGCCGGAATAGTGATGTCCGCCCTGCTAGGCGTGCAATTCACGCTGCAGAAGAGTTACGATAGTACCTTCCTTTATTTCTTCGTCTTCATCCCCTTCCAGATGATGAGCATCTACAAGTGGAGCCGCAAGAAAGATGACGGAGGTGCCAGTTTTGAACCGAAATTCCTGGATATACCGCGTTTCTGGTTGTCTATCTTCATCGGCATGGCAGTGACGGCAGGTGATTATTTTATCCAAACACTCGTATTCCAGCACAACGGATTCGCCGATAACATCGTTGTGAAATTATGCAACGGATTAATGATCTCGTCCTCGTTCCTTGCTAACTACTGGCTCATCTATCGCAAGAACGACTCGTGGCTCTACTGGTTTATCTATAGTGTGGCCGGTATAGTGTTGTTCATCTATCTCGGCAATATCTTCTCGCTCGTACTCTTCTGTTTCTTCCTTGTCATCAACTCGATGGCGGGAATCGCATGGATCAAGAATACCAAACCTGAAAACCTCTTCTGGGCCGCTCCGCTGCTCGGTAAAAAGAAATGATTAAACGTAAAGCTGATACAGTTCTGAAAGTGAGCGAACCCGCTCCACTGATGGATTTTCTCATCGCGAAGATGGGAGGAATGGCGCGTTCATCGGTTAAGCAACTGCTGGGCCAACGGCGTGTCAAAGTAGGTAACGCGATCCAGACGCGGCATGACTTCGCCCTTAAGGCAGGCGATGTGGTGACCGTCAGTTCTGGTCGCGGCAACAGCCAACTGACGCATCCGAAGTTAAAGATCGTCTATGAGGACGATGATTTAATTGTCGTGAATAAGCAGCCGGGTTTGCTGACGGTAGCCGCTACGCCGGGCAGTTCGGAGACCACCGCCTTCTCCATCCTGCGCGCGTACGTAAAAAAACAGAACGCGCGCGCAGGCGTGTACGTAGTGCATCGTCTCGACCGTGAGACATCCGGTTTGCTCGTCTTTGCCCGCTCGGAAGAGTTGCAGCACTACATGCGTCAGTACTGGCGGGATCTGGTGACCGAGCGCACCTATATCGCTCTGGCGGAAGGAACACTCAATCCGCGCGAAGGACAGATTCGTAGTTGGTTTACCGAAGACAAACGCAACGCGGTAGTCTATTCGTCACCTGTCGATGACGGCGGAGACTTGGCGATCACCAATTATAAGACCCTGCGCACCTCGGTGGACGAACAGTATTCGCTCGTAGAACTGCACCTCGAGACCGGTCGCACCAACCAGATTCGTGTACACCTCGCCTCAAAGGGTTGCCCGGTAGTCGGCGATCGCAAATACGGGCATGGCAATGAGTCGAGTCCTATCGACCGACTCTGTCTGCACGCCAAAGTGCTGGCGTTCATCCATCCGGTGACCGAGAAAACGGTTCGTTTCGAGAGTCCTGTACCCAAAGAGTTTAATCGCGTCATATTATGAGAAAAATCATCCTTTTTACGCTTTGTTCCTTGTGCTTCGTTCCGGTTTTCGGAGCGAAACGCAAAGTGCATACCATTGGCGACAGCACGATGTCCAGTTACCAACCCGCCGCGACACCAAAACGCGGATGGGGCATGTATCTGCAGGCATTCTTCAATGCCGACTCTATCGAAGTGAATAACAGAGGAAAGAGCGGTGCCTCTTCGCGTACGTTCTACGAGACAGAGAACCTCTGGCCATCCGTCAAGAAGCAGATGATGGCAGGCGACTATCTCATCATCCAGTTCGCGCACAACGACGAGAAATGTAAGGGAGAGGATGTGTACGAGCAGAACGCCAAACTGCGTGCGGAAGGAAAAGACACCCTCACCGACATGCGGGGAACTGAACCCAACACGACCTACAAAGACTATCTGCGTAAGTATGTAAACGAGGCCCGCGAGATGGAGGTGACTCCTATCTTGATGTCGCCGGTATGTCGTGCTTATTTCAAGGACGGAAAGATCAATGCCGAAGGACGACATGATTTGAGTAAAGACAGCGTCGACAAGAACTATGTGCGTTGTATGCGGGAAGTGGCGGAAGAACTCAACGTGCCCTTCCTCGATATGACCGCGCGTAGCATCGAGCAGTTTGAGACGATGGGGCAGGAGTACTGTATGGAGCACTATTTCAACTGCGGTGACAAGACGCATACCGGGCAAGAGGGAGGCATGGTGGTGGCGCATTTAGCCTACCGCCTCATCGCCAACAGTCCGGACTTGGCGGAACTGCATCACCTTGTATCTTTACCGCCGGTAGAGCAATACGCGGCGTATGTCCGGAATATCGAGGAGCAAGGCAAAAAGGCGGCTTTCGAAGCCAAAGGAAAACCTTTCGCTAAGACGCTTACGACAACTAAGATCCAAAACCTGAAAGCAGAGAATGGCGCATACATGCCCGCAGACGGTTTATGGCCGGCCGGTGAGATAGACGAGGTAGCCAATCGCTATATTGAGTATACGCTGCCCGTAGATAAGAAAAAAGGCCTCGTCATAGAGACCCTTTATCTGCCCGTACGCGGGAAGGGCGGAGACGGAATGAATATCCACATCAACTATGGTTTCGGCGAGCAGTTCCGCGGAGTGACGACTATCTATGAGAATACCGCGCTGCCTAAGAATCAGTGGATAGAGGTGAAGCTCGAACAGCCCATCTTGGTACCCGCCGGAGAAAAGATTTATATCCGCGTGTTACCTTGGTACGACTCCAATGGTAAGCCGCAAAAAGGCAAGAAACTCGAACTGGGAGAACTGAGGATTACCGGAAAGAAACTATTATAAAAAAAGCCGCTCAATCGAGCGGCCTTTTTCTTAATAACTTGTTCGCTGTGTAGCAGCGTAACTGATCTTCAGTGCATATGCGCGACGGAGCTCCTGCTTGATATCAGCGATGATACCCATGCGGGTCTCTTTGTCGGCCTTGATCGACACGGTCATCAAACCCTGCTCGCTCTCTTTCATGGACGAACGCTCGTTGATGATATACTCACCAATCTCCTTTGTCTCTGCGAAAGCGTCATCGAGTTGGATACGGGTCTCCGCACCGTACTGCTTGCGGAACTCTGCCGTAGGCGTACCTACGTAGATATAGCGCACAAGCGATTTCTTCTCCAGCTTCGTCAGCTCAGTCGCCTGCGGGTTCCTGAACTGCACCTTATAGCTAACCTCCTTCATAGACGTAACGGACATGAAGAAGAACAGCAGCATGAAGATAATATCCGGAAGTGACGACGTATTCAACGCCGGCATTTCACGCTTCTCATTTCTACGAATCTTTGCCATGTTAGTTACCGTAATTTTTAGGTTCAGCCTCCGAGATCTTCTGAGGATAGATCTTTTGGATCTGTTTCTGTTGATCCTCTTCTAACTCGTTATAAGCTTTGTGGAAATACTTCTGCGCGCACTCTTCACGCAATTCATTATATGCCGCTACGAGTTCATTCTGAACGTCCAAATACGCCTGATACTGGGTATCCACGTCGTTCTGGACAGAGATCACGTGATCCTTGGTGTACTTAACGACGCCGAACGGAGCACCGAAGTCCTCTTCGAACAATTTCGGATAGTAATCCGCGTTATTCTCGTTCTTAATGAATTCCTTAGCGCGTTCGCGAAGTTGCTTCACTTCCATCAACTGGCCTTGCACCATCAACTGGTTCGCGGAGTTAATCTTCACTACCAGCAGGTTGCGCTTGTTAATATCCTTATCCTCTATCTTCTGATCGGGAGGAATAGGCGCAGGCAGACGGCGAGCCAGTCCTTGGTTTACATCCATAGAGGTGGTCACCAAGAAGAAAATCAGCAACAGGAACGAGATGTCGGCCATGGAGCTGGCGTTGATCTGTGGGATTTTCTTTGCCATGATAAATGTGATTTACTTCGACAGTTTTTTGGTGTAAATTATACCCCAAATCATCGTACAAATAGTAGCGGTGATCAGGAAATAGCAAGCGTAGATAACAGCATCAGCCAACTGTGCCCATGCGCCTTCGTTGTCCGTACCTTCATAGCCGATGATATTGATTTTCTCCGGGCTACCGAGGAACCAGCAGAGAAGCGCCAGAACTACGAAACCGGCTACAACACCCAGCGTGGTGTATGCTTTCTTGCGGTTCGTCTTCCAGTTATTAGCAAACTCTACGCATACTACTGCTAATGTAATGAGGACTACCAACCCAACCAGGATGTAGACCCAGATGAGGAATGCATCGGTGAAACGAGGAATATCCAGGAAATCACCCGCAACCTCCAGACTGCCGTTGGAACCGCCGAGGAAGAACAACGCGATAAACACGATGCCCAGCGCCAGCAGCGACCATAAGGCAATCTTTGGTAACATTTTATAGTTTTTCATATTGCTCAAAAAAGTTTAAAATTAAACATTAGCATTCAGCTATCAGCTTTCAGCTTATTTCTTAGCCACAAGGGCTCGATAGTTACTTTTTCTGAGCAGCGTCGTACTCTACCACGATATCGAGCAGGCTAATCGAACTGTCCTCCATTTCGTTAACCAGACCCTCGATGAGGCTGAGGATGTAGTTGTAGAACAACTGAAGAACGATAGCAATAATCAAACCGAGCAACGTGGTCAACAGAGCCACCTTGATACCACCGGCAACAACCGTAGCGGAGATATCACCTACCTGCTGGATCTTATCGAAAGCCTCGATCATACCGATGATGGTACCCAAGAAACCGAGAGACGGAGCGATGGAGATGAAGAGCGAAATCCAGGAGAGGTTCTTCTCAAGCAAACCGAGCTGAACGCCACCATAAGAAGCAACAGTCTTCTCTACAACGTCAATACCCTCATCGTAGCGGCTCAGACCTTGATAGAAGATCGATGCAACAGGACCACGTGTGTTGCGGCAAACCTCCAGCGCTTTCTCGATACCACCTTCTTTCAGAGCAGCCTCAATATTAGCGAGCAGCTCCTTGGTGTTGGTCTTGCTAAGCGACAGATAGATAATACGCTCGATACAGAGCGCCAAACCAAATACCAAAGTAACGAGGGTAAGAGCCATGAAGCCGGCACCACCTTCGATAAATTTCGTTTTCAGCGTCTTGTGGAGAGCTACAAGACCACCGTCCTCTGCCGGAGCCTCTGCTACTTCCTCAGCTACCGGAGCAGCCTCGTCCACTTGTTCAACAGCAGCTTCTTCAACAGCAGCTGCTTCTTCTTGTGCCATCATCACTGCGCTACCAAAGGTAAGCATTGCCAGCACGGTAAGAGTTGCAAATACTTTTTTCATGAGATAAAAATTTGTTAGTTAGTATTTTTGTTTGTTGTCTAATTTACGTCCTTCGACGAGGGATTTCTTCATAATCCCCTTGCGGAGAGACGGGGATTCGAACCCCGGAAACCCTTTTGGAGTTTACACGCTTTCCAGGCGTGCCTCTTCAACCACTCGAGCATCTCTCCTTGCGCATTTTTTTGCGCCACAGAACCACCGCTTAGGCGGTAGTACATCAAATTCGGCTACAAAGGTACTACAAATTATTGATATACGCAAATTTTTTGGAAAATATTTTTTATTTTCCCATATTTTATGGCTATTATTTGCATATATTAAAAAAATATATTACCTTTGCCCCCCGATAAAAAACAATCATCTCTATGTTTATCATCGGCATTGCGGGAGGTACCGGCTCGGGTAAAACAACGGTAGTAAAAAAACTCATTGAACGTCTTTCTAAAGGCGAAGTAGTAGTCATTCCTCAGGACTCGTATTATAAGGATAGTAGCAACGTGCCCGTCGAGGAACGTCAGAATATCAACTTCGACCATCCCGATGCCTTCGATTGGGAATTGCTCAGCAAGCATATCAAGATGCTCAAGGAAGGAAAGCCGATTGAGCAACCTATCTATTCCTATATTACGTGTACGCGCTCGAAAGAAACGATTCATATCGAGCCGCGCGAAGTAATTGTAGTGGAAGGAATTATGGCGCTTCGTGAACCCCGCATGCGTGAACAAATGGACCTGAAAATATTTGTAGATGCCGATGCGGACGACCGGCTCATACGTGTTATGAAGCGTGACGTACTCGAGCGCGGACGTACGGCCGAGCAAGTCATAGAACGTTACCAACGCGTACTCAAACCCATGCACGAGCAGTTTATCGAACCCTGTAAGCGCTATGCCGATGTGATCGTGCCGCAGGGCGGACATAACAACGCAGCTATCAACATGTTGGCGAAGTTCGTCAAGCAGCAGCTTCGCGAGAACAAAGATTAATATACGATTATTAAGATTTTGCGTGTTTTTAGCCTGTCGGGGTAATTACCTGGTCTTGTGCTGGTTGTTACCTGGTTAAGTGCTGTGCAAAAAAATGTACGATTTTTAAGATTTTGTTTTTCCAACTCTTTTGGACATATCTCAAAATTGGTACCTTCACCCTTGGTGGAGGTTATGCGATGTTACCCCTTATCCAACGCGAGGTAGTTGATCGCCAAGGATGGATTGACGAAGAGGAATTCTTGAATATGATTGCCCTCGCGCAGGCCGCTCCGGGATTGATAGCCGTCAATTCCGCCATCTTCATCGGTTGGCGCATAGGCGGATGGCGCGGTGTAGCCGGTGCGGTCTTAGGCGCCGTTCTTCCGTCCTTCCTCATCATCCTCGCTATCGCGACGGTCTTTGCCGAATGGAAAGAACAACCTGCCGTGGAAGCTGCCTTCAAAGGCATCCGCCCTGCTGTAGTAGCACTCATCGCGGCGCCCTTAGTGAAGATGGCGCGGGCCGCTAAGATTTCGTGGCTGACGCTCCTCATTCCTATTGCCGCGGCCTTACTTATCTGGCTGGGACACGTCAATCCCGTGTGGGTCATTTTCGCCACGATCATCATCACTCTCATCATTGTGGATATCGTAGAAAGGAGGCGGAAATGATCTACTTACAACTCTTCCTCTCGTTCTTCAAAATCGGCCTCTTCGGTTTCGGAGGCGGCCTGGCGATCCTGTCTCTTATTGAGATGGAAGTGGAGTCAAACGGCTGGATGAGCCAACAGGAATTTGTCGATATTGTGGCCGTTAGTCAGGTCACACCAGGTCCTATCGGCATCAACTGTGCGACATATGTCGGTTATACTGCTGCAGGTTTCTGGGGAAGCGTGTTATCCACTTTTGCCATCGTGCTCCCGAGCCTGATCATCATGCTCAGTATATGCAAGGCCTATTTCTGGCTCACGAAGCGTTTTCACGGTAATCCGTATTTCGAGCAGACACTCCGCATGCTTCGTTTCACCGTCATCGGACTTGTCGCATCAGCGGCCTTAATACTGATCAAACCCACCAATTTCATAGATACCGTTTCGTGGATCATCTTTGCGTTGGTGGCATTCTTTACAGTTCTACCGAACCTTGTAAAAAACAAGGCGACTGATATCCTCAGTCACCCGATTTTATTAATCATTCTATCCGGTATAGCGGGCTATTTCATCTACCGCTAAATCCGCTCCAATTTTGCATGCGTGAGCAGTAAGGTTTTCGTACCTTGCTTGTCGAAGTGAATCTCTATCTTATCGTTTTCTGTCACTTCATCGCGGTACACGCGCACAACTGTACCATCTCCAAACACGCGATGTGTCACGCGGTCTCCTGCTTTCCATGCTGAAGAAGTAATTGCACTTGTCGCCCCGGCAACCGGAGTGACAAGTCTGCTCGGCGCAACTGGCCTTTCCGGCATCGGCACAGGCCTTGTTGTAAAGCGCGGAGCCGCCGGTCGGCTCATCTCAAAGAACCTCTTGTCGATATCATTGAGGAAGCGGCTGGGGCTGTTAAACGCCATTTGCCCGTTACGGAAACGCTGGCGGGCGAAAGAGAGGTAGCAACGATCCATCGCGCGAGTGATAGCTACATACAACAACCGGCGTTCCTCTTCGATCTCCTGCGGTTTGACGCAGAACTGCGAAGGAAAGAGGTTCTCTTCCAGACCGGCGATAAAGACCACCGGAAACTCCAAGCCTTTGGCGGCATGAACCGTCATCAATGTCACGCGTTCGGTAGTATCCGCTAAGTTATCATCTTGGTCCGTCAGCAGACTGACTTCGCTCAAGAAATCCGTAATTGGCGTATAATCGATTCCTTCATTCTGCCTTTGCTCCACGAATTCCCGAATGGCGTTCAGCAACTCCTGTACATTCTGCGCGCGATCAATACCTTCTTGTGTATGATCCAAAGCCAACGCGGTCATCACACCGGTCATGCGAAGCGTTTGCTCTGCGAATTCGTACGCATCCACCTCTTCGCTTAGTGTTCGCAACTGATCCACCAGGGTGGCAAAACCACGCAACTTCGTCTTAGTCGCCGCACTTACATCTAAAGCCGTCTCTTCTGGCGCTCGCATCACATCGAGGTACGACCGATGATGTTCGATAGCATTCGCCGCTACTTTCTTCATCGTCGTATCGCCGATACCGCGACCCGGAAAAGCGATGATACGAAGCAACGCTTCGTTATCGCGAGGGTTGACGGCCAAACGGAAATAGCCCAAAGCATCTTTGATCTCTTTGCGTTGATAGAACGAAGTGCCGCCGTATATACGGTAAGGGATATTATGCTTGCGTAACTCATTCTCGAACGCACGCGATTGTGCATTCGTGCGATACAGAATAGCAATATCGTCGTATCCGTTCGTGCGGTGCGCAAACTGAATCAGTTTCGTTATGCCTTCTGCTTCCGCGCGGTCGTCCATATACGCTTGCAACGCCAGCGGATTACCTTCTTCTTTCTCCGAATAGACGGTCTTCTCTATCTGGTGTACATTCTTGTGAATCAGCGAGTTAGCGGCATTGACGATGTTTTGCGTAGAGCGGTAATTGCGCTCTAACTTGAATAACTTCGCCTGCGGATACACCTGCCTGAAATTAAGAATATTGCGGATATCCGCTCCGCGGAAAGAATAGATACTTTGTGCATCATCCCCTACTACGCAGATATTGTTCTGCGGTTCGGCCAGACGCTTGACGAGCAAAAACTGGATATAGTTCGTATCTTGGTACTCGTCCACCAGCAAATAACGGAATTGCTGTTGATACTGCGTGCGGACCTCCGGACTGATATCCAACAACCGCAACATATTGATTAGGAGGTCATCGAAGTCCATCGCATTGGCCGCTTTGAGTCGTGCCTGATAGAGTTCATAAATCGTAGCTGTCTCGTACATCCGCACCTCGCGATCCTCACGCAGCAACTGCTGGTTCATGCCGTATTGTGCCGGACTGATACCGCAGTTTTTAGCCATCGAGATACGACTCAACACCGCAGTAGGTTTATACACTTTCTCGTCTAATCCGCGTTCTTTACAGATTGCCTTAAGCACGGATTTCATGTCGGTCGTATCGTAAATCGTGAAATCGTGTGTGAAACCCAGTAACTCCGCGTGCGGGCGTATGAGACGCGTGCATATGCTATGGAACGTGCCCATACACAGGTAGCGCGCGTCCGAGGCAGACACCAGCTTCATGATACGCTCTTTCATCTCCCGCGCCGCCTTGTTAGTGAAAGTCAACGCCATGATACTGCTCGCAGGCACACCTTGTTGTAACAAATATGCGATACGGTAAGTCAGCACACGCGTCTTACCTGAACCTGCGCCAGCCACAATCAGCGAAGGACCTTCAGTATAGGTGACAGCCTCGCGCTGCGAAGTATTTAATTGATTCAGAAAATCCATTAGTTTTGTTATATGCGTCGAATAGCCGCTAAATGATGGGTATAAGCACCTTGCTCCGCAGAGAATATACCGGTTTCATCGAGTTTTTCCACTTTCACTCTGCCCGAACAATGAATCACTCGCTCTGCGTCGATAGCTATTCCTACATGACTGATTTTACCATCCTCATGATCAAAGAAAACCAAATCACCGGCTTGTACGTTCTCTAATTTTGTGACTTCCTTTCCTTGCGTTACTTGTTCGCTGGCATTGCGAAGAAGCGACTTGCCGAACAAACTCATCACCACCTGCGTGAAACCCGAGCAATCCATACCCATCGCATTCTTTCCGCCCCAGAGATAAGGAATATTTAGAAAGAACCGAACCGTTTGTAGTAAGTTCTCTTGGTTCATCTCCCGCGGCGCCGTAAGCACCATCGAGGGGTCGATACGAAAACCCACACCCAGCACTTCGAAGCGTCCGTCTTTATAGTTCGTCAGTCGTGTGCCTGCCGTCAAAGGAATTGTTTGACCATTATTCTCGCTTACGGCATACGCCATCGGCATCGCCACCATCGCAGCACTCTTCAACGCCGCACCATAACGCTTCTCTTCTTCCGCATTCATCGGCGCAATCATCTTCGCGTCCACCCATCCTTCCTGTCCGTCGGAGAGTAATTGAACGCGATTCCATCGGGGAATTTGCTCCAGAATGGTGCATAGCTCGCCGAAGAGTATTTGGGTACTTTGTTCTGCGCCTTCGCGCGCTTCTGTCCGCACCGGAACAACACTATGTAATGAGATGGCTTTCATCGCAATGAGTTTAGAAATTATAGCCATATGGATAGCCCACACAGCGACATTTGTATTTTTTAGATGTATGTTTGGTCTTGTATTGCTTGTGCTTATTTTGTTCTCCACATAGAGGGAATAGGCAGGTAGCACGCACTCCTACAACGATATTTCGCAAAGAACCGGTATAGGGATTAGGACCACCATCCCACATATTTATAGGATAGGCTGAATACACATGATGCATCGTCACATTCATGTATTGGGACACATCCCATGCCGTTTTGGTGGGGGTGGTGGGCTTGTCCAATACGTTGAGTAATCCGACTTCAGCAAAAGCACCGATACGTAATAATCGATCCAAACCGTTTTTGCCTTGACCGATTTTGATGGTGCCTCCCAACTCAACCAACAGACGAACGTCGTTTTTATACTTCATCTGTCCCTTTGTTGAAACCGGCTCGTAACTATGGTAGCCATGAGAGAACATGTCGTCTATGTAGTCGTCATAGTATCTGCCGTAATAATCTGCCGCGGAAGCCAATTGTGCAGTCTGATGCGTCCACGATGCGAGGAATAAACTATACTGCGCACCTACCATCATATAGAATGGCTGGAATTCAAAACCAATCATCACCGGGGTGTGGAACCATAAACTGGAACTCATATCGCTGCGGCTTTTCAGCGAACCAAGATAGTTAAACTCAATTCCACGGGTGTCAATCATTTGAGCAGAAAAAGTCTCATCGGCTACCCCAACGCGCGGGTGTTCACCGGATACCGCCGCACCTATACTCAGCAGAAAATGTCCGCGGCGGTATTGGTATTGCAGCGTGACTTCTTCGCCCCAACCAACGAGAGGCTTGGTCCCATCGAATTGATCCAATTGGAACGGAGAGGATACCGAAGCACCAACACCAATATAGTGCTGCGCAAAACCTATTTGCGCTAGCAGTATAGTTACTATGAGTGCTCCTATCCGTTTCATCTTACCATGATTTTAATCACTTTCCGCTGCCCGGATTCCAAAACCACTTCTACTAAATAGATTCCTTGTGTGCTCGGTGCACTGATCTGCGTATCTCCATGAACAAGGGAATACGTACTTACTTTTTCTCCCATCAGACTATACATCGTCAGGTGGGCATTCTGCGTGACGGAAACACATATCATTTGCTTGCGCGTCACGATAGTCGGGTACAAACTAATATCTGTATGTTCCGTGATGATAAGCGGACAAGTCATCAACTGCAAACCACTCTTTTCCGTCAGCATAGCACTGTATTCGGCGCCTACTTCAAGAGGCTGATACAAGTATGGTCCGGTTTCGCCCACAAGCTTCTGGCCTTTCTTATACCACTGGAAGTCCGTGAAATCATACCCGCCGTTATAGTCATGCGTAAGCACGAAGATGGCATCCATCCAGCCTTGCTCCAAGACGGTTGACGGGAATAGCAGCGTGAATGGCTCGTTGCCGCTATACTTGAGTCGGCTGTGGAAGAACAAGTCGATATCTACCGAGAAGATACCTGCTTTGACATTATAAGGTATGATTACAATATCATCTTCTATCGGATAAGTACCGTTCTCAAAACCAGCCCGTATCGCGTCTTCGGAGAAACTCAGTCGTGCGTCTGTCAGAAAACCGGTATGCTGAATAGCGATCTCTAACGCTCCTTCGCCCGCGCATTGCTCAGCAATACTAAAGGCCACATTCTCCACGTTATTCTCCTGTACAGTCAAATTGAGATAAACGATGCTGTCACATTTATTTACCGTTTCCAGTGTCTCACTATATACACCTTCCGTCTCATATTCCTTCCCATTCCATGTGTACGTCTCGCCATCTATGATGCTTACTTCTTCCGCGGGCATATTATAGGTCGGATACACGGAAACGATTAGCGTATCGAGCACATTGAGTGTGTTAACAATGGTATCTATGCCGGCATGGGTAAATGGCCCATAGTCAAGCCCCGTGCGAGGCCATGTATAGATTTCTCCTTCACACGTCTGTGCGTAATCCTTTATACAACTCAAGCGTTCGGGAGCATTGACGGCGATGGACTTTTGGCAGTTATGTGTGCCTCCGATAGTTTTGACGGTGAGGGTGTGCTCTAATCCGTCAGCTGTGAGCCCTATGAAGGTAGCTTTAGCAGTTTGTTTGTCGAATACATCAGGCACGAAAGCCGGTGTGATGTCGTCCGCAGGTCTTCCATCAAGGTCAACAGAAAGCGTACCATCTTGGTTATAATAGTCGAAAGTGACTATCAAGTCGTATACGTTGCTGTTGCAATCGGTGACATCCGTAGCGCTGTGTTGTATGTTGTCTATCTTAGGTTGTGCCGGTTCGATGTAGTATGCATAAACAGCACAATCGGCGTTGCCATCGAGATAAACTTCATATCCGTGTCGTCCGCCCGGCGTATGCTTCTCATACGTGAAAGTATACTCTTTCTTAGTGTCCGTAGAGGTTGTAGGAATTTGCGCTATGTTGCCTTTCCAGTCTTCGATAATAAGATCTCGTCCTGTACCATTAGCGATGTCAACTTCTACGTTGACACTATAAGTACGATCTCCGCAAGCGTATGGTAGAACGGAAGCGGTCGCCGTAAGATGAATCTCTGTTAGTCTGAGTGTGACGATACTGTCGCATTCGGGGAACTGCGTCGAGGTGAATATCTTTGTAGGCGGTGTATCGTGAATAGTGTATGCCGTGCCCGTGCCGTACCACTTGAAGTGTCCACCATTGCAGTAAGATGCCGTAGTATCCGTAGCGAGGTTCGGTCTCTCTATGAGGACGAGTGTCACGATACTGTCAAGATACGGAGGCACCAGAGAGGTGTACTTATGGGTAGGATTATCACCTACGTGGTAGTTAACACCGTACCACTCGAACGCCTCACCGTAGCAGTAGTACGCAGTGGTATCTCCAACGAGTGCCTCGACCTCATGTACATGTAGTGTGACGATACTATCGCAGTAGGGTGCTACTTTGGAGGTATAGGTATGTGTGGCCGGAGTGTTAGCCTCGTTGTAGTTACCTCCATGCCATGGGAAGGTCGATCCCTTGGTGATGGTAACGGTCGTATCTCCTGTAAGCTCCGGTAACTCTGTTAGT
>ONJT01000049.1 GCA_900318245.1 uncultured Bacteroidales bacterium
ACGTGCCGGAGGAGTATTAGAGCCGGTCGGGTGGCGGTCATTCGTTTTTCATTTCCTGATAAATCATAGCGCGGACAAAGTTGTCAAAGCGGTAGTAGCGTTTGCGCTTGCCGTTGCGGTCGAGCGGAGCTTGCGGGTCGGTATGCTTGTGCAACTGCGCCTGAAAACGTTGGCGGTAATCGTCGAGTCGTGCGAGCTGTTCGTCGGTAGGTTCGGTGTCGGATTTGAGTGTGGCAAGTAAAGCAGTAGCGCGTTTGGCTGCCTCGCCAAAGTGCTGCAAATGAGCCAGTTCGGCTCCTGTAGGCGGGTTGCGTTTGTAGTCGCGGGGATTAGCAACGATATATGCCTCGGTAGGACATGTGTGGACCTCAATGCCGGAGGTGTCGTGCAAGTGTTTCTGGCGCTGAATGAACCTGTGGTTGCTGTCAAGCGCGCCTGTCATGTTGTCAACAGGGATTTCGTAAAGGATTTTTGCCATACGGGTAAAGTTTTGATTTATATCGTGATACGGATGTTATTGCGACGTTACGAGGTGGTTGCGTTTTGATTGGGTTAATCATCTACTAATAACCTACTGATCATCTACTATTCACCTACTAATCACCTACTAAAATACCGAAACGGTTTTATAAAAGACACAACAAAAATTGTGCCGGAAAAGCATAACGATACTCCATCAGCAAGCGGTAGTGAGCGCGACTGCCAATTTTACCATGCGAGGCCGAGGGTGATGCCAAGGCCGTGCTGGAGATATTGGTTGAAGGCTTCGTTATTGCTTTTGGGCTTGAACGCCGGAATCTTCAGGTCATTCTTAGTCCACTGCCAATCCATCGCGTAATGAAGTCCCAGGACCAAGTCCACGGAGTTGAACGGGATACGCCAATCGAGCCCTATACGCGTATCCGTGAGAAGGGCAAAACCGCCATATATATTTCCCGTTTTCATCGGTCCGGCTTCGGCACTCTGGGTAATACGCGGAACAAGCATGTATTTTCCCACCTGAATGGGCAGCTGTCCTCCTAAATAAATGCCGAACATGGCCCCCGCGCGGGTTTTATAACCTAACTTGGTAGCGAAAATCTCGTCCTCGGTCATGGCTTCTTCGATAAGCGCGGTTATCTGCACGCCGGTAGCGATATAACCCAACCAATCATGCCCTACTTGCAGCCCCACCTGCTGGTTCATTCCCAGATAATTGTCATAGACCAACCGCACATGGTTCATATTATCCATATCCGTTACGATATGCGTTGCGGAGCGCTCGAATTTCTTTGCGCCTTTTCCTTTGTTCGTTACCAGACTGTCGCGCACAGCCAGCGTGCGCAAAGCAGGATCGAGCGGCAGGTGCCAGTCCATGTCCCGTATATCTTTCTGAACCGAATCCGGCAACTGGCGGAACACATACAACCAATCTTCGCCGGAGAGAGCACGTAGAGGCTCCATCTCATTGCTTGCATCTGTTTTAGATGCTCCTAATGTGGCGATAAACGCTTGCACATCTTCTTTCCCGATTGCCAATCCCACTCCTTCTCGGTAGAAAGCCTTCCAGGTGTTGATACCCAAGATCTCGTACTTGCCTTCGGCGTTTTTGAGCAAGAGCGGTCCGCCGCTACTACCGGGATCAATAGAAGCCGTATGTTGGATGATACGCGAGGCGCGCTCGTGACTATCGACATCCACGCGTGCGTTGGAGATGCTTCCGCGCGTGAGTTGCCAGGATGGTTTATTTGCCAACTCGGGAAAACCTGCTGCCGCAATAGAGAGATCTTCCTCTATCTCACCGGCATAAAGCGGCAGGGCAATCATCTCACATTCCGAAGGAAGAGCTATCGCCGCCAAGTCCGCTTCGCCGATATTCGTCACTTCGCAATGCTCGTAACGGAGCGTTTTCTCGTGGAGCTGGAAGGTGAGGGTTGCTTTTCCGGCATAGCCGATGACATGGAGGTTGGTGAGCACATATTTCTTACCACCTTGCTCCACTACGACACCCGAACCGAAAGTGCCTTCGCTTTTATAGGCGGTTAACGCCCGCGAAGCACTTCTCATTCCGGCTCTCGCCGTATAGAGGGCGTAGTCGCCCATGAGCAATTTGTCCGCATCGGAATACTCCGGTTCAACGACACAAACACTATGCCGCAAGCCTTGCGCAGAAGCCGGCAGCAGCACACACAGCAGCATAGCTGCCAAATAGAAAATACGTTTCATATCAGAAAAAATTATTCGTCGTCACCCACTACACCATTCGAAACTGAGTCCGTCTTCGTCTCCGGAACAGCTTTTTCTTCCGGCATGGTGTTGTCTTCAGGAATCACTTTTAGCGGCATTTCCGCTTTCTTGTCCCCCGCCATTTCGTCCAAGATATACTGCATATCGGAGCTTTTGAGTTTGCCTTTCTTGATAGCCGTAGCGATCTCTTCATTCTCAGCAAACAGTTTCGCTGCCTCTTTCTTCATCGCCATAAAACTGCCATTCACCATTGCCAATTCAGCCAGTTCCAACTCCGGGCGAACCAGATAATAGAGCGTAGGCGTGTTCGGTCCGTTTCCACCTGTAAACTTCACGAAATACAGGTCGCCTGTCTTCTTGTCTATCTTGTAGTACATCTCGCATCGGAAAATCACCCCCCATGCACTTCCCATCACCGGATTACCCCATTGATGCTCATTATGCATCATCGATTTGCGGGCGTGGACGTAGTACAACACGTGCTTCTTATCCAGGAAATCCTTATGCCAGATCTTGATACCAACGATATTCGCCGCATCTATATCCGTATGACCTTTGTCACCCGCATTCTTTTTGACCCCCAGCTTGCCTTTGCCGACTCGCGGTAACTCCACCTCCGCGTATTCTTCGGAATGTCCGTCCACGAAATACACTTCACCCGGGTAATAATGAGGCGTAAGCAAAGTCATTTGTGCAATAAACTGCGCGTGAAGCGCTACGCTGGCAAAGACTGCTGCCAGAACAAGAAGAAATCTTTTTTTCATAAATTTGAACGTTTTATTAACAATTCGCTGCAAAATTAATGCTTTTTCATGAAATATGCAATAGTTTATAACATTTTTTTACCATAAATACACAAAAAGCGTGCGCTTTCGTTCGCTTCATTTGATTTTCTGAGGTTCTCGACTACCTATATCTATTCAACTAAATGCACGGAAAACTCACGCTACTACGTGAGCGTGCATAAACCGTACTTGAGTTGTAATATGTGGTTTCATATACTTGGTCGGCGTCCATACCCATGTGTGCAAATTTTGCACATGTGATATTTTCATCCAATTCGCCCTCCTTATATATGTTGCGTATATGCCTCGAAATAACCGTTCTATCACGGTCAAACAGCAAGGCTATCTGGTTTACATTGAGCCAAACAGTCTCATCTTTCAGTTGAACTTCCAGCTGAACCTGCTCATTAGGTCTATATAGTACTCTCTCATCTTTCATCGTCAATAAACGTCTTTTATTATATCTTCATCTGTTTAACGTCAGTGAGTGACGGAGAGGTCCTAAACCTTTGTGGGTGCAAAGGTACACAAAAATAATGATATTTGCAAGAGAGTTGCGATTTTTTTTACGATAAGGGGAGAGAAAAATGCAGTTTTGCTGCGGTGGCGGTGTAGCCGAATGTCATTCGGGCGAAAGGAAAGAAGAAAGGGAGAGACGGGAGATCGACCAAGCTTGGTCGATATATGGCGGCTCAGAAGAGCCGATGCCCGAATATAATTCGGGCGAAATGAACGAAGAAAGAGAGAGACGGGGGATCGACCAAGCTTGGTCGATATATGGCGGCTCAGAAGAGCCGATGCCCGAATACAATTCGGGCGAAATGAACGAAGATAAGCGAAATGAACGACAATAAGCGAAATGAACGAAGATAAGGATAGAAAGACAGGAACCGGGAAGACGAAAAGAAAGAGAGACAGGTAAGAGACGGAAAAAGCAAAAATGCAAATGAGAAAAGACAATTTGAGAATATATGAGGTA
>ONJT01000027.1 GCA_900318245.1 uncultured Bacteroidales bacterium
TATTGGTGTTCTATGTGCATGGTCACATGTTTTCGTTCTTTGACTGCGACAATTTCAGCGTCATCACGCTTAAATGTCAGCCGGAACCGGATAGATGAACTGAAAGCCGAGTACGACTGCATCGGCAAGCCCATGATGGTCAACAACCGGATTAACAATGCCACGCTATGAGATACATAGTTGCGAGCAGATGATGGAACTCATCCAGCAGCTCGGATTCCTGCCGCTTTTAGCAAGCGGCATTTCCGGCTATTCGGCGGAAGAGATGGCGGACGAGGAATGTCGTTACGTCGTCTTTCCGGACGGCGGCTGGGATTGGCCGTTATGGAAATGGAAAGGCATCATTATTAACGAGAGCGATTGCGTCTATGGCAAGTTCTTCAACGGCAAGGCCGGCTTTATCAGTCGCTCGTAGTGGCCGCATTTCTGCAACTGGCGCCGCAGTCTCTATCCCATGCCGGAGAACGGCAGTATAGAAGGCATCATCTACCAGACGCTCTGCGAACAGGATAGTATCATCAATCGGGACTTGCGAGCGGCATGCGGCTTCTCCGGTCCGAAGATGCGGAGTAAGTTCGACGGTTATGTGACGCGCCTTCAGATGGCAACGCGCGTGGTGACGGAAGATTTCGTCTATCCGCGTGACAAGCATAATCGTGAATACGGTTGGGGATGGTCGTTACTCACTACTCCAGAACGGCTTTATGGCAAGGAGGCTTGCACCATAGATTGCTCGCCGGAGGAATCGTATCAGTTGATGACCAAGCACTTGCGCACCATTCTGCCGCACGCTACCGACAAACAAATAAGCAAACTATTGAGATAAGCATGACCAAAAGACAATATAATGGAGAAGTTAGAAGAACAGATACATAGCGACTTGCAGCAGTATTTGCTGAGTGTGAATGAAATGGTATCACATGACCCGCATATAATTAAGTGATAAACCTATGAAAACGATTATCGGTATAGAAAAATTCTGGACATTGTTCATTGGTCTCGGTGCCGTTTGGGGTGCAATGATGATGTGGATTGACCCGACAGGAGTCATGTGGGGCATGGATCTGATGCTGGAATTGCTACGTGCAAAGATGCCGTGGCCGGATATTTTCTTCCGCAACTTTATTCCTTCCAGTTTTGTGTTGTTGGTAGTCAATGGCATAACGCAATTCATAGCAGCTTATCTGCTTTTTAAGAGCCATCGTTGGGCGCAACCGGCAGTCCTTGCCTGTGGCATCATTCTCATGCTTTGGATTAGTCTCGAATGGTGGATTTGGGGCTTCAATGCCATCTGTAATACCTATTTCGCCTTTGGTTTGATAGAAGCCGTATTGGCTATTATTGGTTTGAAGAAACAACAATAGTTATGGACTTTCACATTTACGGAACACAAGGCCAACCAACGTTGCTACTCCTGCCCGGTTTGGGTGTGTCGCACGAGATCTTCCTACCGCTCATAGAACGGTTGCAGGATAAGTTCTATATCGTTGCTGCAGGCGTGGATGGTTTTCTCATAGGCAAGCCGTCACGCTTTACATCAGTGGACGACCAAGCGGCGCAAGCTATCCAATATGTAAAGAACGAGTTAAGCGAACACCTGGATGTGGCTTATGGTTTATCGTTAGGCGGCAAGATTCTCTCCCGAATGATGGAGCGCAATGAGATTGTGATTGACCATACCATCATGGATGCGGCACCTCTATTGCCGCTACCGAAATGGAGTGTTGACCCTTTACGGTATTATCAGGCGTTTAACGTGTGGACGTGCTACCACTGGACAGGTTTCTGGCGATGGGTGTTCCATTCGCACTATTTCGATGTGCTGCTGGATGAGGTGCGCAAAGTCTATCCGTCCGGTCGCAGTCAGGCAGTATTGGATGGTTACAAGTCTGTCTATACCAACCGCTTGGAGTCCATCCACGGCGCAGACATTCACTTCTGGTATGGCACTAAAGAAGCCTTTGTTGCCAAGCCGCAAGTGGAGCACTTGTTGAAACTATGCCCCTCCTTATCGACCATCCCGATGAAGTTGCCAAACGAATAATGAACGTTTTAGAATATGACAGAATATGAAAAAGAGCATTCAAAACATAGCCGGCTATGTGCTTGGCGGAGTGATGTTCGTAGTGCTTTTGCCGACGATTATGTGGCTGGCATCAGGAATGCCGGACATGGCTGTACATATCGGTGCGTTGCGCGCATCTTTGACAGGACTGTTGATGCTTGGCGGCCTAACGCTCAGTGTGTGGACTATTGTCTATATGAAGCGTCGTGGAAAAGGCAATCCGATGGATGCGTTCGGACATGAGGTGGCTCCTCGCACGCAACATCTGATGACAGATGGACCTTATCGTCTCAACCGCAATCCGATGCTGACCGGGACGCTTGTCTATCTCGCGTCATTTATCGTCTGGCTATGGACGTGGCAGGCAGTGTTGGTGTGGTGTATTTTCTTTGCTATCATGTTCGTACAAGTGCTGACTGAGGAGAAACGCCTCCGCCGTGATTTTGGCGATGAATACGAGTCTTATTGCCGTCGCACAGGGCGGTTTTTACCGATTGGATTTAATGGAAACAAATAGCGTAGATATTACCGCACAACTCTTTGCTTTGCAAGACCAGGCATATGCTGACTTCCAAAGCAAGTTACTGCCGACTGTCAAACGCGAGACGGTTATTGGTGTGCGGACACCGGACTTACGCAAAATGGCGAAGCAAATCTGCAAGACTCCTGCTGCGCAAGAGTTCTTGCACAGTTTGCCACATCGCTATTTTGACGAGAACCAACTGCACGCGTTTGAGAAAGATTTCAACACCTGTATTGCATATCTGGAGCAGTTCCTGCCGTATGTGGATAATTGGGCAACATGTGACCAACTATCGCCGTGTTGCTTTAAGAAGCATACTCAAGAACTATTACCGCTTATTCGCAAGTGGATGAGAAGCAAGCACACCTATACGAAACGCTTTGGCATAGGGAAGCTGATGCGGTATTTCTTGGACGAGGCTTTCCTACCGGAATACTTAGAGTGGGTAGCCTCTATAAAGAGCGAAGAGTATTACATCCGCATGATGCAGGCATGGTTCTTTGCCACGGCTCTTGCCAAACAATGGGATGCCACGCTGCCCTATATTGAGCAACATCGTTTAGAGAAGGATACGCACAACAAAACTATCCAGAAAGCCATTGAGAGTTTCCGTATCACAGACGAACAAAAGGCTTTGCTAAAGACCTTACGAGTGAAATGAAAAAGATACTATTCCTACATGGCTTTTATGCAAGCGGACAATGTGTTCCTGCTGTTGCGTTACGTGAAGCATTCGCAGGGCGTGCCGATGTTCTGACACCGGACTTGCCCATGCATCCACAGGACGCACTGCGTTTCATTCGCGAACTAATTGGCAGAGAAAAGCCCGACTTGCTCGTAGGGAATAGTTGCGGTGCTTTCTATGCACAGATGATTGCTCCGGTCGTTGGCATTCCTGCTTTGCTGGGTAATCCGCATTTTCAGATGTCGGAGTTTCTAATGCAGCGCATAGGTCAGCATGAATACAAGTCGCCACGCAAGGATGGCAAGCAATCATTCGTTATTGATGAAAACTTGGTCAAAGAGTTTGCTGCACTGGAGGCTACTCAATTCGACAACTGGAATCCTCAATTCCGCGATCGTGTGTGGGGATTATTCGGAGAGCAAGATTCCTTAGCGCATTTTAAACCGCTCTTCTTGGAGCACTACAACCGTTCATTCCATTTCCCCGGAGGGCATACTCCCACCGCCGATGAAGTCCGCACATGGTATGTACCGTTGGCAGAGAAGATGTTAATTGAACTATAATATACAAACGAGGTGTGAGGCGTTTGTCGTTTACTATCTAAATCACTTTTGAGTGTCCCATTTCGTCGCTACCGCGCTTTTCGTGATGAAACGTGCGGTAGTTTTGTTTATGCAAGACCTTATAGGCGCGCAAGTGCAAGCGGACTTTCGAGGTGCGCGGAGCGGTTGAAGACTCGCGAGGTCGGAGAGTAAACGGAGACTTTTGAGGTCGCAAAAAGAGAAGACTTTCGGCGCTCAAAAATGGAAGACTATTACGCGCGAAAAATGAGGTGACTTTTGAGGTTATTTTGGAATAGTGGAGACCTATCAGTTTCATGCACAAAAATGCGACTTGTGATGTAAGAAAATGAGTGAGACTTTCGTCCTAAAGATTTGAGCCGACTTCGGCAATAAGTTGAAAGTGTTGACTGCATATTCCGCTCAAAAAGAGCCGATTTTGGGCAAATTAAGCAGGGCGGTTGGGGCTCTCCAGAGGGAAAAGACGAAAGATTTTGCTATCTTTCGTCGCTATCTGGCTTATTTACAGCACTTTACGATTTTATAGACCGGACAAATAGCGAAAACCGGAACAAAATGAGCACTAAAAAGTAGGCTCAGCCCTTGTAAATACTTGTTGTTCCTCGGTTTTTTGAAATAGCGAAAAATAGACGTTTTTCCGTAAAATCGTAGAAATACGAAACCGTATTAAACAATTATACCACGCTTTTCTGGCGTCGGACCTATATTTTACACTAACGCTCACCGTGTTCGTTTGGTCTAATCGTCCTAAAAAGCGTGGTATAACTATGCAAATTTAGAACTCCGGAGCTATCTTATTGATACGTTCAATAAGGCTCTCATCAATGTGATTGGCGTAGCGAAAAGTCATACTAAGGTCGCTGTGACCAACTATCTGAACGACGTCCAAGTCGGTGGCACCTGCTTTCAGCAGATTGTTAATTCCGCTATCTCGGAGAGAATAGAGTTGATATTCTCTCGGCAATTTCAACGCTTCTCTCATTCGATCCCAGATGATAGTGAACGAGTGTGATGCAGCAGGAGTCTGGCTCGGTTTCCATGTACCTGCACCGAAGACGAAATCATCCGGTTTGGCTCCACGAATATGGTCACGTAATAAGGCTTCCAATTTATCATCCATACGACAGTTATGGTCTTTGCCGTTTTTCTTCTGCGACCCTTTCATTTCGATACAATGTTTCTCGAAGTTCAACTGCTCCACCTTGACGCGTGTAATCTCTACCGGACGCAGGAAGGATTTATACACCAGTTGCATGACGATGATGAATGCAGGATTCTTTTCCCTAAAGTATGCAACAATTCTGTCGCGAACTTCCTTGGGGATAATGGTACGATCCTTACCTTGCGCTTTCTTTTGTTTGAGGTGTTCAAACGGATTGACACGGGCGTAACTCTTTTCCATCGCCCAACTAAACAACGCACGCGCGAGTTTTATATTATTATTGTACGTACGCGGACTCACGCGATCTTCCCTTATTTTCTTGCGAACAGACTTCTTGCCTTTCGAGTTGTTTCCAAGAAGCACAAACTCCATGTACTGGTTCGCCTGTGTCTGCGAGAAAACGGAAGCGGCAATAGATGGACAGTTATTATGCACCCATTGCTTGAATTGTTTACAGAAGCAACTATAACTTCGCATAGTCGTTTCTTTCAACTCACCACATCGATCTTTTTCATACAGGTCAATTACCTGCTCCAACGGAGTGTAAAAGCGAACATTATCACCCGTATAACTTTCCTGCGTACCTATACCATAAGCAGGAATGTTTTGCTGAAGATTGATAAAACCGGCAGCAAGTTGATTGTTGATTTGAAGAATAATAGCGCTGGTCTGCAATTTGAACTCAGTAAGAGTTTTGCAGCGCTTACGCTCGCGGTTCATCATAATACGAACGCGCTCTAAGTCTTGAACGATAGGGTTAAGCTTGTAGTACTCGATGTACCAACCTTTAGAATTGTGTTTGAGCTCTGCGGGAACAAATTGCCTTAGGGCTCCAAAATTTTGAACCAACATAGTAATTTTTTTTCTTCCGCCAACCTTTTCTGATTGGCGGGAGAAAAAAAGTTAAACAATGTTATTAACGACAAATGACTTCCACATCTGTGAAAGTCATTTGGGCAGATTTTGGGTCGATTTTTACGCGTCTCACGCGTAACTTATTGATTTTCAACCCTTGTGCGCAGGATGAGACTCGAACTCACACGATCTTGCGACCACTACCCCCTCAAAGTAGCGTGTATACCAATTTCACCACCTGCGCGGGATTTTTTTGTGCCCAGAACAGGACTCGAACCTGCACACCTCGCGGCATGCGCACCTGAAACGCACGCGTCTACCAATTCCGCCATCTGGGCAAAAAAAAAGAGCGGATTCCGCATTTTTTTCTTTGTTAATCTCTAAAAGATCATCGCTCTCTCTCGAAAGCGGGTGCAAAAGTACTGCTTTTTTTTGAATTGACCAAATTTTTTCGCAAAAAAATAAAAAAAAATGCATTTTTCTTTACTTTTTCCCGTTTTCTGCATAAAAAATGACACACGCAAGCGCGCATGTCATTTTTTTTGTTGGTTATTCGTCAGTCCTTTAGTTCAGTTGACTTTGAACGACTTGTGCTACCATCTTGCCGTCTGCGTTAGGCAGCGCAGCTTTGATGGCTTTCACGAAGAGTCCCATGTTCTTCTTCTCTGCTTCCCAGCCGTTTGCCTCTTTGGCGGTGTTGAAAGCGTGAATGATATCTTCTTCGCTGGCTGCTTGGGGAAGGAAAGTCTCCAACACCGTGATCTGTGCCTGCTCGGCATCGGCTAACTCCTGACGTTTGGCCGCGAGGTATTGCTCGACGGACTCTTGCCGCTGCTTGACCATCTTCTTGATGATCTGAATCTCATCCGCATCGGTCAGTTCTTTACCTGCATTCTCTTTGCTGGTTTGCCAATTGAGGAATGCACTCTTGATGGCGCGCAGCGTCTCTGTGCGTACGGAATCATGGTTTTTCATTGCCTCCATGATCAAGGCATTGATGTTATTCTTCATTGTGCTTTATATGATTAAGATGATTAACGAACTTGAAAAATTTTTCATACCCATCCAAGGGCTGCGACGAGCAGGGTGGAGAGCATGAGGACGGGCATCTGTTTGTCCAGACTACTGCTCTCGTGCGTCCATATATATCCCACATGCCAAGCCCAGACGGGCGCTACGCAAAGCACCCAGTTGTGGTCGAACGTCACGAAGATGATCAGGCAGATAAACAGGAGGCAGGTATGGTAAATCTTTCCCCCGCGCGCGCCTAACCTGCTCGCGAGCGTGCGCTTGCCATGCGCGCGGTCATTATTCATATCGCGTATGTTATTGAGGTTGAGCACCCCGACGCAGGGTAAGCCGATGGCGATGCCGCACCATATGACTTCGGACGTCAGCGTCTGCGTCTGCAGGTAATACCCGCCGAGGGTGCTGAGCAGACCGAAGAACAGGAACACACCTAAATCCCCGAGACCCATGTAGCCGTAACTATGCTTGCCAAGCGTGTAGGTGACTGCGCCTATGATGGCGAGGAGTCCGAGTCCTAAGAAGAGGAGGACATTGGTGATTGATGAATGATGATTGATGATTGGTATACCGAAGGCGGTGAAGACGAGGGCGGTGCCGAAGAGGACACAGAGACCGACGAAGCACCATATCATTGTTTTCATCTGCTTGACGGTGATGGTGCCGGCTTGCAGCCCATACGCCTCGCGTCCTTTCTGATTCGCGTCCGTGCCCTTGAGGGCGTCACCCAGTTCGTTGCTCAGGTTGCTCAGGATCTGAAGACTTAGCGTCGTGAGGATAGCCAGAGCGAAAATCCACCAGTTGGACCAACCGGCCAAACCCGTTCCTAAGACGATACCCGACATCGAGAGGGGTAAGGTGCGGAGACGAAGCGATTGAATATAGGGATTCATATTATTTGAAACCAAAGACAAAATAGACAGCACCGATGAGCAAGAGGAAGGCTACGCAGTGGTTCCAGCGCAGGGGCATCTGGAAAGCGATAGCCGAGAAGACAACAAAGACCACCAGGGTGATGACTTCCTGAATGACCTTCAGTTGCATCAGCGTGAAGGGTCCACCGTTGCCCGCAAAACCGATGCGATTCGCCGGCACTTGCAGACAATACTCGAAGAAAGCGATGCCCCAGGAAAGGAGAATCACAAAGATAAGAGGCGTGGCGTTGGTGAAGAAACCGGTCTGCTGCAGTTTCAGGTGACCATACCACGCAAGCGTCATGAAGATGTTCGACGCGAGGAGTAATAAAATAGTGTATAATCCGTTCATACTTTAGGTAAATAGTCCGTTTTGATATTGGTCATGGCTCCGAAGAGGGAGTCGATGGCTTCGGGGTTGAGGGTTTTGATGTGCTCGAGCAGTTCTTTCACTTTCTCGCGGGACGAGACATGCTCGAAAGGACAGAGTTTGGTCTGTTTCTCATACCCGCGCATGGCGGCGTAGGTGACGATGTCCGCTTCGTCAATGAGGAATAGCGGCCGGATTAGTTGCAGCGGCATCTTGTCCAGTTGCAGGATCGGCGGCATGGTAGCGAAAGCGCCCTGGAAGAACAGGTTCATCAGCAGCGTCTGCGCCACATCGTCGCGATGGTGGCCGAAAGCAATCTTGTTGCAGCCCAACTCCTGCGCGGCATTGAAGAGCGCCTTGCGGCGATACCAGGAGCAGAGGAAACAGGGGTTCTGAGTAGTCCGAGTATTCGGAGTATTCGGAAGTTCACCGATCTCGGTGTCGCGGACGATGAGGGGGACCTTGGCTTCGGCGCAGAAGGGCTCGAGGTAGGAAAGGTCGGTATGGTAATCCCGCTCTTTGACCCGCACGTGAAGGGCAGTGACTTTGAAGCGGGGTTTGTAAATCTGCGCGCGGCGACCCAGCAGTTCGGTGAGCAGCAGACTGTCTTTGCCGCCGCTGAGGCCGATGAGAATATGGTCGTCGTCGGCGATGAGCTGATAGTCAGCGCATGCTTTATGGAAACGCTTCGTGAGGCGATTCAGTTGCTTTTCGAGTGCTATCTGTTCCGGGGTCTTCATGTCGAAACCAAATTTTGCGTCGCAAAATTACAACAAAAAAATGACATGCGCAAATAAAAATGCAAAAATGCAGTAAGTTCTTGCATATGTCGCAAAAAAGCAGTACTTTTGCAGTTGCAAAAGTGAAGAAGATGACCAATACGTTTGGAGACAAGTGGAGTTTTACCTCTTTCGGCGAGTCGCACGGCGCGGCGATAGGCGGTGTGCTGGATGGTGTTCCGGCAGGCTTGCGTATTGACTTTGCGCTTATTTGTCAGGAGTTAGCACGCCGTGCAGGTCGAGGAGCAGTTGGCGCTTCTGCCCGTGCAAAGAGCGAGCCCGACGAAGTGGAGTGGTTAAGCGGCGTGATGGATGGTGTTACGCTCGGTACTCCGATTGCGTTTCTCATTCGCAATAAAGATGCGCGGCCGGAAGACTATGAATACCTCAAGCATACCTATCGTGTGGGACACGCCGATAAGGTATATGAGCAGAAATACGGTATCCGCGATTGGAGAGGTGGAGGCAGAGCGAGTGCGCGCGAGACGGCCGCACGTGTAGTAGCCGGATGCATCGCCAAGCAGGAACTGGCAGCAAAGGATATCGCGATACATGCGGAGCTCATACAGGTAGGCGCAGAGAAAAACCCGGCGAAGTTCGCTGAGACGATTGCGGCTTATCAAAAAGACGGCGACTCCATAGGCGGCATCATCGAGTGCCGTATCACGGGTCTTCCTGTCGGAACAGGCGAACCGATCTTCGACAAACTCCAAGCCCACCTGGCATACGCGGTGATGAGTATCAATGCCTGCAAGGGTTTTGAGTACGGCACGGGTTTTGGCGGCGTGACTGAACCGGGCAGCGCCATCAATGGTATCAGCGGAGGTATAGCAGGCGGCATAGCGGATGGAACAGAGATCGTGTTCCGCTGCGTGTTCAAACCCACACCGAGTACGCCGAAGGCAGGCGTGAAGGGACGGCATGATGCGTGCGTAGCCGTACGGGCGGTACCGGTGGTTGAAGCTATGACAGCTTTGGCTTTGGTACAGTTTTTGTAGAGTAAAATAACGAAATAAACGTTTAATAATTTAGCAAAAGATAATTATGGCACAGAAGAAATTAACTCGCTCCAGCAGCAACAAAGTGTTGGCTGGTGTATTGGGTGGTCTCGCTGAGTACTTCGAAGTAGATGCTACCCTGATTCGCGTTTGCTACGCTGCACTCTCCGTATTGTCTGCCGGTTTCCCTGGCATCCTGCTGTACATCATCATGGTGCTCATCATTCCGATGAAAGGACCGGAAGATCCAAGGGATAAGTTCGAGGATGCAGAAGTAGTGAAATAAAAAAAGCGGCTCAAAAGAGTCGCTTTTTTATTGACCGATTAGTTTATTTTACCACAACCGGTTCGTACTTAGGAACTAAAGTCTTCATCACGCTCCATCCGATGAGGTAAGCTACCGCACAGATGCAGAAGATGATCATGTAGCCCGCGGGTTTGCCGCTGAAGCCGAAGAACTGGAAGGCTTCACCCATCTTCTCGGCGTGCGTGAAGAGCATACCCGAGCCTTTGTTGATGAGGAACGAACCTACACCACCTGCCATGGCGCCGATACCGGTGATGGTAGCAACGGCCGACTTAGGGAACATATCACCCGTCGTCGAGAAGATATTGGCACTCCAACTCTGGTGCGCTGCACCAACGATACCGATGATGATGGCTACTGCCCAAGGACCGTAGATACCACCGAGGGGTTGTGCAAAGAGCGCGAAGATCGGGAAGAACGCGAAGATCAACATCGCGCGCATGCGACCTGCGTACGGCTCCATGCCTTTCTTCTCCACAAAGATCTTCGGCAGGTAACCACCGAACAGCGAAACGACCGTTACGATCGCATACAGCGTAAAGATTAACGCAATACCTTGCGGGTCAGAAGCCTTGATACCAAACTGATCCTGGAAATAAGCCGGTGCCCAGAACAGGAAGAACCACCATACACCGTCGGTCATGAACTTACCAAACGCAAACGACCAAGTCTGTTTGTGCTTGAATGCCTCACCAAATGACATCTGTTTCTCCTCTTTTACTTCCTCTTTCGGAGCATCTTTCTCGTCTTGGTGGATATACTCGAGTTCTGCATCATTCACATGCTTGCTCTCCTCCGGTTTGTCATAGACAAAGATCCAGATACCGGCCCAGATGAAGCCCAGCGCACCGATGATGATGAACGCCCACTCCCATCCCATAGCTTTCGCCAGCAGAGGGATAGTAGCCGGAGCGGCGAGTGCACCTACGGACGCACCTGCGTTGAACAACGCGGTAGCGAACGCACGGTCTTTTTTGGGGAAATACTCTGCGGTCACCTTGATGGCAGCCGGGAAGTTGCCTGCCTCACCCAGTCCGAGAATCAGACGGCAAGCAAGGAAGAGCCATACACTCACCATCGAGATCGTCGCAGCGAGTGCACTTCCGGCTTCTACCGCACGCAAAGCAGCTACGCTGTCTACGCCATCCACGAACCAAGTGGTGGCGATACCGCAAGCGGCGTGCATGATAGCACCCAGCGACCAGATGACGATCGCCCAGAGGTAACCTTTCTTCGTGCCCATCCAGTCGATGAACTTACCGGCGAAGAGGCAGAAGATCGCATAGGCGATGGAGAACACACCGGTGATCGTTCCGTAGTCGGAGTCGGTCCAGTGGAACTCGGGTTGGATGAACTCTTTGAAGGTCAGGGACAGCACCTGGCGGTCCATATAATTGACCGTAGTGGCGAAGAAGAGCATCGCACACATGACCCAACGCCAGTTGGTCATGACGGTTTTCTTGATATCACTCATAACGATTCATTATTTGCGGCAAGCCGCGATGATTTCAAAACATTCTTTGCACTTGTCGGTCACGTACTTCCAGTCGCCGGCTTTCACTTTGTCGGACGGGAAGAGTTTCGATCCCATACCTACGCAGTACACGCCTGCAGCGAACCACTTCTCGAGGTTCTCTTTCTCGGGAGCGACACCGCCGGTCACCATGATCTTCGACCATGGCATCGGAGCCATCAGACCTTTCACGAGGTTCGGACCTACTACATCACCCGGGAAGACCTTCGTGAAGTCGCATCCTACCTCTTGCGCCAAGCCTATCTCACTCGGTGTGAGACAACCCGGGCAGTAGGTGACACAGCGACGGTTACATACCACCGCGATATCCTTGTTGAACAACGGGCCTACAACGAAGCAAGCGCCGAGTTGGATATACAGCGAAGCGGTCGGAGCATCTACCACAGAGCCCACACCCAGTGCCAGTTCCGGACACTCGGTCAGCGCCCAATGACTCAACTCGCCGAATACCTCGTGCGCGAAATCGCCGCGGTTGGTGAACTCGAACGCGCGTACACCGCCTTCGTAACAAGCCTTAATCACGTTCTTGCATACCTCCACATCCTTGTGGTAGAACACAGGAACCATCGGAGCGGCCTTAATCTTGGCCATCACCTCAAACTTATCGAACTTTGCCATAATGATCGTTTTTTAGCGTTGAACACGTCCGTTTGCGTTACCACCTGCAAGGCTCAGTACCTCATCCTCGCTTACGAGGTTGTAGTCGCCGTTGATAGTGTGCTTGAGCGCCGAAGCAGCTACTGCGAACTCAAGAGCCGATGCCTGGTCGCCCGGATACTTGAGCATACCGTGGATCAGACCGCCGGAGAACGAGTCACCACCACCTACGCGGTCGATGATCGGGTTGATCTCGTAACGCTTGGACTGATAGAACTCTTTACCGTTGTAGATCATGGCCTTCCAGCCGTTGAAGGTAGCGCTAAAGGACTCGCGGAGCGTCGAAACAACATACTTGAAGCCGAACTCTTTCATCATCTGCTCGAAGATACCTTTGTAACCCTCGGCGTTGGTCTCACCGCCTTCTACATCTGCATCGGGCTTGAAGCCGAGGCACAGCTCTGCGTCTTCCTCATTACCGATACATACATCGACATACTTCATCAGCGGACGCATGATCGAGATAGCTTTCTCGCTCGTCCAGAGTTTCTTGCGGAAGTTCAGGTCAACCGATACGGTTACACCGTGACGTTTCGCAGCCTCGCAAGCCAGTTTTGTGATCTCAGCAGCTTTATCCGAGATAGCCGGAGTGATACCGCTCCAGTGGAACCATGCTGCGCCTTCCATGATCTTGTCGAAGTCAAAGTCCTTCGGATCAGCCTCAGCGATAGCGCTGTGAGCACGGTCGTAGATAACCTTTGACGGACGCATCGAAGCACCTGTCTCGCAGTAGTACAGACCGATACGGTCACCGCCACGAACGATGTAATCGTCCTTCACACCGTAACGGCGGAGCGAGTTAACAGCAATCTGACCGATCTCATGTTTCGGCAGTTTGGTTACCAGGTAAGCCTCGTGACCATAATTGGCGCACGAGATAGCCACATTAGCCTCACCACCACCCGGGATGATACGGAAATGATCAGACTGAATGAAACGGTCTTGTCCTTCCGGACTCAGGCGAAGCATGATCTCGCCCAACGTAATAATTTTAGCCATAGATCTAAAAATTAAATGATTTATATTTGTGTTAATTGTTATTTGCTATTTTTTCCTGGAATCCGCCGTGCATAGTGTCTCTGATCCACATTTCCCTGCAAACTATCCACTATATTCACCCACTTCGCTTTCATTTACTATTTCTACTTTTTATGCTTGAAATAGCGTTTCTTTAGAGATTTACTCATATCTTGAGTAATGATTTCATCCGTCAATTCGGGGACGACAAGTGTGGTTGCTTTCTCGTACTGCACATATTGCGTACCATCCCAAATCTGCGGAACAAAATGAGTGTATGGATATTCTGTTGCCAGTTCTTTCTGTTTAAAATATTGTTCATCCAAATACACGAACCCTACATATACATTCTCTCCCCTAACTAAGCCGATTGGTTGTCCTACTTCCACTGCATCGCCAGGGGTAACCAATGCCTTGAACATATGATAATACACAGCGAATGTCTCGTCCACATGGTTGATTACCACACCTTTCTTATCGCCTGTCAGGCACGCTACTCCTCCACGCATAGCATAAACGGTATCGTTATTCTCTTTCGCAAACGATATATAATTCTCTGTTCGTTCACTTTGCTTGAAATGTATGGTATGCGGATCAATTAAAATTCTCTCTTTCGCCTTAAAAGGAAACGCGTAGATAGCTTGTAGATAGTTCTTTTTCGGGAAGGTCCCGCGATAATAGCGATATTCGGTTGCGGCATAATTTCCTTCCGAAGCCTGTGATTGTACTGGCCTGCTCTCCACTATATTCTCGCCCGGCAGTGCGTTATAATATCTCGCGCCCTTACGAACAACCATGTATGAACAATAATCTATATTGATATAAATACGATCTTTCGACTTGGTCGCATTGTTGTACCTGACTACATTTTTTACAATCGGCTCCGGGCTCTTGTATAAAGAGAACACCTGCAGAAACTCCTGCGCAGAAACCGTCGCCGCAACGATTAGTAGTACTATCGAAATTTTGAAGCGCATAGCAAACTATCGGGCATAGTTTTATTCGAAAACAACCACCTCGCCTGCCTCCCTTTGCAGAGAGGCAAGCGGGGTGTGTGAGAGGGATTAGAACTTGAAGTAATTCTTTGCGTTGTTGTAGCAGATGTCTTCGACCATCTGTTGAACGCGGGCTTTCTCGTAGCCGGTGTACGGGATCATGCCGTTCTCGATGTCATTGCCGAGGACGTTACAGAGTGTGCGACGGAAATACTCGTGACGCGGGTAGCTCAGGAACGAACGGCTGTCGGTCAGCATACCTACCATGCGGCTCAAGAGGCCGAGATTACTCAAAGCCATCATCTGCTTCTCCATGCCGTCTTTCTGATCGAGGAACCACCAACCGGAACCGAACTGGATCTTGCCGGGCACGGAACCATCCTGGAAGTTACCCAACATGGTGGCGATTACCTCGTTGGCACACGGGTTGAGGTTATAGAGGATGGTCTTAGCCAGGTGTCCTTCGCTGTTCATCTCATCCAAGAAATGGCTCATGGCCTTGGCCGTCGTGAACTCTCCGATCGAGTCGAAGCCGGTGTCTGCGCCGAGTTGGGCAAACATCTTACTGTTGTTATTACGGATAGCACCGTAGTGGTACTGCTGAGTCCAACCCGAAGCATAGTCCATTTCCGCTTGTGCATGCAGATAAGCGTGCTTATACTGACGAATCTCAAGGGTGGTCAGCGCTTTGCCTGCGAGGGCTTTCTCGAAGATGGCGTTGATCTCTGCGTCGGTGTACGGCTCGTCGTAGAACTCCTCGATACCATGGTCGGAGAGACGGCAACCCATCGCCTCAAAGAAATCATGGCGTTTCTGGAGCGCATCTACCATGTCCGCGAAATTGCGAATCTCCCCACCGGCAACTTTAGCCAGTTTCTCGATATAGGCTTTCCAAGTAGCGGCTTCGATGTTCATTCCTGCGTCCGGACGCCAGGTCGGTAACATACGTACTTCAGCTTTCGGATCGTTCTTCAGCATCTGGTGCCACTCGAGGCTGTCAGCAGGATCATCGGTCGTGCAGACGAGCTCTACATGGTAGTGCTTCATCAGTCCCTGCGGACAGAACTTCGGGTCGTTGGCGATGAGGTCGTTGCACTTGTCATAGATAGCACGTGCGGTCTCCGGGTTCAGGCGCTCCTCGATACCGAAAGCGGTCTTGAGTTCCAGATGAGTCCAGTGATACAACGGGTTACGGAAAGTGTACGGAACGGTCTCTGCCCATTTCTCAAATTTCTCCCAGTCGGTAGTGTCCTTCCCGGTGCAGAAACGCTCATCCACACCATTGGAACGCATGGCGCGCCATTTGTAGTGGTCACCCATAAGCCAGATCTGCGCAATCGACTCGAAGCGCTTGTTCTCGGCAACCATTTGGGGAATAAGGTGACAGTGATAATCAATGATCGGCATCTTCGCCGCATGCTCGTGATACAACTCCTTGGCAGTCTCGGTTTGCAGCAAGAAGTCCTTGTCCATGAAAGCTTTCATATGTATAAATTTTAGTTAAATGAATATTGCGTACTATAACACGCTGCAAAATTACGCAAAAAATAGCAACTCTATGTGTAAAAATTGACACATTTTTTGCACATATCAAAAAAATATACTACCTTTGCAGCCGGTTTGGACAAAATGGACACTTTATCGAACATACGACAGCCGATCGCGGCGCAGTGGACGCAGTACGAGCGGATGATGGAGACCTCTTTGCGCGCGGACAATAAGTTACAGCAGGAAGTGCTGTCTTACGTAGGTTCGCGTCGCGGTAAGCAGTTACGTCCGTTGCTGACGATTCTTGCCGCGCAGATATGCAATCCGGTGACCGATAAGACGCTACGCTCCGCGGTGGCGCTGGAGTTGCTACACACGGCAAGTTTGATTCACGACGATGTAGTGGACAGTTCGGATACCCGTCGCGGCGTCGCGGCCGTACATACCAAGTGGACCAATAAAGTGGCGGTTTTGATCGGCGATTATATGCTGGCGAAAGTGATTGGTCTGGTGGCGGAAGTGCGCAATATACGCATCTTAGAGATCGTTTCGAACCTCGGCAAGAGCCTGAGTAGCGGTGAAATGGTGCAGTTGCATGTGGGGCAGAGTATGTGGATAGACGAGGAGCGGTATTTCCAGGTGATTAACCAAAAGACCGCGCAGTTGTTCCAAGCTTGTGCGGAAGCCGGTGCGGAAAGCGCAGGATGTACACCGCGTCAGCGTGCAGCTTTACGCGACTACGGTCATCTGTTAGGATTATGTTTCCAGATCAAAGATGATATCTTTGATTACAGCGACTTGGAGGAGATCGGTAAACCGACGATGAGTGATTTAAGGGACGGGAAGGTGACCTTGCCTTTGATTGAGGCGCTGCGTCGTGCACCGCAAGACGAGGCGGAGCATATACGGGAGTTAGGTGAAATGTTAGCTGCGCACAGCGAGACGCTGCCACTCGATAAAGCACTGCAAGAGATCAAAGCCTTCGTGCTACGGTTCAAAGGCGATGAGTATGCCGTGCAACGGATGTTAGTCTATAAAAAACAAGCCACGGAGGCGTTAAGCATCTTCCGTGACAGTCCAGAAAAAACGAGTCTGTTAGCTTTACTCGACTACGCCATCAACCGCATTCAGTAAAGGGATGAGGGAGTTAGGGATTAGAGCGTGAGGGATTTTATCCAGTACCTCTTTCATAAACGCGCCGACGAGCAGTTGACGCGCTTTTTGTTTGTCTATGCCGCGTTGCTGCATATAGAAGAGAGCCGATTCGTCGAGTTGTCCGGTAGAAGCGCCGTGCGTAGCTTGCACATCATCGGCGTAGATCTCCAGTTGCGGTTGGGTGCGCATTTCTGCGGTTTCGGAGAGCAACAGGTTTCGGTTGGTCTGATGCGCTTCGGTCTGCTGCGCATCGGGAGCGATCTTCAGGTCGCCGATAAACCGTCCGCGGGCATTGTCGTCCAGCACGAACTTGATGAGTTGGTTCGACGTACCCCCACCTACCGCATGCGTGACATGCGTCTCGGCAGTCACGGCTTCTTCGCCTCGCAAGTGCTCTAACGCGTAGATCTCTGTCTGGCAGCCTTCTTCCAACTGATTCACAGTAATAGAGAACGGCGCATTGATCACATAGATTTTTACATGTGAATGCGCTTCCTGGTCAAGCTGAAGATGCACCTCTTCGTTGACAAACAGCCGCTCGAATATTTCCCCTTTAGAGACCTTCATAGCCCTTTTCCTCTAATTCCAATGCGAGCGTCTTGTCGCCCGTCTTGACAATTTTACCATCGGCGAGCACATGCACGAAATCCGGGATGATATAATCCAACAGACGCTGATAGTGGGTGATGACGATAGAGGCGTTCTGTGGCGTCTTGAGCCGATTGACTCCTTCGGCCACGATGCGCAGCGCATCGATATCCAGACCGGAGTCGGTCTCATCGAGGATGGAGAGACAGGGCTCGAGCATCGCCATCTGGAAGATCTCGTTTTTCTTCTTTTCTCCTCCGGAGAAGCCTTCGTTGACCGAGCGATTATTGAGTTTGTCCGGCAGTTCGAGCATTTTCTTCTTCTCGCGCATGAGCGTCAGGAACTCTTTCGGCGAGAGGGGTTCTTTTCCTTCGTAGGCCCGTTTCTCGTTGATAGCCGTACGCATGAAATTGGTCATACTCACGCCGGGAATCTCTACCGGATATTGAAAACTAAGGAACACGCCTGCGCGCGCACGTATCTCGGGCTCCATCGCCAGCAGGTTCTCTCCTTTCAGCCATACTTCGCCGGAAGTGACTTCGTAGGCAGGGTTTCCGGTGAGCACGGCACTCAGCGTACTCTTGCCGGCGCCGTTCGGCCCCATGATGGCATGCACCTCGCCTTCGTTAATGACGAGGTTGACACCTTTGAGTATCTCCTTGCCGCCGATCGAAGCGTGCAGATCTTTTATCTCTAATAACTTACCCATTTCTTAAAAATCGTACATTTTTTGGCTCCATTCTAACCAGGTATTAACCCCGACATAACCCCGATAAAACCAGCATATGCCCCCGAAGAGCCAAAATCTTAAAAATAGTAAACTTTTTACAGTTGCGCCATGACCACCTCTCCAACCGCCTGTAGTGTTGTTTTGGAAATATTGCTCATGTTGTCATTGCGGGTGTGCCACCATTTCGGGAAACCCGTGGCATTGCGGATATCGTAATGGATGATGTCCACGCAAGGGATGCCGGCAAGATAGTTGACATAATAGTGGTCATCGGTGATAGGGTACGACTGTTGGTTGTTGAAATACGTGCCATACCCCAGTTTCTCCGCTGTGCTCCAAATCTGTTGCTGGTAGTTCGCCGCATAGGAGGTGGAGTACATCTCACGCGGGAAAGACGCGTCCGGAGCTCCGACCATGTCTAGCACGATGCCGAACTGATAAGTCGGCGCATTGATCTTCGCATAACTGGTCGCCCATAGTTGCGAACCCAGACACCAAGTGTCTTCGCGTTCCTCGCCGGTGTAGAACCGCGGCGTGCCCATGTCTTCGCAGTCGAAGAGGACGATGTCCACAGGGATGCGAAGGGTAGAGTCCGCGATGCGTTGACCGAGTTGGCGGCCGATCTCCAGGAGTACGCCTACGCCGCTGGCACCATCGTTGGCGCCGGGTACGTTATAGTAGCGGTCGTTATAGTTCTCTTCCTCGTCGCACCAAGGACGGGTGTCGTAATGAGCACCCAGCAAGACACGGGGACGGTTGGCTGTCTGCGGATTGTTGAAATGCGCGATGATATTATATATCTGCTGCATGTTACCGCGGTAGTCCGGCATTTGGCCGCGCTGCAGTTCTACGATGGCGCCTTGCTCGCGCAGCGTCTCAATCAGCCACACGGCGCAGTCATTATGCGCTTTACTGTTAGGGACACGCGGGCCGAAGGCCATCTGGCGCTCGATATACGCGTAGGCCGAATCCGAAGAAAAGGCAGGGCGCGTCACTGCGGCTTGTTTCTTACCGCAGGAGACTAGAGACCCTAGGATCCCTAGGATAACTAAGATGCTTAGAAGATTCTTTCTCATCGGATATTGGTCTCACTTACGGAGGTATGGTTTTGAATAGCGCGAATAGTCTGCGCGATAGATCCCGCCAAGGTCTCTATATGCAGTTTATGGCAGCACAAGGGATTGATAGGCAGCGAGTCGGTGCACACCAGTTCTTCGAGCGGGGACTCGTCAATACGTTGACACGCAGCTCCGCTGAGCACACCATGGGTCACGACGGCACGCACACTCTTGGCTCCTGCTGCGGTCATCACTTCAGCCGCTTTGCAGAGGGTGCCGGCAGTGTCGGCGATGTCGTCGAAGAGCACAACGTCCTTGCCATATACATCACCGAGCACACGGATCTCGGACACTTTGTTGAAGTCCGGTCGGTTCTTATAGCAGATGACCATCGGAACCTCTCGGTCGGTGAGCACATGCAGTTTCTTCGCGAAGTTAGAGGCACGTTTGGAACCGCCTACGTCGGGCGATGCCACGATCAGTTTCTTGAGGTTCAGCCCGGCAACGTACGGCGCCAGCACGTTCGATCCGTAGATATGGTCCACGGGGATATCGAAGAAGCCCTGAATCTGGTCGGCATGCAGATCAACGGTGATGACACGATCCGCTCCGGCTACCTGCAGCATGTTGGCTACCAGTTTGGCACCGATAGACACACGCGGCTTGTCCTTGCGATCCTGACGTGCCCAACCGAAATACGGAATGACAGCAATCACCTTCGCTGCACTCGCGCGTTTGGCTGCGTCAATCATCAGCAGCAACTCCATCAGGTTATCGCTGCTCGGGCAGGTGGGTTGTACCAAATACACCGATTGTCCGCGGACGGATTCCTCGAAATAGGCGCAGAACTCGCCATCCGAGAAACGGTCGATGCGCAGGTTGCCCAACTGACAACCTAACTCTTCGCAAATGCGTTTTGCCAATGCTTCGCCTTTGGAACCGGCAAAGACCTTAAACTGGTTAGTCTCCTCCATTATTTATTCTTTTTCTTTTTTGCGTTAATGACAGGCGCGGTGTTTCCCATCAGTTGTTCAAAAGCGGCTGAGTCGCAGGGCAACAGTCCATTAGACAAGCGACGGATATCATCGCGTACGCGGTTGAGGCCCGCTTCCTGATCGCGATTCCAAACGAGGTTACGCTGCCGCATACACTGCGCGATATACACCTCTAACGCGTCGCGTTCCGGACTCGGCGATAACTGCGAGGCATAGGCGATCATGTCTTGCACAATGCGCCCGTAGTTGCGCATCCGAATAGGAGCGGTGTTTCTGTTTAATTGTAAAGTCATGATTATTTCTTTCGAATGAGATAGATCATCGTCGGGAAGTGGTCTCCGTAACCGTTCTGCCATACGCCACCTTTGTGAGTACGCAGCGGAGCACCTTTATCTTTACCTTCCTGCACGGTGAGGAACGGTTTGTTGAATACTTGTGATTTCCAGTATGCCCACCGGCCGCTAGCTTTGTCTTCGTTCAGTAGCGGTTCGGAGATAATGATCTGGTCAAAGAGGTTCCATCCGCCGTTGTAGAACAACGTGCCGGTGCCGTTCGACAGGTGGATCCACATCGTGTTATACCATCCTTGCGGCTCGACCTGCTGCGGTTTTTTCTTTGCTTGGATCACATCCTTGCAACTGTGGTTATCCGGATCGTCGTTGAGGTCGCCCATGATGATGATCTTTGCTTTCGGCTCTTTGAGATAGATAGAGTCGCAGATATGCATGGTCAGCATCGCGGCTGTGTCACGTCCGGGGCGGGAAGAGAGTTCGCCTCCGTAACGACTCGGCCAGTGGTTGGTGATCATATGGATCTTCTCAGGTTTGCCGTCGCCCATCAGGTAGCCCGAAACGAGCAACTGCAGACGGGTCTTGATCACACCTCCGTCCGCATAATGTGCTTTGAGTTCATAGCCCGCTACATGGGAGGGCTTGAAGAGCAGGGTATCATACAGGAAGCCGACATCCACACCTCGGCGGTCCGGACCTTCCAACAAGATTGGTTTGAGACGGCGACCGTATACGCTGTTGGTCTCGCGGCACAGGTCTTCCAGACAGCCGATATTCTCCACCTCGGCTACACCGATACAAGCGGCGCCGCGCGGGTCATAGTCCGTACCGAGTTGTGCTACCGCATAACCCATCTTCTTGATCTTGTTCTCGTACTTGTAACTCGTCCATTTCATACCGCCGTCCGGCAAGTACTCATAGTCGTTCTTACCCTCGTCGTGAATAGTGTCGAAGAGGTTCTCAAGGTTGTAGAAAGCGATGCAACGAACGTACTGTTGCTCCGTCTCAGCCTTCGCGAAGGTGCTAACCATCAGCAGGAAGGCTGCTACCCAAATCATTGTGTGTTTCATAATATGTGTGATTGTTGTTTTCAAAATTCCGCGCAAATGTACAACAAATTTCGCACATGTGCAATTATTTTATATAATTTTTTGTAAAATAGTATAAAATACTATGCTTTTTAGGGCCTTTTGCTTGATTTGTTGCTTCCAAGAGCTCGGTTTGTAGTCGTTTAACAGTTCCGGCGTCACGAGGCTGCGGTCCTTGAACGCATAGATCAGATTCAACCGTGCTTCGAATAAAAAGTCTTGTGCCGCTTTTGGGGTGTAACCGACCTTTCCCGGGAAGCGCGCGTCTAACCATTTCCACATGCGGCAACGTTCTTCTTTGAGATGCAAAATAGACTCGGCACGCTTCGGTTGAGACACCGATTCATGATCTCGCCAGACGGCCGTTTGCTGCGGCAAATAGGTCCATTTTGTTTGTTGATAGAAGACGCCGTATAAGGGGTAGTCCAGCCATAGAAAATGCTGTTCCGCAACAGCGTTTAACAGGTCTTCGGACAATAGGGACGTGCGGAAAAGGACGGTGCAGTTTACCGGTCCGGAACCATCCACGCCATAGGGTCCTGTAGCGGGTTCAAAACTCGTCTTGCCGGAACCGGATGAGGTTTGACCGTTGGTGTGCACAAACCCCACTTCCGGATGTGCACGGAGATAGTCTATCTGAAGCTGTAACTTATGCGTGTCTATCCAATAATCATCGCCATCCAGCATCGCTATATATGCGCATCCGTCCGCCATGATGCGGCGATAGAGGTCAATGGTGTTATCGGTTAAGCCGAGGTTGTGCGTGCGCCGGATATATACGATGCGGTCGTCCAGCGAGGCATAGTGTACGCACACCGCCGCGGTGCCGTCTGTGGAAGCATCGTCACCTATATACACGCGCATCGGCTCGTCGCAAGTCTGCGCGAGCACGCTCTCGATCGCCTGCGCGATAAACGCTTCTTGATCATATGTCGCGATGCAAACAGCTATCATAAACGGCTTTGAGTTTTTTGCCTATGGTCGCAGCAGTGAAGCGGTCCGTGTTCGGGTTTTGGCATCTGTCGCGGTCGGTCTTCCAGAGAATAGTCTCGATGAACTCGGCGAAGCGGCCGGGTTTGTTCTGCGCGATCTCTTGCGGTACTATCAGGTCTGCCGTCTCTTCGGCGATACCTACCGGTGTACTCAGGATAGGCACACCTGCGGCTGTGGCTTCGGCGAGTATCACACCGTAGGTCTCGTACCGGCTGCTGAGCACTAACGCATCGGCTTGGTGCAACCATTCGGCTACTTCGCGGGGAGTCAATTCACCGGTCCACACAAGCAATCCTTCGGGGAAATCCAAACTGTCGGCGAAAGCCCGAACGTCGTTATAATCTCCTCCCGTTCCGATCAGCACTAAGCGCCAGTCTTGACGTTGGGTGCTGAGCATTTTGGCCGCTCGCAGAAGACCTTTGATATTCTTCGCCCGCTCGTCAAAACAACTGATATGCAGGAGGGTCTTCGGAGTATTCCGATTATTCAGAGTATTCCGAGTGTTCTGAAAGAAGAAGTCGTCCACTACATTATCTATCAGTCCCCATTGTTGGGCTTGCAGGCCGGCCTTCTGCATCGCTTGCAGCAGCGGAGTGCTGACGGTTAGGACTTGTTCAGCACCGCGGCAAACAAGTCGTACAAATCGCTTCTTCCATGCCGGCATGTGAAAGAATTGACCGCTCTGAGGCAGGTATCCGCTCCAGTGCTCTACGATGATGTACGGTATATTATACCGTCTCTTGAGCCAAAGGGCCAATAATCCTTGCTTCTGGATGACGTTTAGTTGTACCACATCGGGCATCCACCCCTCGCGTTGCAAGGTCTTCCACTGACGCCATGTATCGCGCCAATTCTGAGAATGAATGACGCGCACCTCGACACCCTGCGCGCGAACAGCATCCGCGTGCTTCTGTACAAAAAGCCCCGCCATCGCGTCGCGCTCCGACGGGTACCAGGGTGTGAGGAATAATACCTTCATTATCTATAACCCCACTCGCGCAGTTTCTGGAACCACACTGCGAGACGGAAAATAGGTTTGTAGTAACGCTCTACCGCATAATAGGTCACGGGGATGGAACCGAACTGCTTGTAGTGCTTCGCGATGCCGCGATCCATCGAACCTTCGAAGTCAAAATGCACATGTTTCTCTCGCGCTAACTTCATCGCCTCGAGCACCAAGAGTGCCGATGCTCCGGACTCTGCGAACGCATGGTCGTAGGAGGGAATGAGGTAGTACAGGTAGTTCTTGTCCCATACCAGGAACGCAGCGGCATAGGCCTGTCCATCCGCGTTACAGATCGTGAGTATCTCGCATTGTTTGAGCCGCTTGGCCTTACGCTCAAGCACCAAGAGAAACTCGCGCGAGTAACTGACTTTGCGGCCGCGGGCGAGCAACCACTGCTGGTGCAACTGAAAGAACTGCTCCGCCTCAATCTTGTTGTGCTCTACGTGCAAGGACAACGCTTTCTGCAACTGACGACGTTTGTTCTTGCTGAACGAATCAATCACTTTGTTCAGGTCGCTGAGGTCCTCTACGCAATAGGTGACGCGCTCGTGCGCCTTGAACCCCAGCGCACGCATCGCATCGACGCACAGGCTGCCCGGCAGGTACTGCTGGTAGTAATAGGCCAGGCCCATCTTGTCCAGTTGCTCCTTGATCTGACGGCAAACCTCCGCCGTCTTCCAGCGATCCGCCGTTACTTCGGCCGTCACCCATATACCACCGGTCTGCGACAACTGCGGCATCACAATATATCTATACCACGCGCGCTTGCGCAATAGATAAGGCATCGCGCCGAGGATATTCCCCTGCTCGTCCTCCGCCAGCAGCGCGTCCCATTCCTTGCCTGCGCATACAGCGTCCAACCACCACGGGGTCATTGAGATCGGGATATACTCTTGCTCACCGGCCCATTCGATGTATCGTTCTTTATTGGTCATCAGAAGATATTGTTAAAGAATCCACCGCCTTGCTGCGCCTCCGGAGTCTCGGAAACTTCGTCATTCGCGTTTTCCGGCGCCTCGTTCAGCGGTTCAGCGGCATTGTCATTCCGTCTGTATTGCTCGGGTTTGTAGAGGATCTGTACGTTCTCAGCGATGATCTCAGTCTTGCGACGAATCTGTCCGTCCTTCTCCCAAGAGCGCGTTTTGAGTTTGCCCTCCACATAGATTTTCATACTCTTTCGTAAGTTTTGCTGTGCCCATTCGGCGAGGTTGCGCCAGAGGACAATCGCGTGCCACTCCGTCACATCGGGCACTTGCGTTCCGTTTTGCATGATGTACCCGCGCTCGGTCGTTGCGAGGTTGAAAGTTGCGATAGCTACGCCGCGGTCTAAATAACGAACTTCAGGATCATTGCCGACGTTGCCGATAAGAATTACTTTGTTTACACTTGACATACGTTCTTTTGTTTACTTGTTGGTTAAATGAAATGAGTTAAAAAACTTTTGCGACTGCAAAAGTACGAAAAAAAAAGTATATATGCAAATTTTTAGAAAAAAATTAAGAAAATTGCGCAAATATTTGCATATATGCAATTTTTGTTGTACCTTTGTAGCCGATTTTGGTAACTACGACCTAAAAAACACGAGATATGCAAGTTAAAAAATCTGAAAAAGCCAGTCTTGAGAAGGACAAGATCGTTTATGTTTTAATGGGTCTTGTCTTTGTGCTCAGCCTTTGCTACGTAGCATTGGAATGGACAGAGCGTGAGGTTACGAAGTATGAAGTGACCGACACGGAGTTCCTCTTTGAGGAAGAAGTAGAGATTCAGCAGACGAGTCAAGAGACCCCTCCTCCCCCTCCCCCTCCTGCAGTGCAAGAGGTCGAAGTGCTGAACGTCGTAGAGGATAACGTCGAGACCGAGTCTATCGAGGTGAACACCGAGGAGACCGAGACCGAAGTGGTTATCGCTGCGCCGGTAGAGGCTCCGGTAGAGGAAGAAGAAGAAGAGGTAGTCTTCGTAGTCGTTGAGTCCATGCCGGAATTCCCGGGTGGTCAGCAGGCGCTCTTCAAGTACCTGAGCGAGAACGTGAAATATCCGGTTATCGCCCAAGAGAACGGTATCCAAGGTCGTGTGATCTGCCAGTTTGTGGTGAACAAAGACGGTTCGATCGTGGACGTAGAGGTTGTTCGCTCCGGTGGTGACGCATCGCTCGACAAAGAGGCTATACGTGTCATCAAGTCGATGCCGAAATGGAAACCGGGTAAGCAACGTGGTAAACCCGTACGCGTGAAATACACCGTACCGGTTAACTTCAAACTCCAATAAGTCGAGAGGCTCGACACCCGCTTAACCATGCGGATTCATGGAACTCGCTTATAGAGATATTGCGTATTGTAAGAATGTCGGCGCCAAGCGTGCCGACATTCTTCGTTCAGAGCTGGGCATTCGCACAGCGATGGACATGTTGCGCTATTATCCCTATAAGTATATCGACCGCAGCCGCTTCTACCGCATCGCGGAGATAGAGGACGAAGATACGTACGTCCAGATTGTCGGCGAAGTGACCGAATGGCATGTGACGGGAATCGGTAAGGCGCAGCGGCTGATAGCTACCTTCAACGACGGCGTGCACCAGTGCGAGTTAGTCTGGTTCCGCGGTGTGCAATACGTCAAGTTGTCCAAAGGTATCAAATACCTGCTCTTTGGCAAACCGTCCCGCTTCAACCATACGTATAACTTCGTCCATCCGGACCTCACGCCTTGGAATAAGGTGACGCCGGAAATGACGCAGGGACTCGAGCCGTACTACAACACGACGGAGAAGATGAAGCGTATCAACCTTAACTCGAAGGCAATACGGACCATCATCACCGACCTGCTGCCGGATCTTAAAGCCGGTGTGCCGGATACCATCGGAATGGATGTGCTGCAGCACCATCATCTGATGTCGCTCACGGAAGCCCTGCTTAACGTACATTTTCCGAAGGACACACGGAGTATGCAGGCGGCGCGGGCGCGACTGAAGTTCGAAGAACTGTTCTTCGTCCAACTGCAACTGCTTCGCCAGATGAAGCGGCGGGAACAGAATCCGGGTTTCCGGATGCCGACGGTGGGAAGTCGCTTCCATGCCCTTTATCAATCCCTGCCGTTTGAACTGACGAATGCCCAGAAACGCGTCATCCGCGAGATACACGAGGACCTCAAGTCGGGACATCAGATGAACCGGCTGCTGCAAGGAGACGTGGGGTCGGGTAAGACGCTCGTGGCGTTGCTCTGTTGTCTCTTGGCGGTCGATAACGGGTATCAGACCTGTATCATGGCGCCGACGGAGATTTTGGCGAACCAACATTATGAGACGCTCAAGCACTTCTTGGCGCCGCTCGGCGATGCGGTGCATGTGGCTTTGCTTACCGGTAGCGTGAGTGCGAAGAACCGCGTGCCGATCCATAACGGATTGATGAACGGCACGATTCATATTCTCATCGGTACCCATGCGCTGATAGAAGATACGGTGCAGTGGCAAAACCTCGGACTCGTCATCATCGACGAGCAACACCGTTTCGGTGTGGCGCAGCGGGCGAAGTTGTGGACGAAGAACGACACGCCGCCGCATGTGCTGGTCATGACCGCTACGCCTATCCCGCGTACCCTCGCGATGACCATCTACGGCGACTTGCGCGTGAGTGTGATAGACGAGTTGCCTCCCGGTCGAAAACCTGTTCAAACGATTCATTATCCTTTGCAAAAACGCGCGCAGGTGTATTCCTTTGTGCGTAAGCAGATAGAGGAGGGGCGGCAGATATACGTGGTTTTCCCGCTCATCAAAGAGAATGAGAAACTCGACCTGCAAGACTTGCAGAGCGGTTTCAACGAACTGTGCGAAGCTTTTCCGGAATACAAGATCTCAATGGTGCACGGCCAGATGAAAGCAGCGGATAAGGATCTGCAGATGCAGCGTTTCGTGTCCGGTGAGACCCAGATCCTTGTGGCAACCACTGTCATCGAAGTGGGTGTGAATGTGCCGAATGCGTCGGTGATGATTATCCAGAACGCCGAGCGCTTCGGACTCAGCCAGTTGCATCAGTTGCGCGGGCGCGTAGGCCGCGGTGCGGACCAGAGTTATTGTCTGCTGCTTACTCGCACTGAGTTGACCAAAGAGACACGGCAACGTATGGAGATCATGGTGGCTACCAACGACGGATTCCGTGTGGCAGAGGCCGATCTCCAACTGCGCGGAGCCGGAGATCTCGAAGGCACGCAGCAGTCGGGAACACCGTTTGACCTGCAGATAGCCAACCTCGCTACGGATGGCCAGTTGGTGGATTTAGCCCGCCGTGCGGCGATGGAGATCCTCGATGCTGACCCGTTGCTGGAAGACGAGCGCAATCGTATATACAAGCGACAACTGGATTTTCTCCGGCAGGAAGTACATAACTGGGGAGATATCAGTTAAAAAGAAATAAAGCCGCCGAAGCGACTTCATTTCCCCTTTTTCCCAATTCGGAAGAATCCGAACCATGAGTAATCAGAACGATTACATATCGTCGTGAGCGTGCAACGACTGCACATACTTCGCATGCGCCATCTTAACTCGCTTCAGCTCACTCGGTTTGTCGAATTGCTGACGACGACGGAGCTCTTTTACGACACCCGTCTTATCGAATTTGCGTTTGAATTTCTTAATCGCGCGTCCGCCACCTGGGCGCGCTTGCATTAGAACTCGCGAGACTTCGTGCTCTGCACTCGTATAGCGCTACGTTCTATGCTACGCTTTTCGGTCTGCAAAAACTACGTTTTACATCCCGAGGTACTTCTTCTATGGGCGAAAAAGCGTGCAAAAGTACTGCTTTTTTTTGAATTGACCAAAAAAAAACGCATTTTTTTTGCATACATGCCTCTTTTTTTGTATTTTTGCAGGCAAATTTGATGATTATGGATGATTTTTTCAGCAGAAGTGAAGCACTCTTAGGTGCAGAAGCGATGAAAGCACTGCGCACGAAGCGCGTGATCATCTTCGGTGTGGGTGGGGTAGGTTCGTATGCCGCGGAAGCATTGATACGCACCGGCTTGACCCATCTTACGATCGTAGATGGCGATACAGTGCAGCCTTCGAACATCAACCGCCAGTTGCCAGCCACGCGCGCAACACTCGGTATGTCAAAGGTCGAAGCCCTCAAAGAGCGCCTTTTGACCATCAATCCGGATGCCGAGATAGAAGCTGTCGCGGAGTTCTATCACGATGACAATGAAAATCTCAAATCTAAAATCTTACATCATCAATATCTCATTGACGCTATAGATAGTGTCGATGATAAGGTCCACCTTATATTATACGCGTCGCGCGTACGCGGGATGAAGGTCTTCTCGTCGATGGGTGCGGCTTTGCGTTTCGACCCGACGCAAGTGACTATGGGCGAATTGATGACCATTCAAGGTGATGCGCTCGCCAAAGCCGTGCGCGCGCGGATGAAGAAGATAGGCTTGCATCCGAACAAAAAAATACGCTGCGTCTATTCGACTGAACAGGCGCAGCGCTGTGAGACACGAGGGTCATTGATGCAAGTGACCGCCACTTTTGGCCTTACACTCGCTTCCCTCGTTATTCGCGATCTTACAAGCCAAGCGAAGCTTTGATAGCCGGAACGCGGGCATCCGCTTCAGCGGTGCAACGCTCGTAGTCTGCTCCCTTGAACGGTTTGCCGCTCTTAACCGGGATCTCAAAGTAGAACTTGATCTTCGGTTCGGTTCCGGAAGGACGAACGCTGACTTTCAGACCGCCTTCGGTGAAGTACTGCAGTACGTTCGAAGTGGCGTTCAGCGGCATCTCGATGTCGGACTCAACCCACTTGCCATCTTTGAGTTCTTGCTGTTTGAGGAGTTTGAAGTCTTTGATTTTGACCACTTTCTCGCCGGCAATCTCTTTCGGCGCGTTAGCGCGGTAGTCCTTCATCATTTGTTGGATCTCCTCGGCGCCGGTCTTACCCGGGCGAACGACGTTGATCGTCGTCTCTTTCTGGAAGCCGTAGTCCTCGTAGATCTTGAGCAGGTAGTCGTACAGCGTCATGCCGTTGTCCTTTGCATATGCAGCGATCTCGCAGATGAGGCAGATAGACGAAGGCGAACATTTATCGCGTACCGCATCGTACGGCAGGAAGCCGAAACTCTCCTCACCACCACCGATATATTTGCGCTTGCCTTCCCACATACGGATACGATTGGCAATCCACTTGAAGCCGGTGTACTCATCGGTCAGCGTGACGCCTTGCGCATCAGCGATCTTGCGGATAAGCTCGGAGGTCACGATGGTCTTGACGATGTACATGTCAGGACGCATCTTACCCAGACGCTTCATGTTATTGATGATGTAGTAGTGGTACATGATATTGGTTTGGTTACCGTTGATGATGACCCACTCTCCCTTGTCGTTCCGGCAGACGATGGCGATACGATCTGCATCCGGGTCGGAAGCGATAACGAGGTCAGCGCCCAACTTTGTGCCGAGTTTCATACCGAGGGTCATGGCCTCTGCGTTCTCGGGGTTCGGGCTGACTACTGTCGGGAAGTTACCGTCGATGACCATTTGTTCGGGAACGACGTGAATGTTCTGGAATCCCCAGGAACGCAGACACATCGGTACAATCTGACGACCGGCACCGTGCATCGGGGTATAGACGATGTTGAGGTCTTTCTGACGAAGGATGGAGTCCTGGTCGATCATGACAGACTTGACCGCCATCATGTAGTCGTAGTCCATCTCGCCGCCGATGATCTCGATGAGGTCTTTGTTTGCCTCCCATTTAACATCTGCGAGGGTTACTTTGTTTACCTCGTTGATGATACCCTGATCATGCGGCTGGAGTACCTGCGAGCCATCCTCCCAGTACGCTTTGTAACCGTTGTACTCTTTGGGGTTGTGGGAAGCCGTCACGTTCACACCGCCCTGACATTTGAGATGACGGATGGCGAAGGATACTTCCGGCGTCGGACGCAGGGACTCGAAGAGATAGACCTTGATACCGTTGGCGGAGAAGATGTTCGCTACGGTCTCAGCGAAGAGACGACCATTGTTACGGCAGTCATGGCCTACGACGACAGCAACACGTCCGTCCTGTACGTTCTGGAAACCGCCTTCTTTCTGCACCTTGAGCATGTAGTTGGCGTAGCCTTGTGTTGCCATCGCAACGATGTACTTGTTCATACGATTGGTACCCGGGCCCATGATACCGCGTAAACCGCCGGTACCGAATTCGAGGGTACGATAGAATGCATCGATGAGGTCGGTCTTGTCTTCAGCCTCCATCATGGCCTTCACTTGTGCACGCGTCTCCGCGTCAAAAGGTTCCTTGGTCCAGACCTCAGCGACCTCCATTACTTTTTTCAATTCTTCGTTCATGGTTGTTAAAAGTTAAATTGTTAATATATCTGATTATTCTGATTATTCGGGTTATTTTTTCACTTTATAGACAGACGGCAGGTTTCGTACGAAGCCATCGAAGTCGAGACCGTAACCGATCACGAACTCATCCGTCAACTCATGGCCGACGTAGTCAGGTTTAGCATCTTCGTACTCCAACTTACCGGGTTTGAACAGCATCGTCGCCACGCGGACAGACGCCGCGCCGAGCCCGCGCATATGCGCTTTGAGTTGGTGAATGGTCAGTCCGCTGTCGACGATGTCTTCGAGGATGACCACGTCGCGGTTCTCCACTACTTGCTGGAGCGGCACGATGAACTGCAACTGGCCCGTCGTGGACATGCCGAAATAGGAGCTGACGCGGATGAACGTCACCTCGCAGCGCACGCCTTTGAGGGCGCGTATCAGGTCGGCTGCAAAGACAAAAGCACCATTCAGCACGACCACAAACAGCGGTTCTTTACCCGCATAGTCCGCACTGATCTTGTCCGCTACTTGCGCTACGTCCTTCGCGATCTGCTCCGGCAGAAGCCATTCCTGGAAGGTGTAACCTTGTTCTTCAATTGTCTTCATAGTTCTGAAATAAGAAATCGTTATACGGATAACGTTTGATATGTATCGCTTTGATGCGGTCGTACAGTAGTGCACGCAACGCATCGATGTTCTCTTTCTGCCGCGCGGAGATAAAGATGCAATCTTCGCCCAACCGCGCCATCCAACTCTTCTCGAGGTCTTGTAGAGATAGGTTCTCCCGCTGCACCGGCGTGAGGTCATCTTCCTCTTTCGGCACATAGCTGAACGCATCGACTTTGTTAAAGACCACGATGGTCGGTTTGTCCTCTTTGCAGATATCTGCGATCGTCTGCTCCACTACTTCGTATTGCTCCTCGAAGTTTGGGTGCGAGATATCGACCACGTGTACCAACAGATCCGCTTCGCGCACTTCATCCAGCGTGGACTTAAACGACTCTACCAAGTGGTGCGGTAGTTTGCGGATGAACCCGACTGTGTCGGACAGCAGGAACGGCAGGTTCTCTATCGTCACTTTGCGCACCGTCGTGTCGAGGGTTGCGAACAGTTTGTTCTCCGCGAACACCTCGGATTTGGAGAGCAGGTTCATCAGGGTCGATTTGCCGACGTTGGTGTACCCGACGAGTGCCACGCGCACCATCTTTCCGCGGTGTTGCCGCTGGGTCGCCATCTGTTTGTCGATGGTCTTGAGTTGCTCACGCAGCAAGGCGATGCGTTGACCGATGACGCGTTTGTCGGCTTCTATCTGGGTCTCACCCATACCGCGGTTCGTGCCTCCACCGCCTCGTTGGCGGTCAAGGTGACTCCACATACGCGTCAGGCGCGGCAGCATATACTGCAGGTGCGCCATCTCGACCTGCGTCTTTGCATAACTTGTCTGCGCGCGCTGCAGAAATATCTCAAGGATCAATATCGTGCGGTCTATCACGCGTACGTTCGCCGGGTGCTTCTCGCGATGGTTGATCGCCTTCTCGAGGTTACGTATCTGCCGCGGACTGAGTTCGTCATCGAAGATCACTACGTCCACCGGTTCGTCTGTCTGCTCGCGGCTGATGACGTACTGACGCACTTCCTCTAACTTACCTTCGCCCACGTATGTCGCCGTGTTCGGCTGGTCGAGGCGCTGCGTGAAGCGCTTGACGGGAACGATGCCGTGCGTGTCCGCGAGGAACGCCAACTCGTCCAAGTACTCTTTGGTGCGATCTTCCGGTTGGTTAGGCGTGATAAGACCCACCAACACCGCGTGCTCTATATATGGCTTTATCTCAATCAAAACTCCACCTTCGGTGCTTTGTTCGCACCTTCCTCTGCCTCAAAATACGGTTTCTTCTCAAATCCGCAGATACCCGCTATGATGTTGTTCGGGAAGCGGCGGATCTTCGTGTTATACGTGCGAGCCGACTCATTGAAGAGCTGACGGGCGATGGCAATACGGTTCTCCGTGCCCTCGAGTTGTGCCTGCAGGTCGCGGAAGTTCTCGTTGGCCTTCAGGTCCGGATAGTTCTCTGCGATAGCCAGCAAACGTCCCAAGGCCTGACTCAACTCACCCTGCGCTGCCTGGAAAGCCGCCAGTTGTTCGGCTGTCGCGTGCTCCGGATCAATGGTGATCTGGGTTGCTTTCGCGCGAGCTTCGATCACACCCTCGAGCGTTTCTTGCTCGTGAGCCGCGTAACCCTTCACGGTAGCTACCAGGTTCGGTACCAGGTCTGCACGGCGCTGATACTGGTTCTCCACTTGCGACCAAGCGGACTCTACTTCCTCTTCTGCAGCTACGAAACTGTTGTACGCGTTAGCTACCCAAAGAACGATGATTGCCAGAATACCTAAAACGACAATCCAAGGTAATGCTTTTTTCATAAAAATAGTTATTAGTTGTTAGCAATTAGCAATTAGCAATTAGCAATGCGCGAAGCGCTTACCACTTTCCTCCTGCTCCTCCTCCGAAGGTCGAACCTCCGCCCCAGGATCCGCCGCCGCTGAAGCTTCCTCCGCCGAAACTACCGCCGCGACCGCTGCCACCGGAGATATATACCGTGCGTTGGCGACGCGGGATGACGAACGGCACATCAAACGTGTGTCCGCATTTGTTGCAGCGATAGGTGCGCAGTCCCTGCCCCGCCGCCGCATAGGTCGCCGCTACCAGTATCTTCTCTCTCGTTGCGTGCGCACGGCGTTTGCCGCAATGGGGACAACGCTTGGTGGATGACCAATAGAGGATGAAGGCGATCAGTATGAAGAGGCCCGTGAAGACCCCGATGATGCCCATGATTTCAGCGTCAGTCAGCTCGTCTTCGCCGTACTCGCCCCTGTTGGTGACAGAGCGGATGGATAGCAGTTCTTCGGGCGCTTCTCCGTCGGTGCATATCTCGTAGATACGCAGTGCGCCGAGGCACAGCCCGTCGCCATACGCTCCGGCGCGGAAGGCAGGAATCATATCGTCGTGGATGATCTTCGAGCACTGCGCATCGGTCAGTACGCCTTCGATACCTACGCCGGTCATGATACGGATGTCATGGCTGTCCAGCACAAAGAGCATCAGCACACCGGTGTTCTGTCCTTCGCGGCCAAGTCCCCAGCGCTGGAAGAGCTCATACGCAAAGTCGAAGGCTTCGCTCCCGCCGATGGACTCGAGCGCGACCACGCACAACTGCACGCGCGTAGCGTCTTCCAAACGTGCTGCGCAGTTGTTCAACCAAGCGACGCTGGAGTCGGGGAGAATAGCGTCGGGATTCGCTACATAGAAGGCCTGCCCCTGCTTCTTTGGATTCGGCACCGACGCCGGCGTATAGACGGCTGCTTGCACCGCCATCGCCAAGAATAAACCTATGTAAATGACCCATTTGCGCATGTGTGTACGAACTTTGCGGCGCAAAGTTACACAAAAAAAATGACATACGCAAGAGTATGCCATTTTTTTCTTGATTTTTCCGCAAAATTACTTACGGATACCGAGCTCTTTGATGATTGCACGATAGCGCTCGATGTCTTTTGCCTTCAGGTAATCCAGCATGCGACGACGCTTACCAACGAGGGCGGTCAGGGCGCGCTCTGTACCGAAGTCCTTACGGTTTTCCTTCAGGTGCTCGGTCAGGTGGTTGATACGGAAGGTGAACAATGCGATCTGGCTCTCAGCCGAACCGGTGTTCTTAGCATCTTTGCCATACTTAGCAAAAAGCTCAGCTTTTTTCTCAGAAGTCAAATACATGACGTTGATCAATTATTAAGTTTTACAATCACCACTGAAGCCGGATATGTCATCACAACTTCGTGGCATTAATTAATGCTCTCCATTGAAAGCGGGTGCAAAAGTACTGCTTTTTTTTGATATGTGCAAATTTTAAGCTAAAAATCAGTTAAAAATCTCAAAATATTACAAAAAAATCTTTCGGTACGATGGCAATAAACGATATAGTTAGTTTATCGTTTTTATCACTTTCGCAGGATTACCGGCGGCAATGGAGTTGGCAGGGATGTCATGGGTTACAACCGAACCGGCTCCGATGGTGCAGTTGTCGCCGATGGTCACACCGGGCAGAATAGTCACGTTGCCGCCGATCCACACACTATTACCGATCGTCACGGGTTTTGCCCACTCCTCACGTGTGTTACGCTCCGAGGGGTTCGTGCTGTGACAGGCACAATAGATCTGCACATGCGGACCCATGAAGCAGTCGTCGCCAATCGTCACATACGCCTCATCCAATATCGTCAGGCCGAAGTTGGCAAAGAAGCGCTTCCCGACACGGATATGCTTGCCGTAATCGCAGTAAAAAGGCTGGTTGATGAAGGTGTCTTCATCGGCCTGACCAAGCATGTCGCGCAACATCTTGTTCCGCGCCGTAAAATCCGTCGGCAGTAGGTTGTTGTATTGCTGACAAAGCACCTTGACGGCATTCAGGTCTTTGAGTAGTTCTGCATTACAAGCATCATACACTTCGCCTGCTAACATTTTCTCTCGTTCAGTTTTCATATTTGCGTCGTTCACGATTGCAAAATTACAACATTTTTCTGGAATATGCAAATAAAAATACGAAAAAAACTAATTTTCCTGCTTGAACGGGTGCGCTATGATTCTTGTGTTATGATTTGAGTTCCTGATAGATCATGGCGCGGATGAAGTTATCGAAGCGGAAATAGTGTTTCTGCTTACCTTTTTTGTCGAGGGAAGCTTGCGGGTCGGGTGCGCCTTTGAGTTGGGATTCAAAACGAAGACGGAAGTTTTCCAAGAGGGCGCGCTGCTCTTCCGAGGCGGTATCGGGAAATTTATATGCATAGATGAGGGCGGTAGTGCGTTTTGCAGCTTCTCCAAAATGCTGCAAATGAGCGAGTTCCGCGCCTCTCGGAGGGGTTTGTTTGTAGTCACGCTTGTGCTTTTGGAGATAGACTTCCGAGTCGCACTCTTTAGTGAGAGAACCGTTGGTGTCATGGAGATGTTTTTGGCGCATGATCAATTGATGCCCTGTGTCAAGGGCACCTAAGATACGTTCTATGCCCGGTGAAAATTCTACTTTTGCCATATTGTGGGTATTTTTGAGTTTATATACTGTATTCAGGGGATAAGGATCTTGTAGTGACATTGTAATGTGGTGTTGAGATTGTGCCAATAATAACCTACTAACCACCTACTAATAACCTACTGATTACCTACTGTTTTCATACTAATCGCGTACAAGAATATGCATAATTTGAGTGCAAAGGTACAACAAATATTTGGGATATGCAAATAAAAAGAGAAAAAAGTTCGGGGAAGTAGCCCCGAAGAGTAGACAGCAGAGAGGAAGCGGGCGATTAGATCGCCCTGGAATAGACGAAACTTTTGAGGGGCGGATAGAATCCGCCGGCAAGGAACGAACACTCCGCGCTATCACGCGGAGCAGGAAACGAACTAAAAAAAGTTAGAGCAAAAAAAACAAGCCAAGAGAAGAAGCTTGTTCCCTTTTATGCGCAAAAAAGGAACAAGTTCATGAAAAAGGGAATAAGTAAAATAATACAGGCTACGAAGGGAAAGTAAAAAAAGATACAGGCTAAACTAAAAAGACACAAGCTAAAAAGAGCCTGGCGTGATGCCAAGCTCTTTAATTTAAGGGGAGGTCCAAATAAAATTTGGACGCAATAAACGAAACTATTTAATCATCTTTCCTTGGGTGTCGAAGATGTGATCGCCGCGGAGGATGAAGAAAGAAACGCGTGCCAGACGACTCGCGCACTTAACAAAGAGGTATCCGGATAATATCCAGAATAAGGGACAAACGTTTTGAACCAGAATACAATTTTTAGCCGCAAAGGCACGATTATTTCTTATCTCATTGCATTCGAACGATTGTTTCGGACGAAACAGACGAAGAATAGGGCGGCATGATATGCCGCACAATGAACGCTTCAGAAAGCCGATAGTATCGGGGATAAACGAAGAAAGAAAAATCCTGCCTGCTCGGTTGCGGAGCAGGCAGGAGTCCGATAGATCGAGTTTTCGGGTTATCGATAGATCGACAGGGGTTATTTAACCTCTTGACCTTGAAGAGTATAGGTTTTTCCATTCCGGATAATTAGAACATGGCCATCACGCAAAACCTTTTGTGCACTCTCCAGTGATTGATCAACATCATTTAATCCAGTCGGATTAGGTGTAGAGGTCACGGAGAAATTCTTCACTTCCCATTGGGCTGCAGCTGTACTAGTACTTATGTACTTAAAGGCTATAGACACTGAACTGCCAGCGTAAGCGGAAAGGTCAATATTTCCAGAACTTACAAAATTCCAGTTAGATCCACTCGGATATGTAGGAATAGTCAACTGCGACCATGTTGCTGTAGAAGGCAACCCGGACTTATAGTCCGTCGAAAGCCACAAGGTCATCTCAGTAGATGCAGAAGAGAAGAACTTTGCTGCATGATCAAAGGTCAAAGTAGTTGTGACATCCTTTGCTACCTCAATACATGGTGAAATAAGCCACCCCTCACTTGAATAATACTTGCTATTGTACATGGCCTTAGCAATCATACCATTCTTATAAGATGACCCGTCTAACTTCCAAATGTAAGATAAACCACTGGCTTTAGAAACCTCTTGAATAGTAAAGTCTCCTTGAGTAGACGAGAATGGTTCTGAGTACGGAGCAGACTTACAAACTACGGGAGCACTAACAGTAACTGAATAAGAAACACTCTTAGCCAGATAGTAGTTAGTTTGCGCAACCGATGCCTTGATAGTCACAGTACCTTCCGAGATAGCAGTTACTTTTCCATTATTGTCTACTGACGCTACAGCTCCATCAGTCGTAGAATAAACTACACTTGCATCCGAATTAGTATATGCTTGTCTCGTAATGGACTCACCTATCTCCAAGGAAACGGCGGAGTTCTCCATTGTTAGTGTAGGTTCCTGCCTTTCAATACAATCAATAACTGTATAAGACCTCTTACCAGATGTGTTGCTGCCTATTTGAATACACATGGATTCAGAGGTTGTAATATCAACTGTCTGGTTGTTATCGCCAGTCCAGCCAGTACCATTGACAAACACTATATTCAACTCGCTACTGTTTGTGGTATATGTATACCAATTACCCTCTTGTTGCAAAGTAACCCACTTACCTTCTTCTCCGGTATTCCATGCCCAAGCAGAGATAGTAGACCCCCAATTTGAAGGTTTCTTAGCCTTTATTGTAATTTCGGGTAATTCCGTATATAGATATTGCTCAAAGCGCAGATTTTCAATCTGCCCATTCCCGCTATAATAAGCAAAATAGTCATTTCCTGAAGAGCCATTCAATGACAGGTAACGAGTATTAGTACCATCGGCAAAAGTAACCGTATACGAGCCGTCGAACTGCGGGGTAATAGTCAACTGCTTCCCAGTTGCTCCCATAGCAGCACTATTGCCAGAATTCCACGTACTATATTGATTCTGATTCTTTAATAAATAAGTGTTACCTGACTTCTCGACCTCCCAAACGAAAGCTGGATCTTGCTGAATGGTGGTCTCTGAACCAATTAATGCACTCTCAATATCTACTGCCTTGTAACGCTTAGTACTTCCTGATGTCAATTCTGATGACATCTTAAAGTAATTAGATGAGTTATTACGACGAGCAAACACTAAATACTTACCAGGCTCAAGGTCATACAAAGTTCCATCATATCCGTTGCCTATTCCAACAACTCCCCATGCGTTACATACCGCTTGATATTCTGAAGAACCATACCCATATAACAATTCAGTAATCAACAACGAGCCGTACTGTGCATCTTGATAAGTTGCATAAGGAGTCAAGTAGTACTGATTAAGCATATAAGCTATCCATTGAGCCTTATCGATACCTATACCCTGCACATTGTACGTCTTATTAAACTCATTAGTATAGTTTCCAGTACCAGCACTCAGCAAGTAGAACCAGTAATTCAATACACCACTATTGGTGTGAACGCCTCCGTGATCCATAGTATTATCCTTTAACTGCTCTTGAGTCGTAGCCAAAGGATGCCAGTGTGCCCCTTGATATGCCTTTGGTTGTGGGTCGTAACCATCTAGCGAATTCGCAGGATTCTTCATAGAGCGTGTATTGGTATAACCAATCATAAGGTCGTGACCAATTAACCATGATGCAGTTCCAGTAACGTAATACTCAACGCACATTCCAAATATATCAGAAAAACCTTCATTCATAGCACCAGACTCATTCTGATACTTGAGACCTCCATTTTGATTAAAGGCAGTCACTTGATGAGAAAACTCATGCGCCATAACGTCCAATTCTACAACTTGCTTCATAATTGCCCCATCCCCCAAACCATAAACCATATATGAGTATTCATTCTGGGTCGTTGTTGCAAAAGCATTGAGACCATCACTGATAACATGGTAAGGAGCGCCGACAAGTTGATACACAAAACTTCCTTGATCATCAAAACTATTTCGCCCAAATGTCTCTGCGAAATAGTCTAGGGTTTTCCCCATTCCCCAATGAGCATCAAATGCCGGTGTAGCGGCATCAACTATGATTACCTGCGAATAGGTATTCCCGTTATAATTCCATTTTCCTACCTCAGAATCCACATTCAAAGTAGCAATCAAATCATTTCCAACTGCATCATAGTCCCAAATCTTTAGTTTATACGTACCGGAATAAATCGGGACCTGTATGTTAAACACAACTGGATTACTAGACGTCGGAGTTACTGTGACGCGTTCTGTCTTATTGTTATAAACCTCAACACCAGAGGGATTCTCAACTGTAATAAACAAATCTGGATTTGACTCAAAAAGACCTTTCCAACTAGTCGTATTTATAGATGAAATGATTATCTTTGTTAGCTGAGATCGCGCTACGTCTGAATAACTCGAATTAGATGAACTCGGGAGAGTCAAATAATTAGTGAACGTCGGCACATAGTAAGAATGCATTACTAAATTACGCCGGAAATATTCCATAAACCTACTATCTTGTTTTTGTTCTTGCGTAAGAGAAGTAGTAGTGTCAATATAATTCTCAACATCGTTCACTAAGGATGTTGGAGGAGAACAACTCACAAGACCTGTTGGAGCGTCAGAACCAAAGAAAGTAATAATTCCTCTCTCGTCATCTATCAATTGATACTTATTATTTTCATAATAGCTATTAACTGTTTGCGAGCCACTATAAACCGTATTGACAGTGCTTTGTACAGACTGCCCTTCATATTTAGTGGAAATCTTCTTTAATATCTCACCAGACTCTGCATCTACATAAACATCTGCCATCTCTTCCGCAGAGTGAATCATATATGCAATCCTGTATTCCACACTGTCACCATTAAAAACGGGCGTAAGCATATACTTGGCATCCCCAGACTCCTGATTACGAACTTTTGCCAAGGCACGTCTTTTAGAAACACGCGCAGCTGTATTGTTTGGCTTCTGCTGATCCTCCATAAGGACTCCGTTCAAACTCTGAACAATACCGTTGCGAGCATGAACGAGAACCAAACATCCTTCTACTTCAACACCTTGATAATACTGTTGGAATGAAATATGTCGAATGCCCATTTTATCACACTTGTCTCCAACGACCTTAAAAGAAGTCGAAGGGGCAAGTGAAAACCAATTGTTAAAATAATTGGAGATATTCTCAACTTGTATGTTCTCCACACTTACATTTTTAGAAAAGTGACCAACATTACTCGAAAATGCAAGTAAAGAACAAAATAAAAGGCATACTAAAAAGCAATACTTTCTCATTTTAGTAAACTGTTTAATTCATTATATAAATTCTTTAGTTCTCTATTTACTTGTGATGAACCTCCCCATAAATACTTATGAGTTTCACGCCCTTTCACTTCAATAAACCAATAAAAATTGTCAGGTTCATAAATTGGACTGTCAATCCCATCTGCAATTAAAAAAATTCTTTCAACGTCCTCGCAAGAAGCTCTCCCTATAACTTTCCCATTTTTACTCAATTCTCCTTTTTTGTTCAGAGAGAATTGTTCAACCTGATTGGTAAAACCACCTCCACGTCCAAATTTTATCTCACTAATTTGGTACTGCGTTGATACTTTACAAGTAGAACAGGCACAAACCAAGATTGTAAATATTGCTAAGAAGAGTTGTTTCATTATAATATTATAGTATTTTGTTATATCTATACAAAAGTGCAGGCAGTCTGTCTATATTAGGACATTCGGGCTTGGACTCCCATCACTTCCAATATATGCAGAATGCCCACACCGATACGTGTGAACATTCGCTATATTTAGGAAAGTGATTACAATTGTCCAAGATTGAATGTCTCCAAAATAAAGCAAATGCTTATTTATGTATGTTGTTTGTCTGTTGTTTTATGCCATAGGCGGTGGTTGGTTGATTTGATATTTTTTAATCGGTCAAGATTGCGGGACAGAGCCTACATTGCTCCGGGTTTAACGTCATAGAGAGGGGACGTGAATTTACTGGTTGTTATCTTCTAATAATATATTTTGCAATTCACGTTCGAGTTGCTCGCGATCTGGCAAATAAAGTTGGTAACGGCTGACAAAAAGTTGGTTAGAGATTCCATGCAACGCATATTCCATAAGCAATTTATCTTTTTCCGAACCAAGAATAATACCAATTGGCGGATTATCTCCTTCCGTATTCTCCTCAGCCGCAAAATAATTGAGATATAAGTTCATCTGACCTATATCTTCGTGTTGTATTTCACCGCGTTTTAAGTCAATGAGCACAAAACATTTCAAGATACGATGATAAAAAACCAGATCTACGTAGAAGTTACGCCCGCCTATCGTAAGACGCTTCTGACGGGCAACGAAAGAGAAACCTTTGCCTAATTCCAACAAGAACTGCTCCAAGTGCGCATATAGCGCCTCCTCAAGGTCGCTCTCCTTGTAGAGAGGTTTGGTTTCTATGCCTGCAAATTCCAATACAACAGGGTCATGTAATATGTCCTGCGGCTTGGTAACCGTTTGTCCTTCTCTGGCTAATTGCAGCACTCCTTCCTTATCTTTGCTCAGCGCAAGACGTTGAAACAGCAGACTTTTCTTTTGACGCTTCAGTTCACCGACGCTCCAATGTTCTTGCTCACATTGATGCACATAGAAACTGATTTCAAGTGGATCCTCCAATTTCAAAATCTCGAAATAATGACTCCAGCTCAATAAGTGAGACGGCGTCTCACCTTTTTGAGCGAATAAGTGAGACAGCCTCTCATCTTTTGCGAAAGTATAGTAGAACTTCCTGATATAGAGCAGGTTACTCTTGCTATAACCTTTGCCTAAACGTATGGTTAAATCTTTCGACAAACGATTTATCAGATTATCTCCATATTTCGCACGTGCGTTGCCGTGCTGCTCAAACTCAACGATATAGCGACCTATCTCCCAATTGGTGTCAATTAGGATTGTATTTACCGCAGTAGCCAATTTCTGATGAGCCATTTCAACAGCTTTGCTGATATTCTCAACAAGCGTCTGGTATGCCGCATCGTTCACTAATTGTGCGTCTGCATTTATTATTTTAGGACTCTGTTCGTTCATGTCTTTGCAACTTTCGGCTGCAAAGTTACACAAAAAAAATGACATACGCAAATTTGTATGCCATTTTCTTTGGAATTTATGTTTTTTGGTTTAGTTCTTGACTACTTTGCAGGCGACGCCTTTGTAGCCGGCGACATAGACCATATATACCATTGTTATAAGCGGTATATTTGGCTTGGTCGGTTTTTTACGCAACAGCACAATAGTGCAACAAAAAAAAGAAAATCAGTACCGGAGGTAAGCAGCCTGTACCGCGAGTTCGAACAAACGGCAAAAAGCACTTTGGCACGGTTCTTGCGGACAGGGTAGTGAACCCTATTAATTTCAGGAGGTACAGAAATGAAAAAACTAATGATTTTAGCCATGAGCGTCATGATGGTGGCGAGCATGAGCGCACAAGAGGCAAAAGCCGAAAAGGCGGAGTGCAAGAAAGACAAGAAAGAGTGCAAGATGACGAAGGAACAGCGTGTCGAGATGGACATCAAGTACCTGACGGAAGAACTCTATTTGAGTGATGAACAGGCCGCAAAGTTTGCCGTTACCTACCGCGAGTTTATCGCTGCGAAAGAGAAGTTGAATAAGGAGTTTGCAGAGAAGTTCGGCAAGGATCTGAATGAGCGTCAGGTAGCTCGCGTACTTCATTTCCATGGTCCGAAACCCCACGGTCCGAAAGGCGAAGGTCCGCGACCGGAATTCAAGGACGGTAAGTGCCCGAAAGGCGAAGGCAGACCCTGTCCGAAGAAAGATTAAGAAAGAGAGGCGTAAGGCCTCTTTTTTTTTATGCCTAATAGAAAAAAGTTGTACCTTCGGACGCCGCCTGCCTAACGGCATTCCCCCGAAAATACGTTCGCACAGTTCGGGATATGGCCAGATATTTTTGCCGTAAAAATGTAATTCAGGGCATGTGCCCTAAATTTTGCACAAACCTATTTGGCAGCCCCATACAAGCATGTTTCTGCCAAGTAGATTGTGCAAAATCGAGAAAAATCTCTAAAAAATTACATTTTTTTGCAAAAATATTTTGCCATATGAAAAATTTGTAGTATCTTTGCACGCTTTTTCAGCGCGTGCACAGGCTCGCATATGCATAGACGCATATATATAAGCACTGAAACGCGCGGGGAAACGCAGGAACATTTATTAAAAAACAATTAATTAAACAAACAACAAAATGCCTACAATTCAACAATTAGTTAGAAAAGGAAGAGCAGAACTGGTGGACAAGTCGAAGAGCCCGGCTCTTGACAGCTGCCCGCAGCGTCGTGGCGTTTGTGTACGTGTTTACACAACGACCCCGAAGAAACCTAACTCCGCGATGCGTAAGGTTGCCCGTGTGCGCCTGACGAACTCGAAGGAGGTCAATGCTTACATCCCGGGAGAGGGACACAACTTGCAAGAGCACAGCATCGTAATGGTACGTGGCGGTCGTGTAAAAGACCTGCCGGGTGTTCGTTATCACATCGTTCGTGGTACGCTTGATACCGCCGGTGTAGCAAACCGCTTGCAACGTCGCTCCAAATACGGAGCTAAGCGTCCGAAAGCTAAGAAGTAAGTTGAGAGTTGAAAGTTGAGAGTTGAGAGAAGTTCGAAAGTTTAAAGTAGAAAGTTTCAAAGTCGCAACAAACAATCAACAAAAATCAGTTAAGCTCTGAATTTTATTAACTAAATGTTCCATATTTGGGACGAGACAATGGGTTGAGGGTTGAGTAAGGGGCTCGGGTAGCCGCTGAAGAGATCGACAACCAACAAAAAATTATTACTACAATGAGAAAAGCAAAACCGCAAAAACGAGTTATCCTTCCGGATCCAGTGTACGGTGAGGTAATGGTGGCAAAATTTGTGAACCACCTGATGCTCGATGGTAAGAAAAACACCGCATATGGTGTATTCTACAGCGCACTCGGCGTTGTAGAGCAGAAAATGAAGGGTGAGGAGAAAGCTGCTCTGGATATCTGGAAGCAGGCGCTCGATAACATCACCCCGCTCGTAGAGGTTAAATCGAAGCGTATCGGTGGTGCAACCTTCCAGGTACCGACCGAGATCCGTGCTGACCGCAAGGAGAGTATCGCAATGAAGAACATGATCGCATTCGCACGCAAACGCGGTGGCCACTCGATGGCTGAGAAGCTCGCTGCTGAGATCATGGATGCGTTCAACAACCAAGGTGGTGCCTTCAAGCGTAAAGAGGATATGCACCGTATGGCTGAGGCTAACCGTGCATTCGCACACTTCCGCTTCTAACCGGTTTAGAACCGGAGCAAGTTATCCATTCGGTAACAACAAAAAAGATTGGAAAGAAAATGGCAAAACATGATTTGAAATTAAACCGTAACATCGGTATTATGGCGCACATCGATGCGGGTAAGACGACTACGTCCGAGCGTATCCTGTTCTACACGGGTCTGACTCACAAGATCGGTGAGGTGCACGATGGTGCGGCTACGATGGACTGGATGGTTCAGGAGCAAGAGCGTGGTATCACGATCACTTCTGCGGCTACAACGACTTTCTGGAACTACGCAGGTAACAAATATAAGATCAACCTGATAGACACTCCGGGGCACGTGGACTTCACCGTAGAGGTAGAGCGTTCGCTGCGTATTCTTGACGGAGCTGTGATGGCGCTGTGCTCGGTAGGTGGTGTGCAACCGCAGTCCGAGACCGTTTGGCGTCAGGCTGATAAGTATAATGTACCGCGTCTGTGCTACGTGAACAAGATGGACCGTTCCGGTGCTAACTTCTTCGACGTAGTTCGTCAGATCAAGGAAGTGCTCGGTGCAACTCCGTGTCCTATCCAGATCCCTATCGGCGCAGAGGAGAGTTTCAAGGGTGTCGTTGACCTCGTTAAGATGAAAGCGATCCTTTGGCACGATGAGACGATGGGTGCTGAGTACGTAGAGGAGGAGATCCCTGCGAACTTGGTAGCTGAGGCTGAGGAGTGGCGCGACAAGATGCTGGAGACGGTATCGGAGTTCGACGACACGCTGATGGAGAAATACTTCGACGATCCTTCGACGATCACCGAGGATGAGATCCGCGTAGCTATCCGCAAGGGTACGCTGGCGATGAAGATCTTCCCGGTAATCTGCGGTTCGTCCTTCAAGAACAAAGGTGTGCAGACGATGCTTGACGCTGTCTGCGCTTACCTGCCGTCTCCGCTGGATACGCCGGTTATCAACGGTACGAATCCGAACACCGACGCAGAGGAAGAGCGTCATCCGGACGATGCTGATCCGCTGTGCGCACTCGCCTTCAAGATTGCTACTGACCCGTATGTAGGTCGTCTGTGCTACTTCCGCGTGTATTCCGGTCACCTCGATGCAGGTTCGTACGTTTACAACCCGCGTTCGGGTAAGAAAGAGCGTATCAGCCGTATCTTCCAGATGCACTCGAATCATCAGAACCCTGTAGAGACCATCCTCGCCGGTGATATCGGTGCAGGCGTAGGTTTCAAGGATATACGCACGGGCGATACCCTCTGCGACGAGAACAAACCTATCGTACTCGAGTCCATCGAGTTCCCGGCACCGGTGATCGGTATCTCTGTAGAGCCGAAGAGCCAGGCTGACCTCGACAAACTCGGCGTTGGTCTCGCCAAGCTCGCAGAGGAAGACCCGACCTTCACGGTTAAGACCGATGAGCAGACGGGTCAGACCGTTATCTCCGGTATGGGTGAGCTTCACCTCGAGATCATCATCGACCGTCTGCGTCGTGAGTTCAAGGTTGAGTGTAACCAAGGTCGTCCGCAGGTTGCATACCGCGAGGCTATCTCTGCTCCGGTAGAGTTGCGTGAGGTATATAAGAAGCAGTCCGGTGGTCGTGGTAAGTTCGCCGACATCATCGTTCGCGTAGAGCCGGCTGATGCTGACTTCCCCGGTGGTCTTCAATTCGAAGACGTCGTTAAGGGCGGTAATGTGCCTAAGGAGTATATCCCGTCGGTACAGAAGGGCTTCGAGATAGCTATGAAGAACGGTGTGCTTGCCGGTTATCCGCTGGATAGCCTGAAAGTAACGCTGCTCGACGGTAGCTTCCACCCGGTTGACTCCGACCAGCTGTCCTTCGAGATCGCTGCTCAGATGGCGTTCAAAGAGGCTTGTGCGAAGGCTAAACCGCAGTTGATGGAGCCGATCATGAAGATCGAAGTGGTTACTCCGGAGGAGTCCATGGGTGATGTGATCGGTGACTTGAACAAACGTCGTGGTCAGGTAGAGGGTATGGACACCAGCCGCACGGGCGCACGTATCGTAAAGGCGAAGGTACCATTGGCAGAGATGTTCGGTTACGTAACCGCTCTGCGTACCATCACCTCCGGTCGTGCTACGAGCTCCATGGAGTTCAGCCACTACGAGGCCGTATCGAGTTCGATCGCGAAAGCTGTCCTCACGGAGGTTGGCGGTCGCGTAGACCTTGTATAAGATTTATGAGGGCGCGTGTGCGCAAGCGTGCGTACACACGTACCTTATTAAATAATATATAATTAACCCTGCGGGGCGTGGGTCATCTTAGCAAATGACTCTTAAGGTTATCTGCGCTCTGCGAATTACAAACAATTAAAAACAATTATTATTTATTATGAGTCAAAAAATTCGTATCAAACTGAAGTCTTTCGACCACAACTTGGTGGATAAGTCTGCAGAGAAGATCGTCAAGACTGTTAAGGCTACGGGTGCCGTGGTAAGTGGTCCTATTCCACTGCCGACGCACAAGCGTATCTTCACGGTAAACCGCTCGACGTTCGTTAACAAGAAGAGCCGTGAGCAATTCGAGTTAGCAAGCTACAAGCGCTTGATCGACATCTACAACAGCAACAACAAGACCGTTGAGGCACTGATGAAATTAGAGCTCGCCAGCGGTGTAGAGGTAGAAATCAAAGTTTGATAATCAAACGGCTGCATCCCACGGAGAGTGATACCGGACAATCGCATAGCGGGAACCCGAAAACGTTAACCCGTGGGCGAAAGCAGAGTTAACCATTAATTATTTAAAAAACTAAAGCAACAATGCCAGGTTTATTAGGAAAAAAGATCGGAATGACTTCCGTCTTCGGTGCCGACGGCAAAAACATCCCGTGCACCGTTATCGAGGCCGGTCCTTGTGTTGTGACTCAGTTGAAGACCGTTGAGAAAGACGGTTACAACGCTGCTCAGGTTGGATTCATGAACAAGAGCAAGAAGCACACGAACAAGGCCGAAGCAGGCCATTTTAAGGCCGCAGGCGTAGAGCCTCTGCGCCACTTAGCAGAGTTTGAGTTCGACGGAGAACTCGCTCTGGGTCAAACTATCACAGCAGCTGACCTCTTCGAGGAGGGCATGTACGTGGACGTTATCGGAACCAGCAAGGGCCACGGTTTCCAGGGTGTCGTTAAGCGTCATGGCTTCGGCGGTGTAGGCCAGAGCACTCACGGTCAGGATGACCGTCTGCGCGCTCCGGGTTCGGTAGGTGCATGTGCATACCCGAGCCGTATCTTCCCGGGTACCCGCATGGCGGGCCAGATGGGCGGCGACCGCGTAACGGTTCAGAACCTCGTGGTACTGAAAGTGATCCCCGAGTACAACTTGATCATGGTCAAGGGTAGTGTACCGGGTGCTAAAAACTCTATCGTCATCATTAACAAGTAATTAGTTATGGAACTTAGTATTTTGAATCAAGCCGGTAAAGAGACCGGAAAGAAGATCGCTCTGAATGACGCTATCTTCGGTATCGAGCCTAACGACCATGCTATCTACTTGGACGTTAAGCAGTTCTTGGCCGCACAGCGCCAAGGCACAGCGAAAGCAAAACAGCGTAGTGAGAATGCTCACTCGACCCGCAAACTCGGTCGCCAGAAGGGCGGCGGTGGTGCTCGTCCGGGTGATCTGAAGTCTCCGGTTCGCGTTGGTGGTGGTACCATCTTCGGTCCCGTACCCCGTGACTATGACTTCAAGCTGAACAAGAAAGTAAAACAGCTGGCTCGCAAGTCCGCTCTTTCGCTTCGCGCAAAACAGAATGAATTGCTCGTATTGGACGCGCTGACTTTCGACGCACCGAAGACCAAAGCTATGAACGAGGTTCTCGCTAACCTCAACGTAGCAGGTAAGAAAGTGTTGTTCGTCGTAGCAGACGCCAACCTCAACGCTCGCAAGTCCGCCGCTAACATTCAGCGTGTGAACGTAGTGAACGTCAACGAGCTGAACACCTACACAATCATGAACTCGAACGTAGTAGTTCTGACCGAGGCAGGCATCGGCCGCTGCTATCGAGGCAACTTTAAACGCATAAGGAGGTATCATTATGGCAATTATTATCAAACCTATCGTCACTGAGAAGATGACCGCCGCCGGCGAGAAGCTGAACCGTTACGGTTTCGTAGTAGCTCGCAATGCCAACAAAGTTGAGATCAAGAAAGCGGTAGAAGAAATGTACAACGTTCAGGTTACGGATGTGAATACGCTCATCCGCGCTCCGAAAGTTAAACAGCGCTGGACCAAGTCCGGTTTGCTCAAGGGTGCGCAGCAGGCGTATAAGAAAGCCATTGTAACGCTGGCCGAAGGTGAAACAATTGATTTTTATAGCAATATCTAAAAGATGGCAGTACGTAAATTAAAGCCCACAACACCGGGGCAAAGACACAAAGTTATAGGTGCGTTCGAGACAATTACCGCGAGCGCTCCTGAGAAATCGCTTGTGTTTGGTAAGACGAAGACCGGTGGTCGCAACAACGTCGGTAAGATGACGATGCGCTACATCGGTGGTGGTCACAAACAGAAGTATCGTGTAATTGACTTCAAGCGCAATAAAGATGGTGTTCCCGCAGTAGT
>ONJT01000003.1 GCA_900318245.1 uncultured Bacteroidales bacterium
TAAACAGCCGTGCGCAGTTCGTCGTAAGTAGCAAAACCACGACGGACGACCTCTTGCTCCACCTTGCCTATAAGGGCTTGCTCTTTAGGGTTACGCGGCGTGTCTGTGCGCAGCGTATAAATCAGCCGGTGCGCGTGGTGAGCCGTAGCCGTATCGTATTCGCGTTCGGTAGGCGAGATACCTTCTTCGTCCTCGTAGCCATATTGGGTGCCGAGAATGCCGAGGTAGATATGACATTCCGCCGCTTGGGTGAGATAGGCTTTCTGCGCAGAGACCTCCGATGCCGGCATGTCTTCAAAAATAAACGGCACAAAGAACCGACCGAGCAAGCTGTCTGTGCGGATGTAATCGTACAAGAGCCGCCGCTCGCTAGCGAATTCCTTTTGGACGCTACTTATGAAAACTTTGATATCTGCCATAGTTTATAATTTCGGGTGCAAAGGTACAACTTTTTTTTGATATATGCAAGATTTTTGTAAGAAATACAAAAATAATCGTTTGAGCGTAGCGAAATAAGAAATTTATTTGCATTTAGGGATGGGATTTTCGGTTCGCAGGCTGGGTGTTTTGGAAAAAAGACGCAGGCTATATGTTCTTCAATGGGTGGACTTCAGAGTGGAGATGATGAAGCCGCGGAAAGTGGAACAGTTGTTTTTCGTCATACGTACGTCATATTTGACTGTCGGTTGACTGTCGGTTGACCGTCGGAATTAGACCGAAGTACGATGCAAAGGGGAAACAAATTTTTGACATACGCAAGAGAAAGATGGACATTTTGGCACAGAGGTGGACAAAATGGCACGGAAATGGACAAAATGGCAGGGATGGAGGGGTTGGCACGGAGATTGCAATATTCAGAGTGAAATCGCGATCGGCAAGGAACTTGCGACAAGCGATACCGCTCTGCTAAATCGCAAAAGCAACTCCTGCCTCCGCTCTCCCCACTGCGAACACTTCGTTCGGTTCACATCGGGGACCCCAAGGCAGCAACTCCTACAGACCGCAAACAACGCAAGATTGTTTAACCTGGGTTTTCGAAATCAAACAAGATGACGAAGCCCGCAAATTTAGGAGATTGAATTATGACACCTGCAATGTATCGTAGAAACAGTTGGTTCCCAACAGTATTTGATGAGTTTCTGAACTCGGATACTGCCGCGTTCATATCGACGAAGACCACAACCTCTGCGTCGCCATCGAGAACAAGTTCGAGCACAAAGAGGAAGACAAACACTCGCACTATCTGCGCCGCGAGTTCTCGTACACCAACTACGAGCAGAAATAGGATGATGTGAACGAAGAAGAAATCAACGCCAAGGTAGAAGACGGTATTCTGACTATCGAACTGCCGAAACTTCAGAAAGTAGTCGGCAAGACGACGAAACAGATTGAGATCAAGTAGAGTTGAGAGTTTAGAGTTTAGAGAAGTTTAAAGTTCTAAAGTTTCAAAGTCGAAAGCATCAGAAACGGCAACCGGAAGGCTGCCGTTTTTATTGCATACTGTTCGCTGTTTGCGAACGGCGAACACTTGGACTTACGCCAAGATGTCTTTGTATTCGTCCGTGTGTTATCGTACTTCCATGCCGGTGAGGGTGTAGGTCTTGTCGCCGCGGAGGATGAGGATCTGGCCATCACGGATGACCTTATTGGTGATTGGTGATTGCTCATTGGTAATTTGTTCCAGGTCCTGCAGTTCCTTCGCGGGGCGTTCGTACTGCGCGTCCGTCCGTACGTCCCGTACACCGGGTTTGCCCAAGTAATACGGGTTCGCATTGTTGTTGAGCAACAGTCCCTGTACCTTAATCTGTTGGCCGATCAGTTCGGGATTGTCCTTCACATTGAGCGCTGCGCGCGCATTGCCGCTTATCTGCACGGTGACATACTTCGCATCGTTCGTCTCGTCAGACGTAGCCGCCAGAACGAGGGATAGCGTGTCGGTATAGGAGATGCCATCGTAGTTGCCGTTCTCTTTGTTGTCATATCGCTTGACACCTCCAAGGACATAGCCGGTCACCCAATAATAGGTTCCCGTCCAGACCGTTCCTTCGTTGGCCGCCAAGAGGATGACATCCGCACAGGTATATGGATCGGGTTTGGTTCCGGCTCCCTGCAGATTAAGCGTACTCACTTCGAGTTGCAGAGTGATACGTTTCTCGACCTGCTGTTGGGTCTTGTTGTCCTTTCCGCGGAGGTAGAGATAGCAGCCATGCATGTCGCCTGCCGAGGCTCCGGGCAGACAAGTGATCGTCAGTTCTCCTCCTATGGCCGGTAAGGAAGCGGTACTGAGTTGGAACAAATCGGGTTCTCCTTCCGCGAGCGTAGCGGAGATAGTTCCGGTGAGGTTCGCTCCCTCGACATGCAGCACGCGTTGCATAGCCCGGTAGTTCTTGCCCACGTAGCCGAAATCGACGGAAGAGCCTTCGAGGGTACGGATAGCCCCATCCGTGGGATCCGCCGGACGCACACAGACGTCATCCAAGAAGAAACGGTGTTTGTAGAGCGAAGAGAACATGATTTGAATGCCGCTTGTGATATCAGCGATACGGATAGTGACCGTTCTCCATTGATGTTGTTTGAGTTCGAAGGCACACGAATCGTTGGTCTGTCCGCCCCGGATAGCGACATAGAAGAGCGAATCGCCTTCCCACGGGGCGACGCGGAAAGAGAGGACCGCTTCTCCTTCGCAGGCGATGAAGGGCGTTTGGGCAGCACCTTGCTTGGTCGATGTGCCGACTTTGAGGCATTGGAAACCGGCATTGCAATATGTGAAAGTCCACTCGGGTGCGTCCTGATAGATGACGATGGCTTTGGCGATGTCTCCTCCCCATTGGTTGTCGTTACCGCCGGTATAGCCGTAGTTCTCGTCTTCTTCGTCAAAACAGCGGCTGAAGCCCTCATAATAGATCGGCGCCATTTCCGCCTTCACGTTCACCACTCCGGTCATCAGCGCCGTTATACAGAGAATAAACAGGTTTTTTTTAGCCGCAAGGGCACGAATAACTAAGTTTCTCATATCTTTACTATAATATTTGCGATTTTTCTTTTTCTCTTGCGCGAAAAGTTGTGCAAAAGTACACAAAAAAAATGACATATGCAAGGACGCAGGTCTTTTTTTGTGTCTATCTCTTGCATATGTCAAAAAAATGTAGTACTTTTGCAGCGGAAATTGAACAAAACCGAATCATATCGGTGAAAAACAACATGAATTCTGTCAAAATCATTGAAATAAAGAAGAGTGTCTTCGAGGATAATGACCGTGCGGCAGATGCCTTGCGCGGAGAGTTGAAGAAAAAAGGTGTGTACCTGCTCAACCTTATGTCTGCGCCGGGAAGCGGAAAGACGACGACGCTCATTCAGACCATCAACCTGCTTAAAGACAAGATCCGTATTGCCGTCATGGAGGCCGATATAGACAGCGATGTCGATGCCATCAAGATCAAAGAGGGCACGGGCGTGGAGTCTATCCAGTTGCATACCGGCGGCATGTGCCATCTGGATGCGGAAATGACGCAGCAGGGTATTGACGGACTCGAAGATAAATACGACCTCATCATTCTGGAGAATGTGGGGAATCTGGTGTGTCCGGCGGAGTTTGATACGGGTGCGGTGAAGAACGCGATGATACTCTCTGTGCCGGAAGGGCACGACAAACCCCTCAAATACCCGCTGATGTTCAGCATATGCGACGTGGTCGTGATCAATAAGATCGACGTCATGCCGTATTTCGACTTCGACCTCGAGAAATGCAAAGAGTATATCCACATGCGCAATCCCAAGGCGCAAGTGATCCCTATCTGCGCCAAGACGGGAGAAGGAGTGGAGGCGTTTGCCGATTGGCTCTTGACCGAAGTCAAGAATTGGAAGAAATAACTAAAATTGAAAGTTTTAAAGTGTAAAAGTATTCAAAGAACATAAACCTAAAAAAGTCTTATGCCTGAAATGTCGAAGAAATTTGTGCCGAAGCACAAGGGGGACAAGAATCCCAACCCAAAACTGCTGAAGTTCGTTCGGCACGTGACAGACCGCGTACCCGGAAAGATCAAGATGGACACCGATGCCCCGGAATACTGGGGATTGGCGTGTATCTTCGAGGACGAGATGGATGCGGTGACGCGTGAGGCATCGCTGGATCTGCTGCTGGACATGCTGCCCGGTAATTTCTTCAAGGTTCGCAAGCATCACACGTACGCGCAACTGCACGCGATGAATGCCGAGAAACATTATACGCCGGACGACAAGAGTCTGGACGACCTGCTCGACAAACTGTCGTATTTCGGTATGCTCGAGTATGACTACGGCGATAAGTATCCGGTAAAAGAGAATGGCGAATGGAAAGACGTAGAGCGTGCGAACTTCAAGCGCGAAGAGCGTGTCTATTGGGTGCCGATGTTTGTGCCGGGAAGTGCCGAATACACGAACATGAACACGGAGCTGATGGACAAGCACCCGGAGTTGGCGATGTTCTTCGAGCGCATGACGTTCCTGCCGCTGGAGAAGATCACGCCGATGGTGCCGATGGGTGGTTCGGGTATCGGTATGCACGTCATCCCCGTGGAGAAAGCCATCTCGATGGAGAACCAGAGTGTGGACATCGAGCATATCTCCTATTGGCTCAAGAAATACGAAGGCCATATCGGCGTCGGTATCTGTAGTTGCCGCTACGGCCGCGAGAAACTCGAAGAAGGTTGTGCGGACGACTATCGGGACTGGTGTATAGGCGTAGGCGACATGGCGGACTACCTGCGCGAGACGGGTCGCGGACATGATATCACCTATGACGAGGCGATGGCCATTTTGAAGAAAGCCGAAGACCACGGTTTTGTGCACCAGGTGACGAACATCGACGGCGAAGGAAAGATCTTCGCAATCTGCAACTGCAACGTCAAGATTTGCAATGCCCTCCGTACTTCCCAACTGTTCAACACCCCGAACCTGAGCCGCAGTGCGTATGTGGCAAAGGTCGATCCGAAGAACTGCGTAGCTTGCGGTCGGTGCGTAGAGTACTGTCCTGCCGGTGCAGTCAAACTCGGTCAGAAACTATGCACGAAACACGGTCCGCAGACCTACCCGAAGCAAGAGTTGCCGGACGCTTCCAAGTGGGGCGAGCACAAGTGGGACGAAGACTACCGTGATAAGAATAGGATTAACTGCTACCCGACGGGAACGGCGCCTTGTAAGACCGCTTGTCCGGCGCATATCGCCGTGCAGGGCTATCTGAAGAAAGCCGCGGAAGGCAAGTATACGGAAGCGCTCGAACTCATCAAGCGTGAGAACCCCTTCCCGGCAGTTTGCGGACGTATCTGTAACCGCCGTTGTGAGGACGCTTGTACGCGCGGAACGATTGACCGCGCAGTCGCGATTGATGCCGTGAAGAAATTCATTGCGGAGAAAGACTTGCATGCCGAGACACGTTTTGTTCCCGAAGTCAATATATGCTCCAATGTGCAAGAACGTTGGGACGAGAAGATCGCCATCATCGGTGGTGGTCCTTCCGGTCTGAGTTGCGCCTATTACCTCGCTACGATGGGTTACAAGCCCACCGTCTTCGAGCGCAATGAGCAACCGGGCGGTATGTTGCGGTATGGTATCCCGTCGTATAAACTCGATAAGAAAGTCATTGACGCGGAGATCGATATCATGCGTGAGATAGGCGTGGAGATACGCTGCGGCGTGGAGGTCGGCAAGGACATCACGATTGCCCAACTGCGCGAGCAAGGCTACAAAGGATTCTATGTCGCTATCGGTTGCCAGGGCGGTCGCCTGCCGGGTATCGAAGGCCAAGACCTGCAGGGATGTACCACTGCGATTGATTTCCTCCATGATGCCAACTGCGGACAGAAGAAGGTTACCGGCAAAGTGGTTGTTGTGGGCGGCGGAAACGTAGCCATCGACGCGGCGCGCGTAGCGAAACGCAGCGGCGCTTCGGAAGTGACGATGCTCTCGCTGGAGACCGAAGACATCATGCCCGCATCGCTCGAAGAGCGCATGGAAGCCCGCGAGGACGGTGTGGTACTCAACCCGGGATGGGGACCGGTGAAAGTGAAAGGCGGAAAGTCGAAAGTAGAAAGTATCACCTTCAAGAAATGCGTGTCGGTCTTCGATAAGGATCATAAGTTTGCGCCGACGTTCGATGAGTCTCAAACCATCACTCTGGAGGCCGATATGGTGATTTTCGCTATCGGTCAGACGGTGGTACTCAAGGACCTGCTGAAAGATACGAAAGTGGAGTTCTTCCGCGGCGTCTATCCTGTAGCGGACAAGCTGACGCTGCAGACCGCCGAACCCGATATCTTCGTGGGTGGAGACGTGTTCACCGGTCCGAAGTTCGCCATCGATGCGATTGCCACGGGTAAAGAGGCGGCTGAGAGTCTGCATCGCTTCGTACAACACGGCCATATGACGATTGGCCGTAACCGCCGGGACTTCATTGAGTTGAACAAACAGGACATCCTCGTAGAGCAATACGATAACGGCAGTCGCCAAGACCCCGGTGTGGTGCCGACGAACTCGAATTTCGAGGAATATCATGGTACGCTGACCGAAGAGCAGGTGAAGAAAGAGACGGCGCGATGCCTCAGTTGCGGCGCGTCGGTAGTGGATGAGAACCGCTGTATTGGTTGCGGTATATGCACCACCAAGTGCGCCTTCGACGCTATCCACCTGCACCGCGAGCACCCCGAGGCAAGTATTATGCGGACGTCCGAGAATAAGTTCGACGGCATCCTGCCGTACATGATCAAGCGCGCCGGAAAGATCATTGTTAAAGGGTTAAAGGGTTAGAGGATTAGAGGATGCACGAACTGGGTATCGTCTTTTATATCATCCGCGACGTCAAGAAGGCGGCAGAAGAGCACGGCGTGAAGCATGTCTCAGCCGTAGTGATGAGTATCGGCAAGGTATCGACCATCATCCCCGACTACCTGCAAGACTGCTGGCGCTGGGCGGCGGATAAAGAGGAGATGCTCAAGGGCTGCGAACTGAAGATCGAACCCATACCGGCGGTGACGCATTGCGACGGTTGCGGACAGGATTACCCCACCGTCGCACATGGAAAGATTTGTCCTCATTGCGGCAGCGAACAGACCTGGCTGCTACGGGGCAACGAAGTAGAAATCAAACAAATAGAAGTATAATATGGCTTGTTTTATTGTACCCTTAACGCAGGCGGTAGCGACGACCATTTACCGCAAAACCACCAAACATTCTAACTCTTTTGTCGGACGTAACCTCAAGACCCTTGAACTCATGCTCTGGGGCGGTTCGCTGATGCTGATTGTGGATCATATCATCAACGGCGAGGTGACGTATCTCTATCCTTTCTTCACGGCCCTCGAGACGGAAGGAGGCGCACTCGTCATGCTCCGCGAGATGCTGACGGTCGGAGTGCCGATGTCGGTGTTAGTGACGGCTGTTTGGGCTATCTGGTGCTATGCTAAAGAACGCAAAACTGCGTCAATATAAATCAATTCATTTAATCTTTAAATCATTACAAGTATGTTTTTTGAAGTTTATGGAGAGCATGCTCTCATCCAATGGGTGATGCTATTCGCTGTGCTCGCCGGTCTGATTCTGTGGAATGAGTTCGCACGCCGTACCAAACTCGGCGGTGCCATCACATTCTTCGCTATCCCGCTGGCGCTGACCGTGTATTTCATCGCCATCGCTGTCGGTGCCCGTATGGGGGCTGAATGGGCAGTCACGAACCAAACGCACGTGTACATGAACGGTTGGTTCCACTATGCGAAACTGTATGCTGCCCTCACCGGCTGCATCGGTTTCATGATGATCAAGTACGAGTGGGGTATCGGTGCAAAACGCTGGTTCAAACCCTTCCCGTTCATCATCGTAGCCATTAACATTCTGATTGCTGTCTGCTCAGATTTCGAGTCGGCTATCTGCGGTTGGAACAAGTGGTGGTTGTCGAGCGAAGGTGTGTGGTTGTATGGCGGTTGGCACAACGTATTCAACGGTGTTGCCGGTCTGTTCAACATCTTCTGTATGACCGCTTGGTGGAACGTTTATCCGAGCAAAGACAAGAAGGATATGATCTGGGCGGATATGACGTGGGTGTTCATCGTAGTGTATGATATCTGGAACTTCGCTTACACCTACAACTGCTTGCCGACGCACAGCTGGTACTGCGGTATCGCGCTGCTCGTTGCTCCGACGATTGCAGCTCTCTGCTGGAACCGTGGCGGTTGGATCCAGAATCGCGCTAACACCCTCGCTATCTGGTGTATGTTCGCGCAGGTATTCCCGCTCTTCCAAGAGACGTTCTTCAACGGAAAGCAGTTCTTCCCGTGGGCTGTTCTGCCGGTACAGTACGTCAATGGTATCGAGACCGTTAACGCTATCTATGCCGCTTCCGGTCTGGGCGAGGAAGTAGTGGCTCACACGACGGTTGTGGCTGAAGGTGCAACGGCAGCTAACCCGAATGCAATGCTCGTCATCAGTGCACTCGCACTCATCACGAACATCATCGCCTTCGGTTACATCATGCACCAGGCACGTGTACGCAAGATCAATCCGTATAAGGAGGATGTCTTCGTTAACCAGAAGTACTACAAAGACTCGATGGCTCGCGCCGTGGTCAACAGCTAATAGCCTGCAATCCTTTTAACAATTACGCGCCCCGTATGAGGCGCGTAATTTGTTTTATATGCTATATGAAGTCTTTGAGACGGTTTAGAGCTTCGGCGAGGACCTCGCGGGAAGTGGCCAGGTTGATGCGGACGTAGTGCTCGGCGCCGTACATCTCGGAGGGGTTGAAGAGGACGTGCTCGTCTTTGGCCAGGGCCTGGCAGAAGGCTTCAGCAGACATGCCCAGTGCTTCGATGTTGACCCACGCGAGGTAGGTGCCTTCCGTCTCATGCAGGATGAGTTGCGGAAGGTGGGTATGCAGGAAATCGCGCAGGTAGCAGAAATTGCCGTAGATCGTTTCGTTCAGTTCATCCAGCCATTGTTCCGACTCATTGTATGCCGCCACTTGGGCCACCAGGCCGAAGGGATTGAGTCCGTTGACCTCGTGGATCTCCAGCGCGTGGTTGATCTGGGCATGGAGTTCTTTATTGGGCACGAAGATATTCGCGCAGAGCAGTCCGGCGATGTTAAACGCCTTGCTGGCGGAAGTGCATACACAGAAATCCGTATCGTTGATGACGATGGACGCAAAGGGCGTATAGGTCTGTCCGGGGAAGGTGAACTCGCAATGGATCTCGTCGCTGAGTACGAACAGGTGCTCGCGGCGCATGATGTCCGCCAAGCGCTCTAACTCCTCGCGGCTCCATACGCGGCCGGTGGGGTTATGCGGGTTACAGAGTAGGAAGACATCCGCCGTTTGGGCTTTCGTCTCTACGTCCTGCCAATCAATCTCGAAGCGGTTGTTGCGCAGTACTAAGGGCGAGGGCACGAGTTCGCAGCCCATATTCTCGATACATGAGAAGAAACAGTTATAGGCCGGGGTGAAGGTGAGTACACGCAGGCGTGTACATTTGTCATTGGTGATTGCTGATTGCTGATTTCTAATTTCCAGGGCCTTGAAGACGGCGGAGATGGCGGGTACGACGGCCGTGGTGTAGAGGAGGTTATCGCGATTGATACCTTTCCATCCATGGCGTCGCTCGAACCACGAAGCCACCGCGTCGTAATTGGCTTGCGGCACGATCGAATAACCGAAGACGCCGTGGTCCAACCGGCGTTGCATCGCCTCGCGAATAGGCTTGGCAGCCTTGAAATCCATATCCGCCACCCAGAGGGGCAGACATCCTTGTGCGCTTTCCGAGTCCCATTTATAACAATCGGAACCCTTACGATCTACATATTCCAACATAATATAGTGATAAGTGTTATCTTGTTAATTGTCCTGTTGCGGTGTATTGTTTGTCGCCGACGGTGATATACAGCCGGCCGTCTTGGATGCGTTTATCGGTGATGGGTTGGTCATCGGTGATTTGGTCGATGGCTTCGTACGCGTCTTGCGGGCACGTCCATTGACCGGCCGTATAGGTGAAGGTCGTTCCGGCTTTGGTGCCTTGGGTAGGGGTGAACGTGCCGTCGGCATTCAAGAGTCGGGCGGGCGTGAGTGCTGCCGGGGAATAGACAAAGTCAAAACCGCTACCCGTAACCTGATAGATATAGTCTTCCGGTTGCGGTTGGTTCGCCAGAAGGATTTGGCCTTCCGCCTCTTCGATACCGCGTATCTCTGCGCCGTGCTCCGTGGTGTATAGCGATCCTTCGATACGCATCTCCCCGCCGATGATCATCCGCGCAGAGGGTTGGATGGTGTCGCGCGGACAATCCGTCCAACCGGGTGAATAGTTGACAGTGAACTGCGACCGGTCGCACCATGTTCCCCAATCGTCGATATCGTACACGTAGAGTTTAGTGCCTTGCGGGATAAGGACATGTGCGCCGGGTGCTACCTCCACGCGTGCTCCGGGCAGCAGGGACACATCGTGCTCCACGGTGAGCGTGCCGCTCTCGGCGCGAATAGTCATGTAGGTGCCCACAGGCAGGATATAGTGAGAGGAGGGCATCGAAAAGTCGAAACCGCCCATACGCATGATCAGACTCAGTTCGCTAAGCGCAGTCTGACCTCTTGTCGTCCATGTGACGCGGTCGGTAAGCGGGTCATAGACTTTGTGCACGGAAGCGTCGGCATCCCCCTCGCGCATGACGAAGAGTGCACCTTCATCCGCTATGAGCCGTATATCATCGCACGCGACACTGCCGGCCGAGACGGCGATATAGGTGGAGCCAAAGGCTTTTGCTCCGGCTTGATAGGTGATGGGCGCTTCGATATTCTGGTAAAAGAAATGCGTGAAGGGGAAGACGTGCTTGGGATTGTTGATGAGGTTATACGTGACCGTTCCGCCTTTCCATTCGCCGATCTGCAGCTGCTCGTAAACAGCCGCTCCGGCTTGCGCCGTGATCGAACCTTGTCCGGTGATATACCCCCACGCGCACAACTTGGCGTTCTTGCCGAGGGTGATAGATGAACCGGGTTCCATGTGGATACGTCCGTAGCCGTAGTCGCCGGATACGCAGCCTTCGATGTTATACGTGCGTTTCTGCACGGCACTCACTTCGATGATGCCATCAACCTTCATTCGTACGCCGTCTTTCATCGTCAGCCGAACGTATTCGAACGGTTTGGCGTTCGTGCCGTCTTCCCGCAAGGGTTTGGTTCCCATCGCCGCTTTCTGTCCTTCCCGATAGGCAACGACCAGCGTCACGTTCGCAGGGATATAATAGTCCGATTCGTTCAGACGGCAGTCGGCGGTCACCACGACGGTGTAGTTCTTGGTGTCGTCATAGATGGTATACAAGAGGGCGGAGGCCAGGGAGTTAAAGTCTTTGAGCAAAGTCGTCTTGCCGGTCTCATATACCTGCGCCACAGGTGTGCCCGGATTGCCGGTGTCGCGGATGACATAGCGATAGCCGGCGCTGTACTCGACGCCGCTTTTGATACGATAGACGGCGCAGGTGTCGGAAGGCAGGTAGGCCTTCAGGTTGGTGTCATCCGTATAGAAACCGCCCTGGATAGTAAACAGGCCGAAGGCCTTCTTATTGAGGTTAACGACGCCGGATTTGTTCAAGGTGTTGATCTTGAGGTAACAGTCCCGTACATCCACCGTGTCGCAGGTGGAGCCGGTATAGACTGCATAGGAGGCCGAATCGGCTTGGACGTTCATCTTGCAATTGGTGATTTGCCCTTTGCCGGACAGTTGTACACCATAGATTTTATACTTACCTTTGCCGGAGAAGAAACAATCGCGGGCGGTCATGTGTCCGCGGTAAAGATAGGCGCCGTAGGCAGAGTTATAGCCTGCTTCCACTGTAAAAGCACAGCGGTCCAAGGCAAAATGCGCGGAGTCATTCTGCGCATAGAAGCCCGTACAGTTATCGCGTTCTGTTTGACCATAGACGGTATCTTGCAAAAGGACAATCGGCGCTTTGGTGTAGATACCGTAAGCGCGGTTAGCCGCTTTGGCCCGGATCACGACATGCGTGATGGTCGCTTCGGCATCCTGCAGGGTAATCGTATCCTTGAAATTGTTGACTTGTACGCCATAAGCGTACGTATCCGAGTCGGCAAGTACCTCAATGGCGCAATCCTCAATAGACGATGTGCCGTAGCATGAGATACCGAAGCTGTTTTTCCGGCCGCGGGCGACGATGTTGCACCGGCGGATATCTGCTATGGCGGACGATTTCTTATCGCCTGACATATAGATACTTTTTGTTCCATCGCTTCCTTTGGCTATGAGATCGCAGTCGTGGATGGTAACATGTGCAGTATTGCCTGCCGACACGCCGTAGACGTTCCCCTCTATCGCCTCTGCGCGTAAAGAGTCATGCGCTAAGAATAGATGTCCTTTAGCCTGTATGCCATATGCTCCTTTGGTACTGAAGACTTTGATGCTTGTGTGTGTCACACGAGTGGTGTCCGAACGCGACAAGTCGCGATGAAAAGGCGTGATGTTAATGCCATAGGCATTGAGTCCGGTTTGCGCGTCTATCTCGCAACTGTCCATCGTCAGCGCCGGTAAGCAGTACACGGCAGAAGAAGATTTATCGGCACGAATGGTCAGTTGGCAGTTTTGTACATCTATGGTAGGTGCTGAAGTGGCATTCCCCGCTGCATGGAGCGCATTTGCTGTGCCGCTTCCGATAACAGAAACTTTGGTGTGGTTCATCGTGAGCGTACCCTGAGCGCCGACGTACACGCCTCGTACGCTTGCTTTGGGGTATGCCTCTATATCGTCTGCGACGTTCGAGCCTTCGATCGTGATGCCGTCAATATTCAAGGTCCCTTTGGAGCAATAGATAGCGTAGATAGTGCCATCATGCGTGCGCGCAACGTGTATTCGACCGCCCGGGCGGGAAGAAAAGATACGCAAGGTCAAGGAATCAACCGCCAAGGAGAGCAAACGGTCGGAAGACAGACTATCGCCCAGACTGTATCCGTTCAAGTCCAGCGTCAGGTTTGTCTTTATGGTTTGCGTAGCAGCTGCCCCATCGAAGGACGCATCGTCCAGCAGCTTCATATGCGCTTGTGGTTGTTTGTTAGCCACCTTGAGCGCGTCCGGGAAAGTCTCGTAATATGTGGTGTCCGCATCGCTTACCAACATGATTGATTCCGCTCCGAATATCGGAGCGCACACGGCTAGTAAGCCTATCCATAGTACCAGACGATTAAGCATCGGGTGCAAAGGTACGGAAAATTTACAACATACGCAAAAAAAAACGTAAAATTCTTGCAAATATCGAAAAAAAACAGTACTTTCGACCTCCTCCCCCAACGGGGTCCCCTTCGAAAGTACGTTCGCACTTCCGTGCAAACAACAATCTTTATAGCAAACAAAATCCTGCTTAAGCAAGCTTAGACAATTTTTTTGCTAAAAATCTTGTGTATTTCATTTTTTTGTAGTACTTTTGCGCTAAAATTGACGCAAAGCAAAACAGATGGCTTATCCGAAATTAGTCAACCGCCCGTGGAAGGTGGTGAAAAGTGAGAATATCCTGCATATCGGACCGTGGTTGTCCGTGCGGCAGGAGTGCGTAGAGTTGCCGTCCGGCAAACAGATCCCGACGTGGTTCGTGCTGGAGTTTCCCGACTGGATCAACGTCATCGCCATCACGAAAGACGGCAAGATGGTGATGGAAGACCAGTACCGTCATGCGCTCGGCGAGACGCATTACGAACTCGTGGCCGGTGTGATAGATCCGGGCGAGACACCGCTGCAGGCAGCCCAACGCGAGTTGAGCGAAGAGACAGGGTATGAAGGTGGCGAGTGGCAGTTGTTCATGACGCTGTCGCCGAACCCTACGAACCATAACAACCGCTCTTACACCTTCCTCGCTACGGGTGTGGAGAAAGTAAGGGAACAGCACTTGGAACCGACCGAAGATATCCATGTCGATGTGCTGGAACCGGAGCAGGTGCTGGAGATGCTCCGCGACGGCGAGATCATCCAGGCGCTGCATGCCGCGCCCCTCTGGCGCTATTTCTATACCAAGAAAAACACCAAATAATATACCACTCGTCGATGATTGCGGCACGAGTGCGCGTCCGCTGGAGTTCGTGTTCATCGATAACAAGCGAAAAAAAGCGGGGCATGTTCACAATGTGAGCAAGCCCCAGCTGAAGGAATCGATTGAGGTCAACCGCCGGATGATTAATTTTTTGACCCGTTACGGTAGTGCTTCGCCGTCTGACCGGTGACGCGCTTGTAATAGCGGCAGAAAGTTGCCGGTTCGTTAAAGCCCAGCATGTATGATACCTCCTGAACGGTCATGTTCGGGTGATTCAGCAGCAGTTGCTGCGCTTGCGCGGCGATATATTGCTCAATCCAATCGGCCGGCGAGAGTCCGTCGGTCACCTCACGGATGATTTTCGAGAAGTATTTCGGCGTCAGGTTCAGTTTCTTCGCATAGAACTGCACCTCGCGTGACTCGCGATAATGCGCTACGACCAGGTCGCAGAACTGGTTGAAGAAGTTGTTGTGACGACTCACTTTCCAGCGTTTGTCCACATCGCGGCGGAAGAGGTTGAGGTACTCATAAACTATAGCGAGCAGGGCAATGATCATTTGCTTGCGATGCGGCAGTTCGGTCGGAGAATAGGACAAGATAGCTTCCAGCTGCTCTACGAGCGTACGGAGAATCTCCCGTTGTTCATCGGTGAGAGCATATACCGGCGAGTGGTGGAACTTATCATAGTCGTGCGTGAAGAGCGCGAAACGCAGGTCCTCGAAGATCGTCGGCGAGATGAATACGCGCGTGAACGTATAGTCCTCCGAGTGCTCGAGCGGGCGCATCACATGTCCGGGCATGATGACGAATAGTTCATTCGGCTTCTCTGTCTTTACCTCTACCATATCATATAACGCGCGCGCCTTACCGCGAAGGGTCATCGAGAGAACGACGTACGGCAATACGACATCTTTACCTAACTTCGACCAGCCCTTCACCTCGTGCTCAATAGCTATACCGTCCCGGTCTGCCTGTCTAAGAAATTCTTCAAAGCTTTTTGCCATTTTGCTAAGACTTATTATTTTTGTACCTTTTGTAACTAATCCGGGTGCAAAAGTAGTATATTTTAAGGAAATACGCAAGAAATGCGACTTATCGTTAATAGATTTGCGAAAGCGGTATATGCAAAAAAGGAAATCCGACCCCAAAAGTCGGATTTCCTTAAGTTGTTAGCCGTTAGCCGTTAGCTTAACGAACGCGCTCGCAGTAGGAACCGTCGCGGGTGTCGATACGGATCACTTCGCCCTCGTTGATGAAGAGCGGCACGCGCACTTCAGCACCGGTCTCTACAGTAGCCGGTTTGAGCGTGTTGGTAGCGGTATCACCCTTCAGACCCGGCTCGGTATAGGTAACGGTCAGTTCAACCTTGGTCGGCAGTTCGGCAAAGAGCACGGTGTCGGTCGAAGCGTCGGAAACGACGTCTACGTTCATGCCCTCTTTGAGGAAGTCTACACCGGTGATGAGGTCGTGCGCGATGGGCACTTGCTCGAAAGTCTCGTTATTCATGAAGATGTAATCTTCACCCTCTTTGTACAAGAACTGATACGGACGGCGCTCAACGCGTACATCCTCGAGTTTCTCACCGATATTGAAACGGCGCTCGAGTACACGGCCATCCACTACATCTTTGAATTTCACGCGCATGATGGTGTTACCTTTACCAGGCTTCACGTGGAGAAACTCAATTACGAAATACAAACGGCCGTCCATGCGGATACATACACCGTTCTTAATGTCTTGGCTGTTAATCATAAAACTGTATCTATTTAATCAATTTTTCAGAAAATCGCTGCAAAATTACAACTTTTCTTGCACATATGCAAATTTTTCACTAATTTTGTGGCCGATTTTGAAGAAAAAGGATATACTATGGAGGCATTACGTACTTTTTTCGGGCCGATTGATATATGGCAGATCGTGTCATCGTTTATCTTTCTGATAGCGATCATCGACCCATTCGGAAACATCCCCATTACGATAGCGATGGAGAAGCGCGGCATTAAGATTCATGCCGGTCGTGTGTGTATTGCGAGTCTGGTGATCTTGATGTCGTTCCTGTTCTTGGGCGAATGGATCTTGAAACTCTTCGGCGTGCAAATCGAGTACTTCGCTATCGCCGGAGGATTTGTGATCTTCCTGATGGCGCTGGAGATGATCTTGGACATCACGATTTTCCAGAACGATAAGTTAGAGGGACAAGTGGATTCCGGCAGTTCGATCGTGCCGTTGGCATTCCCGATGTACGCCGGTCCGGGTGCGTTTACCGCCCTGCTCGCTATCACGGCGGAGTACAGCATCGGCAGTCTCTGTATCTCATTGCTGCTTTGTATGGTAGTGCTGTACTTGGTGCTGATCGGCACGCATTGGCTGACCAAGTATCTGGGTGCAACGGCGCTCTATATCATCCGTAAGTTCTTCGGCATCATCGTGCTCGCGATTGCTTGTAAGTTGATGTTCGGTAACTTGGCGGCGATTTTTTAACAGACAATCTAAATACTATTGATATGAAAAGTTTCAGTGAAATGACCATCGCGATGGCTTCTGACCACGCTGGTTTTCCGCTTAAGCAACAAGTGCAGTTGTTCTTGGAGGACAACGGTGCTAAAGTGAAAGATTTCGGTTGCTACAGCACCGAGAGTTGTGACTATCCCGATTTCGCGCACCCGCTGGCTGAGGCCGTAGAGAAAGGTGAGTTTGAGTTCGGTATCGTGATCTGCTCGACGGGTAACGGTATCTGCATGACGGCGAACAAACACCAGGGTATCCGTGCGGCGCTGTGCTGGGACACGAAGTTGGCGGAGTTGGCACGCGCGCATAACAACGCGAACGTACTGGGTCTGCCGGCGAACTTCATCTCGGCGGTGAAGGCACTCGATATCGTACGTACGTTCTTCCAGACGGATTTCGAAGGCGAGCGTCATGAGCGCCGTGTTAACAAAATCCCGTGTAAGTAACGCGATTCGTTGCTATTGGAATTACGCACTGAGCCGGATGGGTTTGGTGCGTATTTCTCATGCGCCGCTGTTCGTGAGCGTCGAACCCGCCGCGGTGTGTCAGTTGCGGTGTCCGGAATGCCCTGTCGGGCGGCGGGATAACGGTATCTCGACATCCCGGAATACCGACAAGTTGTTGTCTCTTGACTTGTTTCGCAAGGTGCTCGGGGAAGTGAAGGAGTATGCGCACACGATGCAGTTTTATTTTCAGGGCGAACCGCTCCTGAACAAAGACTTGACCACAATGATTGCAGAGGCACACGAGGCGGGACTCTATACGATCGTCAGCACGAATGCGCAGGCGATGACCGAAGAGATGGCGGAAGCGCTGGTGCAGGCCGGTCTGAGTCGTATCATTGTGTCGATGGACGGACTGACGCAAGCGACCTACGGCGCCTACCGTATAGGCGGAAATATCGAGAAGGCGAAGGCGGCACTGCGGTATCTTCGCAAAGCGAAGGAGCAATGCGGGGGAAAGACGGTGATTGAACTGCAATGCCTGCGACTGAAGACGAACGAGCGCGAGTGGAAAGAGCTAAAGCGGCAGTATAAGGCTTTAGGGGCCGATTGCTTGAGTCTGAAGACGGCCCAACTGTATGACTACGAGAACGGGCATGATTTGATGCCTTCGGACGCGCGCTACAGCCGGTACGAGCAAGGTGCGGACGGGTCATATCATCGAAAGAAACGTTCCCGCGGATGTCTGCGCGTATGGAGCGGGGTAGTGGTGACGACGATCGGCGAAGTGCTGCCGTGTTGCTACGACAAGAGTCATGCCTATTCGTACGGAAACATCCAAGACGCACCGATAGCAGAGCTATTCAAAAACGAGAAAGCGATGGCTTTTCGCCGTGCGGCTATGAGCGAACACCCCAAAATCTGTCAAGAATGCTGGAGATAAAGCAATTTGAGTTCGGTCCCTTTGGCACCAATACCTACGTGGTCAATGATGGTCGGCAGGTGCTGCTGGTTGATCCGGCATGCTATGTGACATACGAGCAACAGCAGTTGTACCGGTACATCGAAGATTTAAGATTGAAGCTTGGAGATTTTCAGTTGACGATTCTCGCGACGCACGGGCATCTGGATCATCTCTGGGGTGCACCTTGGGCTTGCGAACAATGGCATACATCGGTCTTGATGCATGAGGCGGATATTCCTTTTGCGAAGGCGATGCAAGCGCAGTATGACCTGTTCGGCGTGCGGGCGGAAGCGAAGCCTTTTCCGATGGATCCAATTACCAATGAGCAATCACCAATCGCCAATATGTCGATTCTTCATACTCCCGGTCATACGCCGGGAAGTATCTGCTTGTACTGGCCGGAAGAGAAGGTTTTGTTATCCGGCGATACACTCTTCTGCATGGGGTATGGTCGCACGGACTTACCCGGGGGAAACATGGGACAGTTGATTCAATCGCTCGAGCAGTTATTCGCTTTGCCGGGCGATGTGCGCGTCTATCCGGGACACGGAGAAGACACGACTATTGGGGCTGAAAGACGATAGGTCCGTATTTCGGCACGCCCCTCTGGATTTCTCGGTCGGCCAAAGCTCCCCGCTGTCCTTCCCTTTTCGAAGCCAAAAGTCAATTGGCTTCTCCATCTCCGAAATTTCGTTCGCACTTTCGTGCCAACGGCAATCTTTATAGCCAAAAAACACGCTTGTGCAAGCACAGACTAATTTTTTTTGCTATAAATCTTGCACATTCCAAAAATTTGTAGTAATTTTGCACCCGCTTTTGGAAAGATGGCAGAGTGGTCTATTGCGTCGGTCTTGAAAACCGAAGTACGGAAACGTACCGGGGGTTCGAATCCCTCTCTTTCCGCATGAAACAGTTTCCTATGCTCGCGAAGACTTTTAAGGGTCTGGAGCAAGTACTCGCACAAGAACTGATTGAACTTGGTGCCAATGACGTGCTCATCGAAAGACGAGCCGTTTCTTTTAAGGGAGATAAGGCACTGCTATACCGCGCAAACCTATGTCTGCGCACCGCTATTCGTGTGCTGGTGCCGATAAAGGAAGAGCGGTTGAGGCTGCAGAAAGGTGTCAAACCTGAAGATCAGGTGTATGAAATCGCGAAGTCAATTGATTGGTCGAGATTCATGACGGCTGACACGAGTTTTGCCATTGATGCCACGGTGTATAGCGAACTCTTCCGCAACAGTCTTTTTGTGACCTATCGCGTGAAGGATGCGATCGTCGATTACTGGAAAGGAATAACAGGCAAGCGGCCGAACGTGAATACGGAAAACCCCGACCTGCGGGTGAACTTGCATGTGGGTAATGACCACGTGACGATCTCCTTGGATTCGTCGGGCGAGAGTCTGCATAAGCGTGGTTATCGCGTAGCGAATACCGAAGCGCCGATCAACGAAGCGCTGGCGGCCGGAATGTTGCTGCTGGCGGGTTGGAAAGGTCAGTCGGATTTCTACGACCCCATGTGCGGTTCCGGCACACTGCCCATCGAAGCGGCACTCATCGCGCGCAACATCGCGCCGGGAGTGTTTAGGAAATCGTTCGCTTTCGAGAAATGGCCGGATTTCGATGCGGACCTTTGGTCCGATATCTATAACGATGACTCGCAAGAACGGGAGTTTGAACATAAGATCTACGGTTCCGATGCCTCTTTCTTCGCCATCCAACAGGCTACGAAGAACGTCAAAGCCGCGGGTGTAGGACGCGATATCGAGCTGAAGCAAGTGCGGATGGAAGAGATATCGGCCATCACCAGTGCATCACCTTTGGTGATGATCAACCCGCCGTATGGCGAGCGCTTGGCGAGCAATAAGGACATGGAGGACTTGTACGGCAAGATCGGTTCGGCGCTCAAGCACCATTTCACGGGTGCGACAGCTTGGATCATCTCGTCCAATGAAGCGGCGATGAAGTGCATCGGACTCAAGCCGAGTAAGAAATCGCGCTTGCTGAACGGCGAACTCGACTGCCAGTTTAATCGATATGATTTATTTGCAGGAAAAAGAAATGAAGCCAATTTACATAGCTGATTATAACTACCCCTTGCCGGATGAGCGGATTGCGAAATACCCGCTGGCGGAGCGCGATCACAGTAAGTTGCTGGTGTACCGCGACGGAAAGGTGAGTGAAGACCGGTTCTATCATATCGGCGATCATATCGCCCCGCATTCGCTGCTGGTGTACAACAACACGCGGGTCATTCAGGCGCGTCTGGAGTTCCACAAGTCGAGCGGCGCCCGTATCGAGGTGTTCTGTCTGGAACCCATCGCTCCGCACGACTACCAGTTGTCGCTGGGCTCAACGACCGGTTGTACCTGGAAATGTATGGTGGGCAATGCCAAAAAGTTTAATGTTGAGAGTTTAGAGTTGAGGGTTGAGAGGTTAGGGGTAACTCTTCGAGTTAGCAAAGGCGAGCAGCGCGGAAATACTTATGAGGTGCATTTCAGTTGGGACAACGAGAAAGTGAGTTTTGCGGAGATCTTGGATGCAGTAGGTGAATTGCCTATTCCGCCGTACTTGAACCGCAAGACCGAAGAGAGCGATAAGCGTACGTACCAAACCGTCTATTCGCGAATCAAGGGTTCGGTAGCCGCTCCTACGGCCGGTTTGCATTTCACGGAGCGGGTATTGGATGACATCCGTTCACGGGGTATCGAGACCGAAGAACTGACGTTGCACGTGGGTGCCGGTACGTTCTTGCCGGTGAAGACGGCCGATGCGAATGAGCACACGATGCACACGGAGATCATCGCCGTACCGAAAAAGGCCATTGAGCATATCATCTCCAAACTGGGTCATATCGTCGCGGTTGGCACGACCAGTATGCGTACCCTCGAGAGTCTCTATTTCATAGGCTGCCACCCCGACCAACCGACGGTGGGCCAGTTCGAACCATATGAAAACGAGTTCACGTTGAGCGTAAAGGACAGTCTGCAGACGATTGTCGATTACCTGGAGGCGACGGGGCAGGAGACGCTGCATGCAGAGACGCAGATCATGATCAAACCCGGTTATGAATTCCGCGTGGTGGACCAGTTGATTACGAATTTCCACCAACCGCAATCAACCCTTTTGTTACTCGTCAGTGCGTTCGTCAAAGGCGATTGGAAGACCATCTACGACTACGCGCTAAGCCATGATTTTCGATTCCTCTCCTACGGAGACTCCAGTATTTTGACAAGATGATAGATACCCATATTCATATAGATGAAGAAGCCTACGCGGCGGATCGCGAGGAAGTGATTGCGCGTCAGCGCGAAGCCGGCGTAGAGGCGATGATAGTGCCCGGCGTGAATGCCAAATCGATAGAAGGTATTCTGGATGTATGCCATAGGCATAAAGGCTATTGTTTTCCGGCCTTGGGTTTCCATCCGCAGGATGTTTTTCCGGAGGATTATAAACAGCAGTGGGCCATTATTGAACATGCCATCCGCGCGCACCGCGACGAGATTGTAGCGATTGGTGAGATTGGTTTGGATTACCACTATGACACGACCTATAAAGAGGGGCAGCAGGAGATATTCCAACTTCAGTTGGACCTTGCGAAAGAGTTAGACCTGCCGATCATGATTCACAACCGCGATGCGACAGAAGACACCTTGCGCATTTTGAAGGCCAATACTCCTCTGCGAGGAGTCGTGCATTGCTTCAACGGCAGCAAAGAAGTCGCGAAGCAGATCTTGGATTTGGGTATGTATTTGGGTATTGGCGGTGTGTTGACGTTCAAGAACTGCAAACTCTTCGAGACCCTAGAAGTGGTGCCGCTGGACCGCATCGTGCTGGAGACCGACGGACCGTATCTGGCGCCGACCCCGCACCGCGGCGAACGCAATGAGAGCAGGTTGATGATCTTCGTAGTGCAACGCCTTGCGGAGATCTATCAGACGACGCCCGAAGAGGTGATAAAGGTCACTTCCGAGAACGCAAAAAAACTCTTTTTTTCATAAAAATGCATACACACTTGTGTATGTCATTTTTTTTTACTACCTTTGCCGCCGAATTTGAACATTAGTTAATCCATTATATGAAAGAAGTAAGTACAAAGAAGCTTTTAGAGACGATTATTGAAGGTATCCGCAACCGTAAGGGACAACGTATCGTGACGATTGATTTGCGGAAAATCAAAGAGGCACCGGTGGAGATGATGCTGATCTGCGAAGGTCAGAGTAACACGCAGGTGGCTGCTATTGCCGACGAGATTGATGACTTCGTTCGCACCCAGACCCATGTGCACCCGCTGAGTGTGTCGGGCCAGGAGAATGCCGAATGGATCGCGATGGACTACGGCACGATCTTTGTTCATGTGATGCAGCGTGAGCCCCGTGCGTTCTATGATATTGAGCACCTGTGGGCAGACGGGAAGGTAACAGAGCTCCCCGAAGTCTTATAACGATTAGCGATTAGAGAATATGGCAGATAATAGAAAAAAACAACCGCAGCCGAGTGGTCCGCGTAGATGGATCAGTTTGCTGATGTATGTGGCGGCTTTTATGGTGCTGGGTTACTGGATCTATGGTGACCGGACAGAGCAAGGGGCTACGAAGGACTTGAGTTATACGAAGTTCACCGCTTATGTGGAGGCTGACGCGATTGATAAGATCGTGGTGTTCGACGACTTAAGCCTCAAGGCCAATGTCAAGCCGGCTAAGTACACCGTAGTCTTCGGCGGACAAGCGGACGGCGAGCGGGCGAAAGGACAACTATTGGTGCAGGTTCCTTCCGTGGAGGAGTTCTCCAAATATATCGACTCCGTGAATGCCGACCGCAAGGGCCAAGGGCTGGCCGTTATTGACGTCAAATACGAGAAGTCGCATAACTACTGGTATCTGATTTTAGTCAATGTCCTGCCGTTTGCCTTCATCATCTTCTTCCTGTATTACATGAGTCGCGGCATCGCCGGCGGCGCCGGAGGTGGTGGTATCTTCGGTGTTGGCCGTGCCCGTGCCCAGGTGTTCGATAAGGACAAGAAAGACAAGGTGACGTTCAAAGATGTAGCCGGTCTGTACGGTGCTAAGCAGGAAGTGCAAGAGATTGTGGAGTTCCTCAAGAACCCTAAGAAATATACGGAGATAGGAGCGAAAATCCCCAAAGGTGCGTTGCTCGTAGGTCCTCCGGGAACCGGTAAGACCCTCTTGGCGAAAGCTGTTGCCGGCGAAGCCGGTGTGCCGTTCTTCTCGATGAGCGGTTCCGACTTTGTGGAGATGTTCGTTGGTGTCGGTGCGAGCCGTGTACGCGACCTCTTCCGTCAGGCGAAAGAGAAAGCGCCGGCAATCATCTTTATCGATGAGATAGACGCGATCGGTCGGGCGCGCGGCAAGGGCGTGATGACCGGTGGTAACGACGAGCGCGAGAGTACACTCAACCAATTGCTTACGGAGATGGACGGATTCGGAACCAACTCCGGCGTGATCATCATGGCGGCTACCAACCGCGCCGATGTGCTTGATGCTGCACTGCTACGAGCCGGTCGCTTTGACCGACAGATACACGTCGAGTTGCCGGACCTGCAGGAGCGTAAGGAGATCTTCATCGTGCACCTTCGTCCGTTGAAGTTAGACGAGACGGTGGACATCGATTTCCTCAGCAAGCAGACCCCGGGTTTCTCGGGTGCTGATATAGCGAACGTGTGCAACGAGGCGGCGTTGATTGCAGCCCGCGGCGGACGCAAGAAAGTAGGCAAACAGGATTTTATGGATGCCGTCGATCGTATCGTAGGTGGTCTGGAGCGCAAGAACAAGATCATGACCGAAGAGGAAAAGAAGTCCATCGCCTTCCACGAGGCGGGACATGCGACCATCTCTTGGATGTTGCGTTGGGCGAACCCGCTGGTGAAGGTGACGATCGTGCCGCGCGGCATGGCTTTAGGCGCCGCATGGTACTTGCCCGAAGAGCGCCAGTTGACCAACGAAGAGCATATCCTCGACGAGTTGTGCTCGTTACTCGGCGGCCGTGCGGCCGAACAGCTCTTCCTCGAGCAGACTTCGACGGGCGCGCTGAACGATTTAGAGCGCGCTACGAAGCAGGCATATGCGATGGTGGCGTACTACGGCATGAGCGATAAACTGAAGGACGTATCGTTCTATGACTCCACCGGTCGGTATGACTACGGATTTGTCAAACCTTATTCGGAGGATACCGCCAAGACGATTGACGAAGAGACCCAGCGCATCATTGCCGATCAGATGACGCGTGCAAAGCAGATCCTGACCGAGCACGCCGAAGGTCATCATCAGATAGCGCAGTTGCTCATTGACCGCGAGGTGATCACCGCCGAGGACGTAGAGCGTATCTTAGGTCCGCGCCCGTGGAAGAGCCGCGGCGACGAACTGCTGGAAGCCAATGCGCAGTTGGCTAAAGAGGAAGCGCCAAAGAAAAAACGCGCTCCGCGAAAGAAGAAAACAGAAACAGCAAACACTGATAACAATGAAACGAATCTTGCTTAACATCGCGCTGCTGTGTGCAGCAATGACGATGTCGGCGCAACAGGCGCCTGAGAAACTGGCAGTGGACCCCGAGGTTCGCTACGGTAAGTTAGACAATGGATTGACGTACTACATTCGTCACAACGAGCAGCCCAAACAGCGCTGCGAGTTCCACATCGCGCAAGCGGTAGGTGCTATCCTCGAAGAGGATCATCAGAACGGTTTGGCGCACTTCCTGGAGCACATGGCATTCAACGGTACGCAGCATTTCCCCGGCAAGGGCATCATCAACTACTTCGAGTCGGTAGGTGTGAACTTCGGCGGGAACATCAATGCCTATACCTCGATTGACGAGACGGTATATCGTCTGTCGGACGTGCCTACCTATCGCGAAGGCATCGTGGACAGTGCGCTGCTCGTGATGCATGACTGGAGCTGCGGTCTGTTGCTCCTTCCGGAAGAGATCGATGCCGAGCGCGGCGTCATCCTCGAGGAGTGGCGCACCGGTCGTACGGCACAACGTCGTATTTGGAAAGAACTGAATGCGAAGATGTACCCGGGCACGCAGTATGCGAAGCGTGACGTGATCGGTGATACGGCTGTCATCAATAACTTCGACTACCAAGCCCTGCGCGACTATTACCATAAATGGTACGGTCCGGATAACCAGGCAATCATCGTAGTAGGTGACATCGACGTAGATGCTATCGAGGCAAAGATCAAAGAACTCTGGAAAGACGTACCGCGTCGTGAGAACTTCGGCGAGCGTCCTATCTACACGGTGAACCATAACGACAAGCCGCTGGTGGCTATCGTGACCGATCCCGAGGCGCAGCAGAGCCGTATTACGTTGGAGTATAAGTTCGATCAACTGCCCGAAGCCCTGCAAGGCACGGCGCAGGAATACGTGATCAAGATGGTTCGCGACCTGGCATGCGACATGCTCAATAACCGTTTCTCGGAGTTGGCATTGGACCCGAAGGCATCCTTTGCCGGCGCATATGCGTACTACGGCGAGATAGCTAAGAAGATGGACGCTTTCACCGCGATATACGTACCGAAAGACGGGCATGAGACCGAGGCATACAACGACCTCGTTTACCAACTGGAGAAGATGCACCGCTATGGTTTCACTTCGGCAGAGTTGGAGCGCGTAAAGAGCGAGAAACTGAATGCGATGGAGCAGTATTACAAAGAGCGCGACACCCGCAAGAACATCACCTTGGCCCGCGAGTGCATCCGTCATTTCGAGGACGGTGAGTCGATGCCTGGCGCACAATGGGAGTACGATATGGTACAGGCTACCCTGCCGCTTGTTAGTCTGGAGGCAGTGAATAGCATGGCGCAAGCGCTGATCCATCCGAATCCGACGGTAGCTATCTCCGGTCCGGAGAAAGAAGGCGTGAATATCCCGTCGGAAGCAGAGGTATTGGCTACGCTCGCCGGTCAGGCTGAGTTGGCTATCGAGGCGCCGGTAGAGGAGAAGATCGACACCGAGTTGGTGAAGAAAGCGCCGCGCAAGGGTAAGATCAAAGCGATCAAGAATAACGAGGAGCTCGGCTTCACCGAGTTCACGCTCAGCAACGGTATCAAAGTAGTGATCCGTCCGACGGAGTTCAAGGCGGACGAGATCTTGATGCAGGCCTTCTCGAAAGGTGGTCTGAGTCAAGTGAAGACTGAGGACCTGCCGACGGCAGAACTGACGACCACCCTCATTCAAATGTCTGGTATCGGTCGTTTCAACGCGACGCAGTTGGAGAAAGCGCTGGCGGGTAAGACTGTTTCCGTTCGTCCGGAGATCTCCGAGTGCGTAGAGCGTCTGAGCGGTTCGTCGAGTGTGAAAGACCTTGAGTCGATGTTGCAGTTGACGTATCTGCATTTCACCGCGCCGCGTCGTGACGAAGAGGCTTATCAGACCGCAATCGCTCTGTTGCGTACCCAACTCGCTAACCGCGATAAGAACCCCAAAGCAGCCTTCCAGGATTCGATCCAGATGATGGCGACGAACCACTCGCCGCGTACCGTCATCATGAACCTTGACGTTCTGGAGCGCCTGTCGCTGGATAAGGCGATGGAGATTTACCGCGAGCGTTTTGCGAACCCGGCAGACTTCACCTTTGTCTTCGTAGGAAACATCAACCCGGATGATCCGAAGGTGCGCGACATGATCTGCCTATGGCTCGGTGGTCTCAAAACGAAGAAATGTCACGAGGAGATTATTGACCACCACGAGACGGTAGCGCTGGGAATCCAGAAAAACTATTTCAGCCGTAAGATGGAGACCACGACGGCTTCCAACCGCATCCAGTACACCTCGTACGATATGCCGTATACCATGGCGAACGACCTGAATATGGAGATGATCGGTCGTATCCTCTCGACGCGTTACTTGGAGTCCATCCGTGAGCGCGAGGGCGGTTCGTACGGTGTAGGAACCTACGGTTATATGGTATTGCTGCCGACGCCGCGTGCCGGTCTGATCATGCAGTTCGATACCGATCCGAAGAAACAGGAGCGCCTGATGGAGATCATCCACGAAGAGGTGAACACCATCATCAAGGACGGTCCGTTGGCATCCGACCTGCAGAAAGAGAAAGAGTCGATGCTCAAGGATTATCAGGAAGACATGGAGAAAAACGGCTACTGGCGTAACATCCTCTACCAGTACTACATGTACGGTCTGAACTACGTACGCGACTATAAGCCGGCGGTAGAAGCTATCACGGGCGATAGCGTTCAGCAGACCTTACGCAAACTGTCCGAAGCCGGAAATATCTTCGAGGTAGTAATGTTCCCGGAGAACTAAGCGGATGGCAAAATATTTCCTGATAGCAGGAGAAGCGTCGGGGGATAAGCACGCAGCGGCGCTGATGGCGCAAATCAAGCAGCGTGATTCCCAAGCGCAATTCGTAGGACTCGGTGGTAGCCATATGGCTACTGCCGAGTGCCTTCTCTATCAGGACATCCGCCATATGGCCTTTATGGGTTTTGCGGCGGTACTGGCGAACGCAGGGCAGATACGGCGTAATTTCCGCATTGCGGAAGAGGCATTGTTGCAGGAAAAGCCCGATGTGCTGATTTTGGTGGACTATCCGTCCTTTAACCTGCGCATCGCGGCGTTCTGCAAGAAGCACCTGCCGGCGACGAAGATATTCTACTATATCCCGCCGAAAGTATGGGCGTGGAAGAAACGCCGTATTCACCGAATCGCGCAGTTATGCGACGAGGTGTTGGGTATCTTCCCCTTCGAGCCGGACTTCTACGCGCAGTACGGCTACCGCTGTACCTACGTCGGTAACCCGACAGCGGAGCAGATAACTAGTATTCCTAAGACTCCTAGGGATCCTAGGACCCTAGTTTTGTTGCCCGGTAGCCGCGAGAGCGAGATTCGGCATTGCTTGCCGCGGATGCTGGAGGCGGCGCGGCGATTTGCGGACTACCGCATCGTCGTATGTGCCGCGCCGGGTATCGACGAGGCGTTCTATGCGCCGTACCTGCGTGAGGGCGAGACACTGACGCGCGAGACCTATGAGGCGGTGCTGCAAGCGAAAGCGGCGATTGTCAATTCCGGCACAGCCACCCTCGAGACGGCGCTACTCGGTACGCCGCAAATGGCGGTATATCATCTGGCGTGCTCCGGCATCGTGCGACTGATTCGCCCATGGGTACAACCGCTGCTATTCTCCATTCCTTATTTCACGCTCGTCAATATCATCAGCGGCAAAGAAGTCATACGAGAGCTGCTCGGCGATGAGTTTACGATCGAGAGAGTCGCAACCGAGTTACAGCGGCTGCTGACAGACGAAGCATATACAAAAGAGATGCTCGCTAATTACGAACACCTCTCTAAACTCTTGGGCACTCAGCCCGCTGCGGCTACGGCCGCTCAGATCATCACATCGAAACGATAAGGGATGCCAAGATATACGGCATCGCTCCGCATAGCACGCCTTTCGCCAGGCGCCATGTATCCGTTGTATAGAAGACGAAGATCAGCGCCAGGTCCGGAAAGACGCTGACTAACAGCAGTTTGCTCAGCACGCCGCCGGCTTGAAACTGCAGCGTCTGCAGCGGATACCAGAGGTTCATCACCTCGATATACGTCAGTCCGAAAGCCGCCGGAATAAGAAATCCGACGAGGATGCCGATCCAGTATCTATCAAAGCGATCCATAATCCGTCAAGTCGATGGAAATCGGCGTGATGGCCAGTAACTGATGGTCCATAGCCCAAATATCCGTGTCTTGCGACAGAGGTTCATCATTGATGAACTCACCTGCCAGCCGCCATGCACTCACGATGCCTTCGCGAAGCGGTTCATCCGTCGCTTCTACCAACTCATTGGCCCAGTGTCCGCGGCACTGACGTGTCCAGCGGATGCCTTCAATCTCGCCCAGCGGCGCGTTGATGTTATAGCATGTGCCGGGAGCAATACCCTCTTCGAGTAAATGTCGCGTGATGTCCGCTAAGAAGGGTTGCAACCAGTGCAGGTCGGCGTCTAAGAGATGACTATTGATCGACCATCCAATCGCCGGAATACCTTTCTCGGCCGCGACGAGGCACGCGCCCATCGTGCCGGAATAGATGACGTTGATGGCGGCATTACTGCCGTGGTTGATACCGGATACCACCAGGTCGATTGGCTGATCTTTGAGTACCACTTCTTTGGCTAATTTGATACAATCGGCCGGCGTACCATTGGTGACAAACACTTCGGCGCCGTTGAGATCATGCTCTTCGACGCGCTTCAGATAGATGGGGTTCGTCACACTGATGCACGCCCCGAAACCGCTTCGCGGACCATCGGGTGCCACGACGAACACCTTACCGAGTTTCGTCATCTCTTTGGCCAGTAAGCGGATACCTGCTGTTCCCCATCCGTCATCGTTTACAACAACTATATTCATATCACTGCCATCACTTTTTGCGCCAGCGCGTTCGCTTCTTCCATCGTCGCCGCTTCCGAATAGACGCGGATGATGGGTTCGGTATTGGACTTTCGCAAGTGTACCCAGCCGTCCGCGAAGTCAATCTTCACGCCGTCTCGGTCGTTCACGCGCTCGTTCTTATAGAGTTCTTTCACACGCACGAGGATCGCATCTACGTTGGTGTCGGGCGTGAGGTCGATACGGTTCTTGCTGATGCAGTAGTCGGGTAGGGTGCGGCGTAACTCGCTTACTTTCATGTCGAGGTGCGCCAGGTGACTGAGGAAGAGGGCAATGCCTACCAACGCATCACGGCCGTAATGACACTCCGGATAGATCACGCCGCCGTTGCCTTCTCCGCCGATGACGGCATGCACGCGCTTCATCTCTGCTACCACATTCACTTCACCTACGGCGCTTGCGCTATATTCACCGCCGTGTGCACGTGTCACGTCGCTCAGGGCACGCGTCGAACTCATGTTGCTCACCGTATTGCCCGGCGTATGGCGCAAGATATAATCGGCTACGCTGACGAGCGTATATTCTTCACCGAACATCTCTCCGTTCTCGCAGATGATGGCCAAGCGGTCTACGTCGGGATCGACTACAAAACCTACATCGGCTTTGCCGCTCTTGAGCAACTCGCTTATCTCCGTAAGGTGTTGCGGCAGGGGTTCGGGGTTATGCGGGAAACGACCGTTCGGCGTGCAGTTCAATTCGATGATGTTTTTAACGCCTACCGCCTTCAGAATCGCCGGAATAGCGAGTCCGCCTACGGAGTTGACGCAATCGATGGCTACGGTGAAATTCCGCTTGCGAATGGCCTCTACGTCCACCAGCTTCAGTTTCAGCACTTGCTCTACGTGGTAGGGCAGGTAGTCTTTCGACGTCATATGACCTAAGTCATCCACTTCGGCGAAGCTGAAATCTTCGCGCTCGGCGATCGCCAGCACTTCTTTGCCTTCCGCATCGTTGAGAAACTCCCCTTGCTCGTTGAGAAGCTTCAGCGCGTTCCACTGTTTGGGGTTATGACTGGCGGTGAGGATGATACCTCCGGCGGCTTTCTCTCCCGTCACAGCCAATTCGGTCGTCGGCGTAGTGGCCAAGCCGATGTTGACGACGTCGTAGCCCATACCCATGAGGGTTCCGCATACGATTTGCTCTACCATCTGTCCGCTCAGTCGGGCATCGCGGCCCACGACGATGGTGTTATTGTTCGGCAGTGCCGCACGGCGTTGTGTCGCGTAAGCCGCCGTAAAACGAACGATATCCACGGGGTTGAGACCTTCGCCCACACGGCCGCCTATCGTGCCGCGGATACCGGAAATAGATTTAACTAAACTCATATCAGTTTTTTACTTGAATCTTCATTAAGTAGATGTACGGTGTGACGGATGTCTGATCGGCTTCGAACCCTTGTTTACTGGGTACGAGCACCTGGCATTGCGAGTCGGGGTACTTCATCAGTCGCACAGCTTCGTGCCATCCGATCGCCTCGCAAATCTGCGTATAACCGGAAGCGATGCCGCTGGTTTTACCGTAGAAGAACTCGTACGGATGCGCCTGGTCGAGCGTCGTCCAATAGCTCAGCGTGTCGGTGTACTCGGTCAGTCCGAATTTCTTATAACGCGTGACGATCACGTCGTTGAGAAGAATCGTCATGTCGATAGTGTCCGTAGGATCGGCGGGATCAATGCGAATAGAGTCGCCGCGCTTGATGAGGTGGAAATAGAGGTTGTCGTACCCCTGCACCTTATAGTAGTCCTTCTCGCCCCATATGTAATCCACGTCGGGTTCTTCGGTCAGCACGTTGATGTTGTTCCGACTCAGGTAGTTAGCGATCAGTCGGTCCTCTTCCTGGCGCAGCGCCGAATAGGTGTTTCCTGCGCAACTGATGAAGAGAATCGGCAATCCGATCAATAGTCCGATAATAACTCGTTTCATTTATTTCAGTTCGATTTCAATAATTACATTTTCGTAGGGCGGAATAGCGTCCGTTCCTTTGATGCCGTAGGCGGCGTACCAAGGTGCGAGCAGTTTGGCTTTCGTGCCGTGGTTCCACTCGCCGATATTGGCGTCCACCGCGGCGGGAAACTCATATTTGCCGGCGTGTGCCGTCTGCTCGATGTCGCTGTATAAGTGTCCGTCGAGGCTGAAGATGCGCATGTGTACCGTACATTCTTCGCCTTCGCGTGGCGCACCTTTTGCTGCATCGCCGGTGTTGGTCAAGTGAGCCCACGTGCCGTTTTCGTATAGTGCGTAGGGCTCTTCCTGCGCTTGCGCCAGGCGATAGAGCGTCTCGTCGGCCGTCTGTGTCAGTTGTTGGTTGAACGTGAGCAGCGCCAATTGGGCACTGTCCACTTGCGGCGCCTGACCCATCCGTTGACTTGGACGCTGCGGCGCTTGCGGACCACAACCCGCCAGCACAAAAGCCACTACTCCTATAAACAACCATTCAACTTTCATTCTTTCACTCTTTCACTCCCAACCTTTGCTTCCTGTATTCACTCGGCGTGACGCCGTAGGTGTTCTTGAAGCACTTCGAGAAATAGCGGCTGTCGTTCATGCCGACCATGTACGTCACTTCGGTGATGTTATACTTGCGGTCCTCGAGCAGTTGCGCTGCGCGCTTGATACGCATCTCGCGGATGAACTCCACCGGACTAAGGCCCGTCAGGTTCTTCAGCTTGTTGAAGAAGACGGTGCGGCCCATGTTCATCTCTTCTACCAACTCGTCCACGGTCAGGGTGTTGTTGTCCATCTCCTTGTCCATGATATCCAGCAGTTTGGCGAGGAACGAGTCGCCGGGCACCGGTTCATCGGTTTGTTGCGATTCCAGACGCATCAGACGCTGGCGGTAACTCTGCTCCAGGTGCGTGCGTTGCGCGAGTATATTTTGAACGCGCGCGCGCAAGTACTCCGGTTCGAAGGGTTTAGTTACGTAGTCGTCTGCGCCATACTGCAGCGCCTGCAAGCGACTCTCGATAGCCGTCTTGGCGGTCAATAAGATAACCGGTATATGGTCCGTGTCCGGGTTTTTCTTGATAAACTGCGTCAGCTCCAATCCGTCTACATTCGGCATCATCAGGTCCGTCACGACGATGTCGATATGCTTCGAGCGGATGATGGATTCGGCTTCTGCGCCGTCGGATGCCGCCTCAACGTTATAGTCGCGGTTGAAGATGCCGACGAGGAATTGCTGCATATCCTGACTGTCATCGACGACGAGTATCGTGCGGCGATTGTCCTGCGTCTCTTTCTCCAACTGCTCCATCTTGTTTTCGAACGACGACTCCGTCGGGCGATCGATGATCGGCATTTCACCTTCCTCGAGGAACTCGACGTCTTGGTCGAAATGCTCCTTGCCGGTATGCAGCAGGATGGTCACCGTCGTGCCTTTGCCCACTTCGCTATCGACCTCGATATGTCCGTGATGCAGGTCCACTAACTCTTTAGTGAGGTTGAGACCGATACCTGTGCCCGTAGTGTTGGAGTTGTTCAACTCGTTATTGCTGGAGAAGCGCTCAAAGAGCACGCTGCGTTTCTCCGGGGCGATGCCGATACCTTCATCTTGTACGGAGAGCGTCACAAAGCCCGGTTTGGAGTCGATCACTACGCGGATGTTCTTGCCGGCCGGCGTGAACTTAAACGCGTTGCTCAGCAGGTTCCAAAGGATGGTATCCATTCGTCCGCGGTCCACCCAAACGGTTGAGTCGACGGCTTTGTTCTCGATGGAGAAATTGATATGCTTGTCGTACGCCTCTTTCTGGAAGTTTGCGCAGGTCTCGTTGACTAACTCGCTCAGCAGCGTCTTGCTCACTTTGAGTTTCATCTTCTGGTTTTGCACCTTGCGGAACTCGAGCAGCTGGTTCACCATACGCAGCATTCGCTGGCTGTTGCTCTGAACGATCTCCAGTTGGCTGCGTACGCTCGGGCTGATGCGCTCCGTCTGCAGGATGTTCTCTACCGGCGCGACGATGAGCGTGAGCGGGGTGCGGAGCTCATGGCTGATGTTGGTGAAGAAACGCAACTTGATATCCGTCACTTGTTGCTCCACTTTCACTTTCTGGCGCAGCCCGTTATAGGCATGGATGATATAGCTGATCAGGGCTATCAGAATGATGATGGCAATCACGTAGAGCAGAAAGGCCCACCATGTTAACCACCACGGGCGCTCGACGATAATCACTAAGGTCTTCTCGTTGTCCACCTCGCCGCACTCGCGGTTGGTAGAGCGCACATGGAAGGCATATGTGCCGTAGCGCAGGTTGTTGTAGGTCACACGGCGAACATCCTTTGCGTGCGTCCAATCGGCATCGATGCCGTCCATCTTATAGGTATAGACGATCTTGTCGATGCCGATATATTCCATCGCTGCGTACTCGATGGTGATGTTGCTGCCGTTAGCGACGGTGATCGTGTCGCCCGTCAGTTCTTTGTCTTGTGCCTCGATGCGGGTGAAGCGTAGCGGCGGCACGGAGGTAGAGCGATGAATGAGGGACGGGTCAAACTCGCAATAACCGTTGGAGTAGCCGAAGAGCAACTTGCCGGTAGGCGTACGCAGGGCTTCCGCTTCCGTGAAGTAGGTATTGTCTTCGCCGTCCAAGGCGTCGTAGTAAAAGAGATCGCCGGTCTTGAGGTTCAACTGCGCGATATCGCTCTCCGAGCAGAACCAGAGGTTCTCGCCGTCGCCAGTCATGCTGAGGATGATGTCGTGGAAGGTCTCCACGTGTCCGATCTCTGGGCGTGCCTGTTTGGGATTCAAGTACAGCAAACCACCGCCGAATGAACCTAACCATAGTTTATCATGGCTATAGTATATCGCGCGGATGTCGTAACTCGGGATGACTTGACTCTCGCGTGTCTCCAGTTGAATTTTCAGAATACCGGTCGTCGTGCCGCACCAAAGCGTGTTGTCCACTATCTCGATGTCGCGCACCTTCATTCCGGGTCCTACGACGATGGGTTCGTCCCATTTTTTCTTCTCTTCGTTCCAGGTGATGATGTTCACGCCGCCGCCGTAGGTGGCGATGTATAGCGTCCCGTCGCGCCCTTCTTCGATATCATAAATATCGGGGTTGCTGGTTGGGATCTTTTCTCCCTTTAAGTCTTTAATTCTTTCGCTTTTTATCAGTCCCGAACCTTTCGTTCCGTAGAGCATGCCGTGGGAGGTCTCTAAGGCGCAATAGACATTGGTCTCGGATTTGACGAGTGTCAGCACTTCGCCGTTTTTCTTTCGCGCGAAAGCACGCACCTCGCCGTTGTCCCGTTCGGACTTACGCAGGTCGTGCAGCAGGTAGGGCGTAGGATCCATGTTCACGCAATCCACACCGCCGTCATAACTCGAGATCCACATCTGGCCGTCGCGGTCCACATACGCCGTGTGAATCATGTTCGTCAGACCCTGAATCGGATAGACCAACTCGTCTTTGTCGAAGTCATAATAACTCCATCCGCCGCCGGTCGGGTTGACCCACGTGCGCCCTTGCGCGTCTTCGAGCGTAAAGAAATGTTCGCGCAGGCGACCCGCGTAACGGCTGTCCAGAGGCGGCGTGAAGCGCTTCCATTGGCCGAAACGGTAGCGCTGGATACCATAGGTGTCATCGGCTTGCCAGATCACGCCGTGCGAGTCCACTTTCGTCTGCTTGTCGCGCTCGCTCATCTTGAGCATCATGCCTTCCGGCAGGCTGTCGAACGGAAACTCGGTCGTCACGAGTCGCGCCGCATCCAGACGGTAGAAATGGCCGTCGTAGGTGGCCCACCAGATCTGCTCGAGTTCATCTTCGTAGATCAGGTCCACACGGTTGTTCACGCGGGCCTCCACGTTGTCCTTCTTGGCTTTGAACACCTCAAACGTGTAGCCGTCGAAGCGGTTCAGGCCGTCCCAGGTACCGAACCACATAAAGCCCTGCTTGTCCTGCAGGATAGCCATCACGGTATTCTGACTCAACCCGTCCTTGATGGAGTAGTGCTGAATCACATAGTGCTCATGCGCCGTCAAAACGCATACTTGCGCCATCAGGCAGAGAACGAAAAGAAAACGTTTCATTATCGGGGTTAAATGCTGGTTAAATGCTGGTCAAGTGCTTATTAAGTGCTGTTCAGAATTATTTCCCTCTTGCAGCGAGGCGCTCGAGGTAACGGCCGTAATTGGTCTTCATCTCTTTGCCTAACTCAGCCAGTTTCTCCGTACTGATCCAGCCGTTGCGCCAAGCGATCTCTTCGATGCAACTTACGTAGAAGCCCTGGCGGTTCTGGATAGTAGCGATGAAGTTACCGGCATCGAGCAGGCTGTCGCAGTTACCGGTGTCGAGCCAAGCGAATCCGCGGCTGAACAGTTTGACTTTCAGCGTACCTTCGTTGAGGTAGAGTTTGTTGAGGTCGGTGATCTCATACTCGCCGCGCGCACTCGGCTTCAGGTTGGCTGCTTTCTCGCAAACCGTTTCGTCGTAGAAATACAGACCGGGCACGGCATAGTTGCTCTTCGGCTCCGCCGGTTTCTCCTCGAGACTCAACACTTTGCCTTCCGCGTTGAACTCCACGACACCGTACGCGCGCGGATCGGCTACTTCGTATCCAAAGATCACCGCGCCGCCTTGCTGCGCGCTCTCCACGGCTTCGCGAAGCATCGAAGCGAAATGCTGGCCGTAGAACATGTTATCGCCTAAGATCAGACATCCCGGCTCGCCGTTCAGAAACTCGCGACCGAGCACAAACGCTTGCGCCAAACCGTTAGGCACCAGCTGCACTTTATAGTTCAGTTGCATGCCGAGACGGCTTCCATCGCCTAGCAACTCTTCGAACATCGGCAAGTCGCGCGGCGTGCTGATGATCAACACTTCGCGGATACCCGCTAACATAAGAGCCGACAACGGATAATAGATCATAGGTTTGTCGTAAACGGGCATGATCTGTTTGCTGATTGCTTTACTTAAGGGGTACAGACGCGTCGCGCTTCCCCCGGCTAAAATAATTCCTTTCATAGTCTATAAGTCTTAGAGTCGTTTCCCTTCGATGGTATAGGTAAGGCCGTTGCGGAGAATGAGAATCTGTCCTTCGCGCAATATCTTCTGTGCCGGTGTACTCTCTTCGATATCTTCGATACCTTGGCCCGGATCAACGTATTTGCGGACATATACATACACATATACCGCGCCGGCCGTGTTTATCTTGTATGGCTTGACGGCCGCGTTGCCTGCCTGGTATTTGAACATCGCATTCGTGTTGCCCAGGTTGCGGATGAACACACCTTTGCCGTCATCCTCCACGAACTCCCACATCTTGCAGTTCGTCGTGTTCGCATCCACGATGTCGTTACCGGTACTCGTCACGGCTATCGGCTTGCTGGCGCCTACTATCGTCAGCGTGAAACCTTCTTTGTTCTTCTCCGTACCTAATACCATACGGCATGCGTTTTCTGCGAATGCCTCGCTATCCGTTACGGTTACATCTTCCAACAGCACGCTCAGTTTCTTGTTGTCGCGCGGACCGGCAATCACCGGCACACTCTGCAACGCCAGAATAATCGTGTCTTTGGCAGCTAACTCAGAAGCTGCATTCACCTTTGCAAAGGTCTTGGCGGCTGTCACATGAATAGTAATCTGTGCGCTCTTGTCGGAGATGGTGGCTGTGATGACTGCATCGCCTTCGGCTACGGACGTTACCTTGCCGTGGGCATCTACCGTCGCTACGCTCTCGTTATCCGAGCTGTAGGTGATCGTGTATTGCGCTGCGGCTTCGGCTGGGGTAATGACAGGACTCAGTTGCAGCGTCGATCCGAGTGTCAGATTGGCCTCTGTCGCTTCGAATGTAATGCCGGTGACACTTACCGGAACGACATGAACTGCGCAGGTCTTGACTACCTTGCCGATAGTGGCGGTTATCTCTGCCTCGCCAAGATTCTTGGCGGTAATCACTCCTTTCTTGTTTACGGTGGCTACGTCTGTGTTGCTGCTGGCGTAGGTCGGACTGGCCGTTGCATAATCGGGCACGTAGGTGGCTACGGACAGTGTGTGCGTTCCTCCCGGGCTCAGTGTTATTTCGCTCTCTGACAGCGTAAAATCGGTTACTTCCGGAACGGTGATGGCCAGGATGCAGGTCGCGCTCACATCGGGCATGCGCACCGAGGTCGCGGTCACGGCCACATTGCCGGTCACGTGCTTGGCGGTCAGTACACCGTTCTCGTCAACGGTGCCCTGATAGTCGTGGTCTGTCATCCATACCAGCGATTTGTCTTCAGCGTCGCCGGGGGTGAAGACGAGATACTGGCTCATATCTATTGATGCACCCTGGTCAATGCTCTCAGGGGCTCCGACAAACTCTATCTTCGTCAGTTTGACGGTCGCGGCAATCAGGTTGATGTCAATATTCGCAGAACCCTCCACTACATCCAGTTTGGCGTCCAGTGTCAGATAGCTCAGCCGTGCGTCTGCCTTGCCCGTTTTCTTGCCTTTGCCCTTGTAGAGGATAGTTATTGTACCACCGTTACGGTCGCCGTTGATTTTCGTGCCGAACAGACTGGCATCGCTGCCTTCCAGAAGCCAGATAATATCTTCTGTCAGATTCTCGCCGGTGTAGTTGACCGTCACGGATTTGTTCTCGTCCAACTCAACATCGCCGAACGAAATAGGTTCTATCTCCAGTTTGCTCTGTATCTCCTGTGCTTCGCCTGCTTTCTTGTAGAGTTGTATGGTGGAGCCAAGTGGGGATTTGTAGGGCCTGAACCGATTGTCATTGAATTCTACGGGGAATGTCTCGTCGGGTCTGGAGACATAGGCTGTACCGTTGCTGATAGAGATGCCCCATCCTGCCAGAATCTGGTTCGCCACGGGAGTGGCATAGGTGAATGCACCCTTTCCCGTTACGTCCAGTGACAGTCTGTTGTCTGTTCCTGTTGCGGTCAACTGCCAGTTCCCGCCGTATTGGCTGAGCACAAAGGATTGGGCCGTTTCCGGCACGTCCGCTTTGCCGTTGGCTATCTTCACCCCTTCGGTCACCGACTGAAGGTAGGTGGCGTATAGCGGACCGCTTACTGCTCCCTCACTCTCGCTTACAAACACAATCGTATCGCCGCTCTTCAGCTCGCTTGTGCTGTTGATGCGCTCGTATGGGGTAGTCTTTGCCACGATAGCCTCATCGGTTACAACTACTTTCATCGTCAGGTAAACGCTCTCGCTCTCTACCTCCCAGTTGGCGTCCTCGTAGGTGTAGAAACGCATTTTGCCGGTGTACGTTCCTGCCTGGTCTGCGTAGTAATGAAGCGTCAGACCTTCTCCTTCGGCAGGGGTGGAGGTATCGCCGCCGTAAATCCAGCCGGCCGTCTTGGTGCCGTCAAGCCAGAAGGAGGCTCCATCTTCCGGCATTTCGGAACTTACATCCTCAAAAGCAACGCCGCAGTACGGCTGTAAACCGGAGAAACTCACGTGGATGGTTGCGGTGCCTTCAACGCTGGGCTTGCCTTTGATACTCACTTCACCGAAATCGACTGTCGTCGGATTGACGGTGATACTTGCCGCCCAACTCATCGCACTGATAATCGCCAGAGCCGCTAATGTGAAGATTTTTCTCATGATAATATGTGTTAAATGGTAGTTTTGTTTGTTTCGTTTCATCTTTGCGGCTGCAAAGATACACAAAAAAAATGACACATGCAAATATTGTGTCATTTTTTCCACATTCTTGTGTATTTTTTGCCGTCCAATCCCCAATCGTTCTCCACACGCGCATGCGCGCTCCTTAATCTATACACCGTACACTGTACACCCTAAACGCCGCAGGCATCTAAACAGCCGTCAGGCTATACACTGCGCTTACGCCCTAAACGCCGTTAGGCATCTACACGCCGCAGGCTATACACTGCGCTCGCGCTTATACACGCGAAGCAAAGCATACGCCAGCGCGAGCAGCGCCAGCAGCCATGCCGCGTCGCCAAGCGGCGTAGCCCACGGATCACCGGTATCGCCCCATCCATCATCTTCCCAATCGTCATCTCCTTTTTTCGCACGATGAGGACCACTTGCGTTTGCTGGACTATACGTCCCGATAGTCGTGCCTGTCACATACGTTCCATGCACTGCTGCAGATGGCAACTGTGAACCCGAACCCGCCATGATAGAGGTGGATTGCATTTGTGCTTGCGGCTCTTGGGCGAGCGTCTGAGCACTAATGCTCAGCACGCTCATCAAACCCATTACGATCAATAAATATCTCAATGTCTTCATAACTTTAATCTCCTTTAAACATTACACATTAAACATTACTTATTGATCTCACGTACTTGTTTGCCCGTCGCGTCGTAGATCTTACCGCCGCGGAGGATATACATCTTGTCGCGGTAGATAAACTTGTACGGTCGTTCCGGATCTCCGCTCACATCGCCTATGCCTGTTGCCGAGTTATCTTTCTCTTTGATCCGCAAGCCTATCGAGAAGCGGTTCTCAATCAATCCTGTCTCTTCCAAATCCACCATGTAATCATTGGTTAACAGGTTGGTATTCAGACCCAGTACGGCGTCATACAGGATTACATATTCCAGACGGTCGATATCGGAATTGTCATCCAGACTGAAGATATACTCGCCGGCATTCGGAGCATAGAACTCTACAGGAATCAGTTCTTCCGTTTCAGCCGGTGTCAGCGTGTTACCTACCAGATAATGTCCGTCCGCAACGGTGTACATCTTCAGATAAGTCAATGCCTCACGGCTCTCGAAGATGTTCTGGTCCTCACCAAACTTATAGCCGGCTGTCGCATTCTCGTCCACGGTCAGTCCTGCTTGAGCAAATGCCTCTCCGTGCGTCAGGTTGATGTCTGCATAGATCGGCTGTGCTTTTTCTACTTGAGCCAGCAGGTGACGCGGAGCGGATGCACGCTTCGACTTGTCGAATGTTACTGAACCGTCTGCAGTTGCTTGGATGAAGAAGTTCTTGAAAGGCTCAAATACCGCTTGTGCAGAGTTTGCACGATATTGCGGGAACTCGGTGTACCATTCATTAGGCATCGTCACATAGGCATTAGTCGTACTCGTCCATTCGTATTTGCCATCCCATGGATCGGTGTCTGTTTTCACGAGTGATCCGACAGTGAAGTCTGCTGCCCAACCTTCGTCTGCACCGTTATACGAAAGCGTTGCCATGTACGGGTTGGCAATTAAGTTCCAGCCCTTGTCGTTGTCCGGGGTCTTGTCTCCGCCTTCATGAGCTGAGATACTGATTGCCGACTTGGTTACTTCACCTTCTCCGGTTGCCCAGCCGCTTATGCTGCTGAATGGGAAGCGGATGACTGCGAACGGCTGGCCTTTCGGGCGCTTACCTTGCAGCACATATCCTTCGCCGGCGTGCAGTACACGTTCCGTGGACGTAATATGTTTCCAACCCTTTCCGGTAGAGGCACGTTGCGCGCCGTCATATTCCATGATCATGAACTGTGCATCCAGTGTACCGTTGATCGGTTCGCTCGTCGTGGTATTCAGCGAGTTTGCGAAGTTCACTGTGGATAGTGTCACATCAAACGGCACGCTCAGCGCATACGAGTGAGCGGTGTTTACATACATATCGAGGTTCGCGCCGGCAGTACTACTGAAGTTCTTGTCTAACTTCAGGTGAGGTACGCCCTGTGCCAAATCGCTCTTGTGGTCAATACCCTTGATACCGCCGCGCAACTCTAAATAACGGACACTTAGATTATTGTTGGCCGCGTTCACAAGGGTTGCACCCGGATAGATATACAAGTTCTGGAACTTGCATGCTCCGCTGGCGATAGCATCCGTGGTCAGCGTCTTGCCGTCCAGTACCACTACATCATAATCTTTTGTGGCGGCACCCAAGGTCGCAAACGGTTCATTCGTCTTCGTGCTTGCATTTGCATTAACGATGATAGGAATGGTCGTTGTCGCGTAGGTAGGCGTGCCGCTGATGGTCAACTTCAGTGTCAGCAGTTTGCCGTACTGACTGGTCAGGTCAGGCAGCACAACTTCGTACAGACCGTAACCGCCGGTGGAATGACGGGTATAGGTCGTGCTTGTCTCACTACCGGTTCCGATCTTGTAACTTACAGCCGTAATCTGGTTATCTGCCGCAACAGAGAATACCAGTCCGTTCGCTTTCCACTCACGCGGGATAATAGTGATCACCTCACGCTCGGTCAGCGGGAAGAAATGAATCTCGTTCGTCTCGTAAGTGCTGTTGCTTGCCCAAACCAATTTGCCGGCATGAGCGCCGCTTGACGGACGGTACAGATCCAGATAGTTGGTGCTATACATCGATTTCAACGTATAAGCCTCACGATCTTCGGTCTCTATGATCCACTCGTATGATGCCGGTGTCTCAGCAGTACTTCCGATAGCGGTGATAGTCGCCCAGTTACGGATGTGGTTATTGGAGTTGGATGCCCATAAACCGGCGTTACTATTGCCGGCAAAACGAACTTTGTCTCCATTCGCCGCATACTCGTCCGTACCGCCGTTAACCGTTTGTACCGGCCACATCTTGTATCCTACTGTCGCAGGTCCGTAAGCAATCTTAGCGCTCTCGTCCACATCAATCAGCACCGGTTCAAATACTCCTTCTGCAGCCATATTTGCCGGTAGCGCGTACCAATTGTCACCCACCTTGGATGCAATCACGAAGTTCTCCTTCACGGTGCGCAACTCAGCTGTTACTTCGGCATCCTCGGCACCTGTGTAACTTGCCGTAATAGTTGCAGATGTCCATGCATCTACATTGCTGCTTGGCTTGTAGTGAACATATACCGGTGTAGGAGTTACTATTCCGCTTCCGTTCGCCGTTATGGTAACACTCGGCTTCGGCTGATCAGCTACACCTTTGGCAAAGTTCTTGTCAGTACTGAGCGAGAAATAAACATCGCTGTTGTTTGAAGTGATGGTAATCTCTCCTGTGCTCGGTGTCAGGTTGTGTCCTGAAACAGTCAGTACATTGGTATTACGTACTGCTCCGTTCTGCGAAGCCGTCACTACTACCGTTCCCTTCAAATCAATCTCCGGTATAGTCATAGGATTGGATGAGAATACACGGTTCGTACAACTACCTAGATATACACGGTGGTACGATGCGGGATCTTTTGTCACATTGGTACGACGGTAGTTCATAATTGTAGCGCTTGTTCCGCCTCCTTGGGCTATCAATTGACCATAACTGGTTCCTACATGGAAGGCATCAAACTGATTCCCGTTTAGTGTAAGCGTCCATTCAGCGCCTATAGCACTCGCCTGTTGTTTCAAGTCATCATTTTCAATACCGTATAGATACATATGGGTTGTATTATCGTATATTGTCCAGTTCCCGTTCTCCAGTTTGGTAAACGTAAAGGTTGTGGCTGCAGAACATAAAGCGGTACTGTTATAACGTTTTTTATCGGCATACGTACCCGCATATACGCGTTGTGCAGCACCATATCCATCATCGCTGCCTTCATCCAAGAAGTAGATGTAGTAGTCGCCACCGTTAATCTGGTCGAACGGCTGGTTGTCCTCAAAGCGTGTGAATACGGGGTACAAATCAATGTTTGCAGAAGTTACTGTAATCGTGTTACCACTGATGCCGTCAGTGCCGCCATAAACACTCGCACTTGCCGGAGCATCTGTGCTCTCCTCATAATCAGCAGTGCGCCAACCGAGGAACGTCCAGCCGTCAAAGGTTGCCGTCGGGAACGTGCTGATGATTGTTGCATTAGCCAAGTCTTTGTAGGTCGCTTCCGGATATCCTGTAGCCCAGTTAATCGTTGTTCCGTTCTCGTGGAAGATAATATCGAAATCATCTTCACAGCTCATCGTACGATAGTAGTACTGACCGTCTGCGGCTACAAAGGCAATATTTATACCATTCGTGTATCCCTTGAAACCGGTAGAACCATTCGGGTCAAACTGCAGATAGTGTGTGTTTGCATCAGTACTTGTCGTGGCTTGCACTGCCCATAACGAACCGCTTGCGTTTATACGCCAGAAATACTCGGTTGCACTTAATGCCAAGTCGGTATGAGCACCGCTAGTTGCAGATTTACCCTGATACTTGATATACTGACCGTCACTTTGTTGAATGGTGTATTTGCCACCGTCTGCCGCTACATACTTGATATAATATGTTTGTGCGGCACCCGGAGTTGCAGAATAACGCAGTTTGGCACCATTATAATCTGTTGCATACTGGTCTGTGGCATTATAGGTGGCTTTAATCTTATACGCGCCACTCATACCTGCCACGAACGCAGACGATGTGCTGGTCTTGCGGTAGATAGCATAGAGTGTTACATCTTCATCCGGTGTATAGGTGCTTGTCCCGGCTGTAATCTCTAATTCCGGTAACAACGACATCGGTGCGATAGCTGTTTTGCTCCAACCGGCAAAGGTCCATTCTGCACTACACGGAGTGGTTGCAGCAGGTACGTCTATTGCTGCACCAGCAGAAGCCTGCGTCACAGGAGTCGGTGTGCCTTGATTATTGAACGTCACCGTGTGTACGCGCTCGTAGCGTGCGTATAATGTAATAGGTGTCTCGCCTACGCAGGTTATCACTTCACCCGGATTGTAATGCGTTCCGCTTCCGTTGGCGTTCGTTGCCCAGTAGCTAAACTTGTATCCGTCGCATGTCGGAACGGTAGAACAGATGGTATATTCATCGTCATGCTCCGACCACTTATAACCGGTTACACCCGTACAAGGAGTTATCGTCGAACCCGCGAAGTTTGCAGTATTCGCATCGTAGGTCAAATCAAACTCAGTAACAACACAACCGCAGTCATCCAATGTGTAACCATAAATTGCCGGAGGACCATAGGAGATACTCATGGATAGGATTTGCATATTTTGAGCAGCTACAAGGTATCCTGTTGTCAACTCCGTTTCGCCGAAGGTACAAATGTTTGACGATATTGTACCGGTAGCCTCATTAGAGCCTGTCGGACTTGTACGCAAATATACACTACCTGTAGCCAATGCATTGCCACTTGCATTTCTGCAGTCAATTGTCATGGAGCTAATCGGTCCCGGTAAAGTTGGTAACTTTAACCATGTGGTGTTTGCTGTATTAAATTGTAGATAGGTACTATGCTGATTAGTTGAGTTAATCCACATTTGACGTGTAGTTGTCGTCCACGTATAACCATTGGAAGTATATGACCGTTCATTGCCGTATGCAATCGCGCCACTTACTGCTTCGCTTAGTTTCGCTTGGTACAAACCGTCTATAACGGCGGTTGTCAGTTCAACCGTTCCGCTCGCGCCCGCTCCTGTTTTGGAATAAACCGCATAATAGGTCTTGTCGCTTGTGATAGCACTTGAAGTGGCGCCACCTGCTATATAGCTTGGCGTAACATCCCATCTACCACTTCCGTTCGGAGCTGTCTCTGTCCAACCCAAGAAGGTCCAACACCATTTAGAATCCGACTTGCCGGTAATTGTTGGCATCGTGAACGATTGACCGTCACGCACATGATTGCCGGACGGAACACCGCTCGCTGAGCCACCGCCTGCCGGAACATTAAAGGTCAAGTTGCGCCAATTATCTGTCCACTGAGCATATAGAGTTACATCTGAAGAGGGCATTGTGAACGTGCCACCGGCATTATAACGGGTGCCTGTACCGCCTTCTTCTGTATCCCAACCTGCAAAGATATAACCACTTCTGGTCGGTTCGGTTGTACAAATGGTAAATGTCTGACCTGCAACACCGATCTCGGAACCTCCACAGACTATCGTTCCTCCCTTTCTATTATAAGTTACCGTAAAATTCTGTGCCCAATGAGCCCAAATAGTAGTGTTCCCGGTTACAGTATAGCTGTCTCCTGCGTCACCTCTCTTATCACCACCGCTGGATGCAGACCACCAACCTAAGAATGTGTAACCATCGCGGGCATCAGGTGTAGGCAGAGTAGTTGACGTGCCGTCGCAAGAAGTCGTGAACGAAGCCGGGGTTCCGGATCCACCATTATAGTTAAAATTAACCGTTCTGGCATCTCCAAACGGCCGGAATTCAATAGCAGAAGAAGTTACCGTACACGTACTACTATACGAAACGACCTTATAGTGGTATGTGTTACATTTTGTTAATCCGCTGATACTTCCTGAATTGGTAGCACTGGTGCTGATATTATCCTTTACTACCGCATTACCATTATCCACATCAATTACTTGGAACTTGGTAATACCGGCTGTAGAGGCAGGTAAAGTCCAGCCCAATGTCACGGAAGTATTGGTCATCGAGTTAACCACCACATCCGTTACCGGTTGCAGCGAGCAGCATTCGGTTGTATAATCGATATAATGAGCATCTGGAACATATAGTTTCATGGCGGTGTAGGCATTGGATTTCAATCCGCTATTATATGTATATAACTTCCATGAGGGTGTTCCGCTTCCGTGCAGTTCCAGACCGCAATTGACATTTCCGGAAGCGTGGATGTAATATGTGCCAGATGTATTATGGTTTGTAATCTTGAAAGTGGTATTCGAGGCATTGAATTGCACGGAATTACTACTGTTGTTTCCCGGAATACTGGCTGCGCCTAACGTATAGGGAGCCCCGTTGGCTTTCACGGTATTGCTCATCGTAAACGTATAGCCGTCGCTGGCGTTTCCGCCCACCAGCCAACGCATCGCTGCTGTCGGAGTTATCTTGCTGCTCGTCTCGCTTACTGTACTTGAGTTACTTATTTGGTTACTGCTGCAAATCATCGCATAGCCATGATTGTTGCTGACTATCACAATACTGTCGCCGGCTACGATATCGCTTAAAGAGGTTACACGTTTGTATTTCCCGAATTCACCGGTGCCATTCGCAAACACCGCATAGTAGTTCACATCGCTCGTGCTCATCGTTCCGCCCGGAGACATCGTTGTTATCATGCCTGCCGGAGCGTCCGTCGCGTGCGAATAACCCGATGTCGTTGTCCACCCTACGAAATGCTCTCTGTTGCCGCAATATGCCTCTATTGCGGATGCCGTCTCGGTTGTCTGGTCAGGGATAGCTGCGCCTTCCTGTACGTCACTCTCCTGAATCTTCGTGCCTGTTGCCCAATAAGTCACCTTGTGCGTAGGAATAGCCTCGAAATTGATTGTAACTGCACAGTTGCTTGTCGGAGTGATTGTAAACGTGCCATCTCCGTTATTGACAACCGTTGCTGTTCCGGAAGTTACAGTATAGCCGCCGGTAGTTGGAACACGATAATTGGCGTTCGGCGTGGCGGTAACATCTATACTGGTACGGGTCGTTCCCGATGTAGGAGACACACTTCCGTAAGAGCCGTTGTTGGCGCTGATGCTTACGGAATATTTGACTTCGCCTTCCAGAGCCGCATTTCTCTCTGTCGCACCGGTGCTGGTTACACGCAAGCCAGAAGCCGCCGCATAGTCGTATGCATTTGCGCTCAGTCCGGCTTTAAGACGGATATACACGGTCTGACTGCTTACTGTTTCCGTCGAAGGAGTATAGGAAACACTACTTCCCCAATCACTACTACCGTTCTTGCTCACTTCATAAATATTAGAAGGAACCGATACGACAAGATCGTTGCTTAAGTTCTTACCACTAACGGTAAATGTCTGTGCCGGCGAACTCGGACCGGAACCGTAAACGTATTCAAATTTGCTTAGACTTGCTGTCAGAGAAATAGAGGGATCGGAAGACGGTTGATAATAGGCATAAATGGCATATGTATTATAACCGCCCGTAATAGTCGATTCTGAATACGACCTAAATTTCTGCCCTGATGCACCACCATTATAACCAAGGCAATTAGTAGATTTAATGTTAACATAATTATCTTCCGGGAACATACTGATTGTCCACTGATAGCCGCTCGTAACGGGGCTCGGCAAGGCTCCTGTTTTATGAGTATTACCCGAAGAATAATATATGTATTGATTGCCAAGTGTTTTCAACAAGTATGTCCCGTCATCTGATGCAACCAAGGTTAAAACTTCTACCTCATTAGTTTCCTCAAGTGCAATAATTGTATTACTCTCTAAAAACTCGAATCCGGTATTAACCTGTTCATGTCCATTAGTTCCGGAAGTGGTATTCATTACATATCCACGAGTTCTCTCGACTAAAACCAATTTGGCTCCATCACTGAGGTCGGAAATGTTAGATGATGTCAGTAACGTAAATTTCTCTCTCGGGTCATCCTGTACTAATAGAGTAATCGGTACATCTACCGTAGTGGCGTCTGTGGATGTCAAACGGATATTCCCGTTTCGTGTTGCTGCCGATGCATATGCTGCTGCTTTTACGCTGATGGTGATAGTACCGCTGGCGGAACCGCTTGTCTGCTCAAAACTACTCTTGTCTATGGAGAAATAATCGCTACCGCTTGTCAGGGATACTGATATATCTGCTTTCAGGTTCACACCGGTCACGTCTATAGTCTGTGTCGCCGGACTCGGAGCACTGCCTGTCACGGCATTCCATCCCGTCACACTTGCCGGAGTTGCTATAATCGTTGGCTGGTACACCGTTCCGCTAAGTGCTACTTGGACGGCCGACTCCAATCCACAACCGCTGATAGATACATTGCCGGAATACTCGCCTGCACTCTTTCCAGAAGCCAAACGTACATATACGGTAGTCGCTGCTAATGTGCCGCTTACATCGGTAAACGTAATACTACTTGCCCAACCGGAACCGCTTGCCTTACTTACTTGGAAGTTTGTAGGAGCAGTAACAGTCAGCGTACCGCTTTCCAGATTGCTTCCACTCATGCTGAAACTCTTTGCAGCACTCGGACCTGCGCCCACTATATAATCCAACTCTGTCAAACTTGCCGGACTTACCGACAAACTCGGATCAGTCGTCGAACACAATGTACGATAGTTGCTATAAGTCTTTGCGCTACGCGTAAAGTTTGCTGTCACGGTAACATTCTTGGTTACGGATGTTAAATTATCCGTAACTGTCCAGTTATTAAATGCATAGTTATAAGTAGCATCTTGTGAATGAGGAGTTGCCGTAACTGTTGTTCCTCCAATCGTTACAGTATTACCGCTCTTTGTAATAGCCGTACCGCTAGCCACACCTGTCAATTGTGATGATGGAGACACTGTTCCATAACCGGCAGGGCTAACTGCAAAATCAACCGTATAACCGGATGCGGCTTTTTTGAATATATATATAGATGCCTGACTTGCACTAGAATAACAAGCAAAAATGTGAGAACTATTATTATACTGCATCACTTTACGGGTATTAGTTCCCTGTGCCACAAAGGACCCTTCTCCTGTAGTGGTATTTATGGTAACATCCCATATTCCATTGTTATCATTACTCGATTGTGTTCTCAAATAGTTACCACTACTAGATGCCGCGTACAAGTATCCTGGACATCCTGTTCCAGAACCATTGTTAGAATAAAATGTCCAGTAGTCACCTGATTTCCCCACTGTAAGGACATCAACTGTATTTTCCGGATTGGTAATCTTATCATTGGAAATGGTTACAGATACAGCCGTTCTATTGTTGTTGTTTTGCTTGGTTCCAAGAGCATATGAGTTGTCGATATTCACTAATAACACCTCGTCTCCTACGGATAAGTTGCTTATATTTTTAACCAATACATAATCTGCTCCCCACACCTGCAAACTACCTATCATTAGGGCGCAAAGGAGGAGTCCTATGCTTTGTAACTTTCTTAATGCACCTAATGCACTGATAGAACGAGAGTTACGAACATTTTTTGCTATATTAAAATTTGCTTTCATAATCGTTTCAATTTTAATTGTTAAACATCCTTCTCTCATTCATCATTTCTCATCCGCAAATACTGCGTAGAATGTTATATTTCCCGTAATAGTTGGTGAAGTGCCATTGAACAAATCTCCCGGCGCACTATCACTTGCCCAACCGGAGTTTGATGTCCATCCCATGAAAGTACTTCCCGTACACTCACCCGGCACACTCGGATTCGCCGGAGTAGAAGTCGTCGTGTTGTACGACACATTAGAAGTCGTCTGATATGTAGAACCATTCACACTCCAAGTTACGGTACATGGTTTGTAAAACTCCGCAATAACAGTAACTGCTGCTGATGGTGTCCCAGTTAGCGAGGTGCTTGCGCTTGTCGCAGATGCAATGCTCGTTCCAGAAGCCGTTCCATATTTCCATGTCTTGAATACATAATGTGTACTACCTGCACTGGCAGTTAATGTACGTCCGGAAGCAGAAGCAGTAACTCCTGCATCAGCTATGGTCGTTCCGTCCTCGTCTTTCTTTTGAACAGTTACAGAATAGGCAGTGACTGTACTAGTAGCAGTTTTGGTTATTCCGCCTTCCGTATAGGATGCCGTGATGGTATTACTACCAGCGACCAAAACTGTTGTTGGTGTCCATGAGGTAGAAGCAGAGACATTAGCTGTCGTCGCATCAGAATAGGTAGCTGTTACAACCGCCCCCGTCTTGCTGAATGTTTCACCAACAAGATATTTTGTCGTTGTAGGTTGCATTGTAATTGCAATCGAAGACAAGGTCTTCGCTGCCGCACAAGATGGATTGGTTAGATAATAATACGAACCACTTGTTTGCCTAAAAACTGCATACAATGTGCCTCCATCACTAGGCATGGCTCCTGCTGTGGAACTATTATAAGTTGTGCCAGGAGAAGCTGCGGGTGTCTCTAGTGCACCAACACGCCATCCCGAATATGTACCGTCCAAATCGCCGGGACAACTGTGTCCGCTGACTGCCATATCCTCCGTCAGATCAGCTTTTACTTTATTACTATATGTGACATATCCTCCTTCTCCGTCAGGCACTTTTAAGGTATACTTTGGCTCAGCAACAGTGTAGGTTATTATAATATCATCTATGATACGATTAGCCGTAGAACTTCCTCCTCTACTTATTCTAACATATACATTAACATTATTGTTTGTTAAATTCTGCGAAACCTCGGTAAAAGTTCCTTTTGTGGTAGAAGCGATATTGAACGTATTTACTGTTGTCCAATTAGAGCCATCTGTTGACGTTTGAATATAGACATTAGTGCTTGTTGTATTTGTACTTGCTTTAGTAGCATAATATTTAATATTTGTTATGGTTCCTGCAATTTTTTCATTGGTCTTAATATAAAAACCTGTTGCGCTAAATTGGCATGACTTTGAACCGGATGCTGTGTGATTGTAGGTTGTATTCTGCGAACCAGAGTTAACAGTCCATGCAGAATTATTTGGAAACGTTCCACTTCCTTCAAAAGTAAGTTCCATCGTTTCTCCCCACACATTTCCGCTGCCGAGAGTTAAAAGCATTACGAGCATTGCGGCACATCTCACTACCGAATGCAGTTTTCCACTTGGTTGCCAGCAGGTCCCAAAGGGTGCTGAATAGGTGCTGAATGGGTGCTCAATGGTTGCTTCACCCGAGATCACTCCAACCTCCTTTCTCTGTGAGTCCGCTACCCGACTCCACAGAGTTTTCAAATAAGTAATTAAGTTTTTCATAATGTATTTGGTTTTTTTATATTATTCCTTATTTATATCTACACACGCGTGTGCGTGTGGTTATATTTTGTGAGTACAGGGCAACCCAATAGCCTATACCCGTTTTTTTATGTTGACATAATGAAATAACTAAATATTGAAATGACAAACTTGGCAAAGTTGACAAACTTTACTTGGTCCTTTTTCCAGTCCAGCTTGTTCCTTTTTTTCTCAGCTTGTTCCTTTTTTCAACTACTTTTTTAGTTTATTTCAGTATGTCAAAGATCAATCTGTAATTTGTTTCAAGTGTCTTACAGTAACACTATTCCTTATTTATCTTGCGCGTATGCGTATACGCGATAACTATTCTTTGATTCTTCGATACAAATTGGGATTTTCGAATCGTTTTTCCATCGCCCAAAATATTGTATTTTCGTAATCTCCATCAGGAAATGGCAGATAACCTCTCAACGAGTCCTTATTATCTTCGTACTCTGTTGTTGTAGGTTCTGTTAGTTCGAACATGCCACATAGTTTCGAACAATACCCTTCATCCTTAACATCATAGACAGGAATAGCAATGTTTTCAATCCTTCTGTAATTATTTCCGGTAATTTCCTTAAAATCATCTTCTTGTTGCGTGGTGTCATAAATCACCCCATCCAACTTTCTGTTACAAACATTATCCTTAACTATAAGGTGCATAACTAATTGCGGAAACACATATTCCGGGATATATACACCAGCCTTACTCGTTGTTTTAAATGAACAAGCAATAATTAATGGAAGTATTTGTAAATATTTCTTCAAACTATCTTCATTTTCAAATTCTCTTTTCAAGCGTAGATCTAACAGATTCAATGTATGCCCGTCGCATAATTTAAAGGCCGATATCATCAAGTTGTTTATACTTGCTCTTCTCATTTCTTCCCAACATACGTATATGGAACATCCCAAATACAAGCAAGGCATACCTATCATACTATATCTGTATGGTTTTATCAAGTCGCGTCGGTTGAATGGAATATGAAACAACTCCTCCCTTGTAAATGTCTTATGCGTATCATTGCCTTCTACCCGTGAGCGCATGCGGTAGTATACATTATTTATCCCACTTGCTGTCTCAGAATGTGTTGACCAATTCTCTTTGTATTGATCCCACCAGTTATTTTCGATGCATTTAGCTATTGTCCCATTATTGTAGTCATTATACGTATTAAGAATATTATTACAAAGATTACTAATTTCAGCAATAAAAGTACTATCAATACTGACGTTAAGAGGACGTTCTAACAAAAGGTCATTGTTTTTGCCCGTGCCATCATATGAAATTCCATTAGAGATATATTCCTGATATTTTTCAAATGCAGTATGCAGACGCGTAGCAAAGGGCTTACTTTCAACCTTTGTCCACTCCTCAATTTGTGATATTAAATCTTTATAATTACGCATTCCTACTAATTATTCTGTTGTAGTGTTACTATTAGGGTAGAATACTAAAAAAACTGTTTGTGTATTTAGTTTATTTTAATTGGTGATTAAAGGATAATTTAATGTCCTTTAACCGTGAATAGCCCTACATAATATGCACAGGCCATAATTTTTCTACAAATCTATAATTATCCATAATTATGAACTTTTCTACACCAATAGCGTTGATTAGATTTTGAGGGAAACGCGCAACGTCATTATACTCCTTTACTACAACAAATTCCACATCATCTAATAAGAATGGATAATCATGAGGGACGCGCCATTCTCGCTCATGACTAAAATCAACAGTCGGGAAATATTGCCCTTTCATGTGATTCGGACGATATTGCGGAGAGAACGGAGTTATAAAAGGCCATACATGCTTATCAAATTGTCTTTTAGACATTTGTTTTTTTAGATGGTCTGGACGCACATAGTATGCAGGTCCACCATGCTTAACAAAAACAGATTTTTTAGAGAAACCTACACCATATGGAGAGTATTGCTGTGTGTGCGCCAATAAACTAGACCATGGACATTCTGTCATACACACAGCATGTGCACCGGTCCATGGCATGGTAGACGCATTAATAATTTGGTTATTCAAGATTGATACCAAACGGTCAAAAGCACTCATCTGAGCAAAAGGTCTGGCAGGATTATCCTCTGCTGCAGAACATAATGCTCCGTCTTTAGTAAAATGCGCTAAATAATTCGAAAAATCCGGTCTGTTCATAATCTTTTCGTCCTTTTATCGTGTTGACTTCACGTTTAAAGTGTTAATTATGATATTATATTTGAGTTAACAATTTTCTTTGATATCTATGAATACTTCAATTGCTATTCGTTGTGCATCTTCAACTCGTTCGTCTGCACTTGGTTTCCAGTTCTTACAATACCAACGGTAAGTGTGCATCCGATAGTTGTCAAGAATATATTTGCGTACACCGCCGGGCGTTCGGTTGTATCTGGAGCAACAAATAACATGGTCTACTTCGTTAAGTTCCGCCCAGTGCATATTGTTCTTGAATGTAATAAAGTCATCTTCGTTAAATGGGTTTTCTTCGTCAATATCACAGCCCAAAGCGTCTCCTGCACTAAAAATAGCTATCTTCTTCCCTTTATATTCAAATAGTGCTCGGAAATCTGAAAATAACATCATTGCCGATGTCGCATGACTTGTTCTAATCTGTTCCAATACTTCAGAGAATGTGGGTCTATTTATTAATGACTTCGGCACAAAATCAATCTCTCGTCCCGCATTCTTCAGTAGGTTATACACCAACCAAGCGGTATGTGTCTTCCCGCAATTCTGTACTCCATATATTACAAATAATGCCATACTCTTTTCCCCCTCATCCGTGTCGGGCACAACTATTATTTGTTTTCGTTACAATTAATATACTTCCGTTTTTATTTCGTTTTCGGTCCATTTAAGGACCAATGTAGGACAATTATAGGACCTATCGCGTATCCTGCACCACCTTATATATAATATGTATATATCCCGTGATTTTCACTCTTTCATCCTTTCAATCCTTCATCCTGATATTCCTTTACTTGTTCCTTTTTTACTAAGCTTGTTCCTTTTTTACTCAGCCTGTTCCTTTTTTCAACTCTTTCCCCACACTTTCACTCTCCCCGCATAGCCTGTTCCTTTTTTCATTTCATCCCCCCTCATTCTCTAACTCACTCATTCACTAACTCCCTTGTATAGCCTGTTCCTTTTTTGACCCGCTCACTCTGCCCAACATTCCCTCACCCCGCACAGCCTGTTCCTTTTTTCATTTCATCTCCCCTCATTCTCTAACTCACTCATTCATTAACTCCCTTGTATAGCCTGTTCCTTTTTTGAAAGTTCCTCCAAATACTCTAAACCATCTGCCGTCAATCGGTACGTCTGTTCCGGTATACTTGGGTGCCCGGGGCATTGCATGGTTACCAATCCTCTCGCTCTGGCCGGCTTCATGTAGTTGTCATAGAAGTTTCTCCGCGATTCTTGTCTCAATCCCAAAGCCGCCATCAACTCACGTCTCGGATGTACTCTTTTCCCCATTACCATCACCAATCTCTGCACCCTCTCCTCTATTTTAACTTTCGTATTCATTCTCAAGCCTGTTCCTTTTTTTGCTTTAGCTTGTTCCTTTTCGGACTAAGCTTGTGTCTGTTTCCAACTCAACTTCGAGGTTCTTTCCTTCCAATCGTTAGTTATTAGTTATATCTTCGTTCGTTATTCGTTAGATATTCAGCTACCCACAGACTACTGTCACCTGCCCCATTCAACGCAAAAATTGGCTTTGCACTTTTTGCACTTTCTGCATTTTTTTGCGAAAAATGTCGTGTCGCTTTGTCGCTTTGTCGCTTTCTTTTTTTTTGTGCGTGAGACTGTTGAAACTTTGAGACTTTCGCACATATCTCTCTCATTTACAAGCCCTTACAAAGTCTCATCAAAGTTTCAAAGTTTCAAAGTTCCATCTTTTTTCTTCTTTTCAATAGCGACATAGCGACATTATTTATGTTCGTTTCTCGGTCTTGTGTCGGTCTTCTCCCGCTCTTCGGTCGGTGGCACCTTGTTCCTTTTTTGACATCATGAATCCATAAATAAAAAAGCGACAATTCACTTTCGGAATAATCGCTTTCACAATCAGCCAGTTGGTAAATCGCATTTTTCGATTATTCCTTATGGAATCACTATGTCAAAGATCTCTTGCTTATTGGCTATTACGGATGATAGTATTTGCATTTGCGGAAATAATGCCCAAAATAAACGGTCTTTTAATTTGAGCCTATCTCTCATCCTTTCGCTCTTGCCCATAAATTATCTTTTTTTCGCGTATATATGTGCGATTGCGAGATTACAAAACAGCCCATTCGACTGCAAAATTACACAAAAGTTTCGATATATACAAATATATTTTGTATATTTCTATCAAAAAAGTGATTTTCATCAATTATTCCACAAAATACACCATATTCGTCAATTTTTCCACATTTGCATGGCTCAAATTAAAGGACCGTTTTGTTTATACCAGCAATTGGGTATAAATCCGTAGATTAACGTGGGAGGAAGGTAGCCAGCCGACGGTCGTGCATACCAAGGAAAACACAAAAAATGAACGTTAAAGGAGACGAAACGATCTTTGAAGTATAGATATATGCGAAATTAGCAGTACCTTTGCGGAAAAAATATGAGGAGGTATGGTTATATTCGCGTGAGTAGCGACAAACAAACAGTTGAGAACCAGCGGTTTGAGATCAATCAGTTTTGCCAACAGGAAGGATTGACTATTGACGGATGGATTGAAGAGACGGTTTCCGGCACCAGGACTTACACCCAGCGCCGGCTTGGAGAGTTGATACAACAGACAGGCGAAGGAGATATCATCATCTGCAGCGAGTTAAGCCGGCTGGGGCGCAACCTGTATATGATTATGGAGATTCTCAGCAAGTGCATGAGTCGCGGCTGTCACGTATGGACCATCAAAGACGGCTATCGCCTGGGAGATGACATCCAGTCGAAAGTGCTGGCTTTTGCCTTTGGTCTCTCGGCAGAGATAGAGCGTAACCTCATCAGTCAACGAACCAAAGAGGCGTTAGCCCGCATGAAGGCGGAAGGCAAGCATCTCGGTCGTCCGGAAGGCAGAAAGACTTGCAAGAAAGCGCTCGCGCTCTATCCGCACGAAGCGTTTATTCTGCAAGAACTGGAACAGGGCACGCCTATACGGGAGATAGCCCGGAAGCTGCATTGCAGCCGCAACACGGTGAGTAACTACATTCAAGCGTATCTGAAAGAGTGAAAGGTGAAAGGGCGAAGGGTGAAAGAGTGAAAGAGCTCACACAATGATGTGCGAGAAGAGAAAGACGGGAAAAGAGAAGCGAATTGGCAAGGCATTGCCTCTAACTTGCCTCTGAATTGCCTCCGATATCTATTTTGTAAAGAGCATGTATTGAACAAGTTACAAATCATTGGAATTGGGGACATTTGATGGTAAGCAAAAATATTAAAAAGTATAGTTATCTCTCGAGAATGGACCGAGAATAGATCGGAAAAACATATAACCGTGATGCCGACACGATAAAAAAGGGCGAAAGTGCCAAGTAAAAAAATAGTCAAATATATAATAAGTAAAAGTGCGCACGGAAGAGTGCAAAAAAAAGATGGCAGAAGAAAAGAAAAATGATGATTGCTTAGTGTACTGCGTATAGAGATGGTGGTCCAATAGAGACATTTATAAATAAATTTAACATGACTCATCGAACCAACCATCGACTCAAAAGAGTCCAATCAATCATCTCAAAATGAACAAAAATACCAAAAATATATAATAGTTGTGCCCTACACAGATGAGGGGGAAAGATAGAAGATGGCAGAAGAGATGCAAACATATGGTCAAACAAACGAATCTGTAGTTATATACCAAAGCGCGGATAACGCGGTTCGTTTGGATGTGCAACTCGCCGAAGAAACGGTTTGGTTGAGCCAAAAGCAGATGGCACAATTGTTCGACACTACTCCACAGAACATCACTCTGCATATAGGTAATGTTTATAAAGAGCAGGAACTAACTCAATCAGCAACATGTAAGGATTTCTTACAAGTTCAAATCGAGGGAGGAAAAGAGAAACGTCGTTTAACCAAGTTCTATAACTTGGATGTGATTATCTCTGTAGGCTACCGAGTAAAGAGTAAAAGAGGTACCCAATTCCGCCAATGGGCGACAAAGGTGCTTAATCAATATATACGCCAGGGCTATGCGGTAAGCAATCGATTCGAGAAATTGGAGCAACGGATGACAAACGTAGAGAATCAAATCGAATCTTTTGTGCATGCTGCACTTCCTCCCAAAGAGGGAATCTTTGCGGACGGACAAATATATGATGCATATGAGTTTATTGAGCGTTTGATTAAGTCCGCAAAGAAATCGATTTTGCTGATAGACAATTACGTAGATGAGTCGGTATTGACAATGCTGAGCGGAAAAAACAAAGGAGTACAAGTGGATATTTATACCAAAGAGTTGTCGAATGCGCTGTTACTGGCACAAGACAAGTTTAACAGCCAATACGGAAACTTATCTCTCCATCAAACGAACCGCGTGCATGATCGGTTTATGATTATTGACAACCAAACGATTTATCTCATCGGAGCATCATTAAAAGATGCGGGCAAACGGCTCTTTGCCTTCACCAAGATGAGCGCCACGCATATTGAGGAGCTAAAGAAACTATTGTAAAAACTAATATCAAAAAAGTTGCGCCCGACACGAATGAGGGTAAAAAAGATTATGGCAGAAGAAAAGAAAAATATAAATAATATGGAAAACGAAATGACATTTGAAGAGCGGCAGTATCAACGGTTGATCAATGCTAGGAACTTCCACTATGAGAACTTTAATAAGTGGTCGTTGTATTTCTATGCCATTATAGCGGCATTGTTCGCAGGTTATTATAGCTTGCGCGGACAAAATCAGCCCATTGATGAAATTATAAAATGGAGCATCCTTATTCTTGGCTATATAGTTAGCATGTGTTGCTATTTGTCTGGAAAAGGATACTACTACTGGGAAATTAATTGGATTAAGCTCATTATGCATTATGAGAAACAAGTTTTGCCTCTAAAGAAAGAGGAAAGTGTATATTCGATTTTTGCTAACGAGAAAGGGTTGAGTAACTATTGGCGCATTATAAAAGGAGCTAATATCTCATCCTCAAAATTATCATTAATCGTGTCATTCTCTATTACATGCGCGTGGGCAATTATGATTGCTCTGCAATTTGTACCAGAAAAATGTTGTTGCTGCTGTCGTGCTCTCGCTATAATAGGAGTACTTGTAGCAACTTGGCTTTTATCAGCATTAGTCGGAAAGTGGCTTCATAGTGATTTGAAAAATCATGATGATTTGGAGCTTCCTTTAAAGGAAGAAAGAAAAAATATTTAATTTAACCTTAAAAGTGAGGCCTGACACGAATACAGGCGGGATGTGCTATGATTGCAACAATTTTTGACACTAATGCTTACCTGAATATGGTAAGCCAAAAAGATTTTGAAGATGTGCGGGTTTTCGTACAACAACTTAAAGATGCTGAGTCAGCGCAGGGATACATGGCATATATATATCCTACTGTAGCGCAAGAATTACTCTCTCATCTTCTTGATAGACAACCTATTTGTAAACCCCAGTATAGCTATACGAAAGCATGTATGGCAATATATGCTCATTGTTCCGACAAAAAACAAAACAACTTTCGCATGGCACCTTTACATGAACTACATATTGCTCATGCTTATTGGGGAATAGATGTTAAACCATACATAGAGACTCAAACATCATTTTGTAATTTGTTGTTTGAAATAGAACAACAACCGAATTGTAGAACAGTTGCTAAATACAAAAAACAACTAAAGCAAATTAAGGATTTTACACATGAAGCTGAAAGGGAATATGTTGCTAAAATTGAAGAAATTAAAGAAACAATATTAACGCAACACCCTCAATATAAAGATTGGGCATCTTTCTTGGCTGATCCAAAGAATCGGAATAAAGTCACAGGTTATGTCAGTAGCCCACAGTTAAAAAAACTTCTGGCCTCTGCTATGATTTATGCCGTGGCATTAGATTTACATAAAAAAGGTTACCCATTACCGAATGAACAGCAAATAGAGCAAGCCGTAAACATATATTTACAGGATTGCGCAGCGTCGCTAGAATTACAGCAGATGCTATTTAGTCACTGGGATGATCCGAATTTTGATTTTGGGCGTCCAGATCGAGTAAACACAATTTGGGACTTAAAGATTTTGAGTAGCGTTGGGCATAAGTTAAATAATCAGGATGAGATATTATTAGTCACGAGTGATAAAAAGATGATTGAAGCAGCTCAACGTACAATGCCTACAGGTAAAATTTGTACATATACGGATTATTTATCAAAGTTAGGACTTTAATAACATCCTTTTCGATCAAGGGATATTGGTTTATCCCTTGGTCACAAAATACAATATCGCGCATACACGTGCGTACATTATAAATAGTATATAATACAAAATACAATGAAAACGAAAACTTAGCACTGTTTCGACCTTGTGGAAAAACGCTAAATGTATTGGGAAGTTGTGCTATCCTCTAATAAAAAGGGTAATGATTTTAATTATGATGATTATGATAGCAATATACAACATAAATTCTAATCTGAATATGATTAGTGGCAAGATGATAGAAATTACGCAAGTGATTAACAAGGGTATTTCAGAGATGAAACCAATATTAACGGAGAATTGGCGTGGCGTGCGTATGGGGAATAACGGCACATTTCGACAATCCAATTTAGCGAATACCACTCGGCAAGGTGATATGCACGCTCCCTACAAGGGATGCCAATTCTCCACCATATAGTGCAAGGCGAAACACTATAAAAATCGTCAGGGTAGAGCGCGGTGAAACGCCATCTGCTCACAAAATATAACAACACACACGCGTGTGTAGATATAAATAAGGAATAATATAAAAATCAAAATAACATGAAAAATTTATTTACTTATTTGAAGACTTTGTGGGGGGCGTGGGGAAACCTACAGAGTAAGGACGTAAGACATGACCGTCGGTTGACCGTCGGCTCACCGTCGGGATTGGACGCAAAATGGAAGCAAAATCCATTCATGCGTTTTGCAGTAGTGTTAACCTTAATCTTCACCATCGGCATCGGAAATGTGTGGGGAGCAGCGGATTACATTATTCCAAAATTATATTTGTCCTCAAAAAACACAGTATCTGGTGGTACGGGATGGAATTTTACAAGTGCGGCGGCAAATAATGCCAAGACTGATTATTGGAAAATGGTCAGTAGTAGTTCTGTAGTCACATCTCCGGCTTTTGATATTTCTGGTTACACTAGTGTTACCATATCAATCAAATGGGGAAGTTATAACACATTTAATGCAACAAAATGTAATGCAACAGTTAAAATTTCAACCGCAGCGGGTACGTGGACTACCTTAGGGACAACCGGCTTAACGGGTGCTAATACGAGCGGCAAAGTATGTACTTTCGAAAATGTAGAAGAGTCATCCTCCTATTCAAGTGCTCAAATCCAGATTTCCACTCCAAGTGCAGGTGATGATGTCGGAGGTCGGTTGTATTATGTAGAAATCAAAGGAGAAGCCGCCGGTTCTTGTGATGCTTCGCCTACGGTTGGTAATGCTGCCTACAATGGCGCACTTGTATATTCCACGACGCCTATGACAGTTCCTATTACTTGTCCATCCATAGGTGCCGGATCAAGTTGCGAAATTAAAGATTACGGTTTTGTGTGGAAAGCAGGTGGTAATCCTACTATCTCGAACAACAAGACACAAATAGGTACAGATAACCACTCAACAGCATTTAACGGCAATATTTCCGGTACGTTTGCCGCAGGAACGACTTATTATGTCAAAGCATATGCGATAAACAACGGAGACAACACCATACTAAGTTCAAGTGCCTATAGTTTTACACCTCGCAGCATAACTTTTAACTCCAACGGAGGAAGTTCCGTAAGCACCATTTTGGTTATTAGTGGCAAAGCAGCCAGTCAACCGGCAGATCCGACAAAGGATGGTTACATCTTTGGCGGTTGGTACACAGATTCCGGGCTTGGTACTGCAGTTAATTGGTCTTCTACTATAACCTCAAACAAAACATATTATGCTAAATGGATAGCTGAACCAACGATTACAATCAGCGAAACTTCGCGTGCTTTCGGTGACCGAAAAGTGAATGGTGGACCTTACACAATGACCTTTAATGTCAGCGGTGCTAATTTAACAAATAATATAAGTTTGTCGATAAGTGGTACAAATGCAGGAATGTTTTCTGTAACACCAAGTTCGCTTACTCAATCGGCAGGTTCTGTTTCTTCGACCGAGATAACTGTTTCCTACTCGCCGACAAGTGCAGGTTCACATAGTGCCACAATCAATATAACCAGTAGCGGTGCAACGAGCAAGACGGTTGCTTTGAGCGGTACCGGTAAATGGGAAGTAACCTGGAGCAATAACGGTGCAACGTCAACCACGTTGGTGGAGAATAGTACAAAACCGACATTCCCGAGCACGCCGAGCAGTTGCGACGCCACCAGTACAACATTCATTGGTTGGGCGACGGCTGAATGGGATGGCAAGATTGCGAGCCTCGCGGGCAAAACGGTTCATACCTCCAACAGTACAATGTCCAACATCACTGCCAACGGAACTACATTCTATGCAGTGTTTGCAAAACAAAGTGGAAGCGGGGATCCGACTTGGGTTCAAACTACAAGTGTAGCAGTGGATGATGTGGTTGTGATAGCTGAGATTGATCATGTTGCAGATGGTAAAACCGGAAAAGAATTAGCTGGATGGGGAGGTTCAACTTATGGAACAGGAGCTGATTATAAGACCAATCCTGCTGGTACTATAACATGGACTGTTGTGACTGGTTATAACAGTACTGGTGTTGCTTTCAAAAATAGTAGTAATAAATATTTGTATTGGAGCAGTAGTAATAGTTTGGATGTCAATAGCACACTTTCCGCAAATAGTTCTTGGAGTGTATCAACAGAAAGTTCCAGAGCTAAAATTCAAAATAATTCTACAACTACTCGCGTTATATGTTGGAATGAAGCGAATCCCCGATTTGCTGCATATGATAGCAAGAGCCATGGAGATGCAACGTCTTCAGGTGCGTCTACTAAATTCTACTATCCAGTATTTTATAAGCAGACACCAGGTTATACCTATTCCGATTATTTGACTACTTGCTGCACCGCACTTGGTTCAATTAATGGGTCGATTACGTTGACCAATGACGGTTGCGGGGCTGGAGAGTTGAAAGCTACGTGGAAGATGACCGCCACAACGGGTATCGCTTCGCAGACCTTAAAGGTTTATGACGAAAATCTGGATGAGGTAATAGCAAAACGAATTACCGATATTACTGCTTCAACCTCTAACCAGACAAAGACCATTTCCGGTTTAAATCCCTGTAAAGAATACTATGTTACTATAGAAAATGTTAGTAGCGGTGGCGAGTATTGTGCACCTGGTGACCCGTGGGAATCTGATGTTGTAACAACTCTTGGCTATACGTTAAGTGTTACAAAATCTAATTGTTCGATAACTTCGGGTTCAGAACCTGCACGAATCTGCAATAATGTGTCAGTAACTTATGCGGCAGCGACAGGTTATGCGTTGCCGACTTCCATAACTGTTACTAACGCTGGAGCACAGAATACCGGTTGGACATGGAATAGCGGTACAGGCGTATTGACGATTAACAAAGCCAATGTGACCGGTAATGTGGAAGTTACAATTACCCCGACTAGTGTACCACCTGTCATTGGCACAAATCCGGCAGATGCGAGTTACTATGTAGGAGACGCTCCTACGGCTTTGTCGGTAACCGCTACATTAGCCTCGGGAACGCTGACTTATCTATGGAAAGTTAGTACGAATGGTGGTAGTACTTGGAGCGATGCAACGGGAACAAATAATACTTTTTCGTATTCTGGTGCAAGCCTCAGTACAGCTTCTGCCGGAACGCTGAAATTCAAATGTATTGTTGGAAATAGTGAAGGTGGTTGCTCTGTTGAGTCTGGAGTGGCTACAATCACTGTTTCCAATGCTTCCTACTTCCCGAACGGAAAGACCATCTTCATCCAAGCGCATAGCACAAGTGCCTGGAGCGATGCTAACTACGATTGTGTAAAAGCATGGTTCCATACAACCGGAGGTAGCGAAACAGCTCAAACGACCTACTGGCTGTTTGATGCAACAGGTGGGGATTCCGGAAAGAAACTATTTGCAGCAATTGTTCCTGCTACAGGTGATTTACCCTATTTAGATATTCAGCGTTTTACTCATGATTGTAGCTTATGGAGAAACAAAAACGGTGGTTGTTCCTATTCCGATGCAAATGGTAGCAATACAATCCGTTCAACCGGAAATACAGACACCTATGACGCCAAAGATGATTATATTCGTTGGAATGCTATGGGTGTAACAATGAATCTGATGAGTAGTGATGCATGGCTAACTCCTGTAGCAAGTATGACCGACCAAGGTTCAGGTATCTGGAGTGGTTCGTATGAATATACACCGAGCAACACTTCCACAGAATATGTTATTGCAACAAATTATAATGGTAATATAGGAAATACGGGCAGCAACAATAATGCCACATTAAGCGGCATGGTTGTTGGTTCGACCTATGATGTGACGGCTACCTTGGACATCAAGGATCACTCGCTTGAGATGAGCAAGACGTTTGTTAAGGGAACGGTTCATTTCAATTTGCAAGGTCATGGTCTTGCTATCTCAGATTTGACGAATGTAACAGCTGGCAGTAAGATTAGTGCACCGAGTCCGGCTCCGAGTGCTACGGGTTATACCTTCGGAGGATGGTTCACCGATGCCGAATGTACAGACGAATGGACTTTCGCGAGCGATGAGGTTAACGAGACGATGACGTTGTACGCTAAATGGACGGCAAATGTTTACACGATAACCAAGACACTGACCAACGTTTCCAACACCGGTCTGCCTGCATCGTTCACGTACACAGGTGCCACCACTACAGCGCTGAACAGTACGTTTACGGTAGATGCGACGAACTTCTTCCTGCCGAGCAGTATTGCTGTGATGATGGGCGGTACGCCGCTGACAGCCGGAACGGATTATACCTATAATAATAGTACGGGTGCGTTTACGTTCAGCGCAGTCATCACCGGAAACATCGTGATTATAGCCACGGCGACAGCCAAACTGAAGAGTATTGCTATCACCACGCAGCCGACGACACGCAAGTATTTCGAAGGCGAGAGTTTCAGCAACGCAGGAGCGGTTGTGACAGCAACGATGGGTGACGGTAGTACAAAAACAGTGTCTGCTACGTGGACTCCTTCGGGTGCGCTGAGTGCCGGAACCAGTCAGACGGTAACCGCCAGCTATTCCGAAGGCGGCATCGATCAGACGGCTACGACGACGATAGATGTCTATAGCGTGACTGTGAACAAGAAAAACGAAGACGGCGATGCGATTGACGTTGCCGGCGTGACGGCTACATGGACAGTTGGTACCAAGGCGCTGGCTGCCGGCATAGGTTCCACCAAATATGTGTTCAAGCAATGGGATGTAACGGGTGCTACTGCGGCAAGCACAAGTAGCGCCAGCACGACTTTGAGCAATCCGACGGCTAACGTTGTAGTCAATGCTATATTCTACAAGCCACGCGTGGTTAAATGGAGCGTGAACGGCAACGACAGTTATGCTAGTAGCGAGACCGTGGCCTATAACGGGACGATAAGTACGGTACCGAGCAACCCGAGTGGATTGGCTTGCGCAAGTACGTTTATCGCCTGGACAGATGCTGCGCATAACAACGGACAAACAGCCAAACCGAGTGCTTCTTATTACGGCGCTGCTCTGTACTCCGCAGCGGGTGATTTCCCAAATATCACAGCTGAGACAACAACATTCTATGCGGTGTTTGCAGAAGGCACAGGCGCAGCCGTGAATACGGTGATGTGGAGTGAGGATTGGACAGGTGCTACAAGTTCTTCTGGTAACGGTACACCAAGTCCATCCGATGCCAGACCAAGTGCCCAAGGCGACCACTCTGGTAAGACCGTTTATGGCGGAGCAACAATAATATATACGGATGGAACAGGTACATATGTGCGTACGAATGAAAATAATGCCGGAGGTACTGCGCCTGAGTTGCTCATAAAAAGTAACGAAAATTGGACTATCTCTGGTATCCCGACAGGCGGTGCGGCTACATTGACACTGGAATATAGAACAAACGGTACGTTGACAGTAAGCACTTCAACGGATAATGTATCAATCGGTACCAAATCAGGCAGTAACCCCTATACCAATACCATTACGGTGGGTTCCGGCGTAACATCATTTAACTTGTCATTCACACAAACATCCAACCGTCGTATTGATAATGTATCTGTAAAAGTAGCATCGGTTAGCTTGACGAACTACGTCACCGAATGTGATGCGAATATAGTAAAAGTGACGTATGACGCGAATGGGGGTGCTACGAGTTGTACGAATACTACGACGGATAAGACAGAGGACTTTACCGTTTGTTCGTCTGCGCCGACAAAAGACTATTATTCCTTCGCTGGTTGGTTGTGCAGCGCAGATGGAGAGACTTATAATGCAGGCGCAACGATTTCTGCTGCCGCTATCGACGGCGATTTCACGCTGACTGCTCAATGGACGCCGGAAACGTATAATATTTCGTATGAGTTGGATGGTGGAACGAACAATGTAGGTAACCCTGCGACGTACAATGTAACAACAGCGACGATTACTTTGCAGGATCCGACCAAGGGACAGGATCGTTTTGATGGTTGGTATGATAACGGCTCGTTCACCGGTGACCCCATCACCTCTATTCCTTTAGGTTCACACGGCAACATCACTTTGTACGCACAATGGGTTACACGTCATGAGATTATTTTTGATGCAGATGGCGTGACCACTACTATTTACCGTGCAGACGATGAAGACTTAAGTGCTTCTGTTGCCGGTCAAGGTTCAGTACCGAGTGACCCGAGTGCACCTACGGCTTGTAGTAGTAAGGTATTTGTAGGTTGGTCTGAAAGTACTATTGACGGCGAAGCAGATGATGAGCCTGGCGACCTGATGAAACCTGCTGCCGGAACGGTAAATGCAGATAAACACTACTATGCCGTTTGGGCAACGCAAGCAAGCACTTCCGGTCCTGTGACGGTATTTGAAGATGCATTATATGGCAAAGCGGCAAATAATACCACATTTGACACATATGGAGATTGGGATAGCTTTGGCTATGTATATGGTTGTGGCACTTCTACAGAAGGTGTGCGCGTTTCCAGTGCAGACAATGCCGGACACCTCCAACTGAAAGCAAATATCGGTTTAGCAAGTGTTGATACGATCAAATTTAAGATAAAAAGTTACGGAGACACAAACGGTGGTAAGATTACGTTAAGTTCGTATAGTGGCGCGGGTACATATGATAATTCAACAAGTGCTGAATTTACGACTACCAATACTTCTTCGTGGGAAGAAAAGACATGCATATTACGCAGTGCGGATAACACTACTGATATCCGCTTCGAAGGAGAAGGGAGCAAGTATCGTATATATCTAAAGGATATTAAAATCACGAAAGCAGGTACAGTTTATACCTATTCCGCTTACTCGACGAGTTGCTGCGCAACGAATGTAACGCTGAGTCACAATAGTCCGGAGAACGGAACAATTGTATTCGGTAAGACGAAAGTGCCGACTTGCGGCGATAAAGAAGTTTCGCTGACGATCACTCCGGCTACGGGTTATCAATTACATTCGTATGAGGTCGCAACCGGAAGCGGTAAGGTAGCGACGAAGAGTGTCAGTCCGGCTATTTTGTTGGATAACAACAGCAGTGCGGCGCAAAACATCACACTGACCTTCGCCGATGAGGCTAACGGTGCTTACGATGTGACGGCAAGCTTTAGCAAAATGGCACCGACTGCATGGGCTTGGACCTACAAGAGTGAAGCAATACCGAATCCGATTAACTTGTATGTAGGACAAACAGCTACATTAAATGCGACCTACACACCAAGTGGTTTGCTGAATTCGGAACAAAATTACAATGTAACTAAATCGGCTAACTTAACGCAGACCTCCAAGACCTATGCGACACCGGATATCCACTACACGTTCCGGGCTGATGCGACAATGGATGATGGAACAGTAACGTTAACGAACCTGATTAATTCTTCGTTAACAATTACCGTTCATGTACATGTTGATCCTTTACCGCTGACGCATTTCGAGGATTTGGTTCACGGCAAAGCGTTTGCGGACGTAGAAGCAACGCTTGTGGACAATGCATTAAGTGCGACGAAGACCACGCCGACGAGCGACGATTGGGCAACGCCTAATGCGAACACGTGTGAGGAGAACCACCTGCACTTGGTTGGCTGGATACGCAAAGACTGGCCGGCATTGGTAGCTTATCTGGCCGGCACAGGCGATGCTCCGACTACGACGGCGATTGTCGGCGCGGGCAATGATGGCTCGGGTAACGCGTACTTCCTCTCGCCGGGCGCAAGTATCAATGTACAGACGTTCAATGACGTGACATTCTACGCCGTTTGGGCAGAAATCAAATAACAGAAAGGAAACGAGATTATGAAGACAGTTTTTAATACGAAAATCAATCAAGTTATGAAAAACTATATGAAATTTATCTGCGCTATCCTGATGTTATTAGGAACGAGTGCGCACGCGTGGGGAGCACTAACGTTTACAGCAACACCAAGTAGTAAAAATATTGAGATTTCAGAGGCAACGGATAGTTATTTTGATGTTGAAATATCTGTGTCCGGAACGCTTCAGCAACTAACAGATGATGAAGGCAATAAGTATTATATTAATGCCATATTAGATAATTGGGGCGATGATGAGAATTATACTTTAGAGTGTTCCTTTGATACGGAAAGAGTTACGTACATTAAAGACGACGATAGTGGTACATTGCGTGTCTGGTATACTATTATGTCGCAAGGGACCTATTCGTTTAACATATACATATATGCGAAAGAAAAAGGGGAGGCGATGACATATACTACAGTTCCCGTTACGATTACATGGGACTGCAATGAGCCGACGTTGACGCTTGGTTCCAGCTCTACAACCATGAATTTTGGCGACAACAGCAATACGTTTACTGTCACCAAGACGACAAACAGTACAGGAACAATTACGTGGTCGAGTACGGATGAAAGTGTAGCTACGGTTGCCCAAAACGGTTTCGGCAATGGTGTTGTGACGGTAGTTGGCGCAGGTACTGCTACAATTCAGTGTAAAGTGGATGCCGCAGGAGGAAAGTGTGCAAAGACAGTAGGACATTCTCTGACGGTTAATGCAGTAGCGCCGGTTCTTGCGACGAATGTGTCCGGTAAAGAGTTTGCGGTGAGTGCAGAAACGGCACATGGAGCTACTTTCTCAGGCGGTGTGGTAACCAGCAAAGGTAACGCTTCTATTACGCGCTACGGCTTTGTAATCGGAACGAGTTCAACGGTAGTGGTAGGAGGAACCGGAGCGAACAAACCTGTTATAGGAACCTATTGGTCGGATGATATTGCTTTGAATACCGCGTTTGGTTCCAAAACGGCTACTACCGGATTGACCGCAGGGACAACCTATTATGCTCGGCCGTGGGCATATAACGGAGAACTATACGGTTATGGAACAGCAGTGTCGTTTACTACGCTGAATGAATATGACATTGATTTGGATAAGAATAACAGCGATGATGGTTCTACAGATGGTTTGGCAACCGTTGCGGAAAACGCGACCTCAATAGAGATAGAAGCTCCGACGCGTACGGGATACCATGTAGAGGGTTATTATACGACGGACGCATGTGCGACGAAGGTGGCCACAGATGCCGGCGCATTGCAGGCAAATATTACCGTCAGCGCTACCAACTGGACAAACGGAAGCAGCCAATGGGTAAAAGGCGGTGGCGCTACGTTCTATACCAATTGGGCGGCGAACACTTATACCGTTACGTTTGACAAGAACGGAGGTAGCGGTGGTTCCGACAATGTGACTGCTACGTACAATGCGGATATGCCTTCGGCAACGATGCCGACGACGCCTCCTGCAGAAGGAAAAGTATTTGACGGTTATTGGTACAATAGTGTGCAATACTATGACAAGGACGGAAAGAGTGCGCATGTATGGGACGTTGCGGGCGCTGCGACATTGACGGCAGCCTGGACAACTTCTTCACCGACCCTGACGATTGCAAGCGTAGATGCGATTGTTATCAGTTCTACGACGCCGAGTCTGTCTGAGGCTGGAAGTGCTCCGGTTACGTATAACTCGACGGTAACGCTTAGTCACGGAGATCCGGAGTCCGGATATTACTGGTTGGATTGGAACGTCTATGAAACCGGAAATAAAGGCAACACGTTGACGGTAACGAACAACCAGTTCACGATGCCGAATTACGATGTAACGGTTAGTGCAAATTTATACACCGACTTGGTATTCAGTTGCTCGGAGTTGACATTGACACCGCATTTGGTAACTGCCAGCACGCCGATCTTCATTACTTCTGTGGCTAACAAGAAAGTGCGCTCGCAGGACTACATCACTATTACCGGTAGTGGTTTGACTCCGAACACAGCATTGACATTCCCCAGTTTGGATATGGATAGCAAGTTTGAGGTTCTGACCGGTACCGGAGGAACCATCTCCACAGATCCCAATGGAGAGATAAACGTGAATGCGTATATCTTCTATACACCGGCTGCAGATGCCACGACAGATGGTATAGATGAGATGAGCGGTTTGACGGTCAGCGTAGGCGGCGCGAAACCGAAACAAGTAAGTCTCACGCAGTCGATTATTGGTCGTCACCTGCCTACTGCGGGTTACGTCATCGCCGGAAAGAAGAACAATAAATGGTACGCACTGCCATCTACGATGAGTTCGACGAGTACGCCGGATCCATCGGAGATAGCGGTAAATGACATCGACAATCCAAGCATTGCTTATACTGCTGCAAGCAATATCTATGGATTAGTAGGGCCGACCAATACGAATATCTCCAATGGAAACGGCCAGTATGTTCGTTTGACGATGAGCATCAACGACGGTAATGAACCGGCAGGCCCCGCTCCACTGTTTGGAGCAGGAGATGCTAAAATAGGAAAGAGCGGCAATTCCAAGGCGACGAGTGATCTAAGTGCCGGTTGGTGGTGGACATTGACGCAAACGAATACCAGCATTACCAATCCGCAAGATGCTAAATATTCTATCAAGTGTGCAAACAGTAGTAATACACTGAGCATCAAGAATAGCCCGTTCCAATGGGGACAATATGCAAGCGGTGTAGAAGAGTTGCGACTCATTCCTGCAAGTGACATTCCGTTTACGGAAGCAGAGGTTGTTGAATGGGGACAGCATGCTGCAATCATTGAAGTAGATGCTACGGAGGCTACCGGTATTGACGCTACATCGGTAATTGCACACTTGAATGGAGCAAGTAGTGATGCTATTACACTCGTTCAAACAAAGGCGAGCGATACGAAGAATAGATCTTCGAAATACAACTATACGGTGAATTTCGAAGATGGAATTGACTTTGCTGCGGCTGCAAGCAACGGCGCGATGCTGAGGTTGGAGTGGAAGAAAGACGCTACGGTTAAAGCGATGAGTAATATCGTAGTTCCGAAGATTGTGGCTACGAGTGCAACGATGTCTTCGCTGATGGCAACCGACGATCCATGGAATACAGCTGATGTACATGTGTTGCCGGGCGTGACGCTGACAGCTAACGCAGGAGACTTTTCCAGCAAGGATGTGGTTATCGACCGACTGGAGATCTATCCGGGGGCAACCGTCAAAGTGACGAAAGGTTCGCAAGATGTAGGTACGTTGAAGGTGCGTACGCTTGTGCTGCGTAATGGTTGGACACGTGTCGGCAGTAAGAACTATGATGTGGCTCGTCTGTATGTATCGACGGATGCCAATTTGGCGAAGAGTGCCAATGAGAACGTTTGGTATAGCGATTGGTACATCGACTATGACCAGTACTACCCGATTGCCGTTCCGTTCCCGGTAGCAACCAATCGTATTACGTACAAGAATACCAAGAGTTCGGCAACTGGCGGTGTCACCATCCGCTACTACGACGGTGCGCGTCGTGCGGAACATGAGCAACAGGATCAGGACGACAACTGGGTAGCATACACATGGGGCGGCACGATGCCGGCTAATTTGGAGCCGAGTAAGGGTTACGCGATGACGGCGAAACGTCCGAGCGGCAAGGCGTTCTCGATCGTACGCATGCCGATGACGTTTAGCAATCCGTGGACGGCATTGGGCGAACACGGTTACGTCGATGAAACGCATAAAGATCAGGTTACGGTAACCGGTTATGGCAAAGGTACGGCTTCGTGGTATGCGATGGGCTGGAATTTCGTCGGTAACCCGTACATGTGTACCTTCAACGGCAATGACGACGGTATCAGCGGCAAGATAGAAATGCAGAACGGCGGAAGCGTCAAGTACGCGACGATACCGGATCTGGAGTTCCAGAACTACTATCAAGTACCGATTGCAGAGGCAAACCTGAAACCAGCAAGCGGATTCTTCATTCAGGCAAATAATGCAGACCCGCAGACAATCACTTTCAATGCCGACAAGATTGTACCGCCGTCGGCTCCAGTACGCTACACCGTACAGCAAGAGCGCATTCCGGAACAAGAGGCATACATTCGTCTGAGTTACGAGGGTGGCAAAGACCTGATGGGTCTGATCATCGGCGAGGACTACACCGAAGCCTACGAGCCGAATGCCGACTTGGCGAAAGTGTTAGGCGGAGCCAATGCCGTCAAGACCTACATGCATTATGCCGATATGGATATGGCGTATGTGGCTATCAACGAGACGCTTGCGAAAGAATGGATACCGGTTACGGTAAATATTCCGGCAGACGGCGAGTACACCTATTCGCTCACATCCTATAGCGAAGTGAATGATCTGGAAGGCGTTTACCTGATTGACTATATGAACAGCAACCAAGTAACCAACCTGATAGAGGAAGACTACACCTTTGTGGCTGAGGCCGGAACAAGCGCTAACCGTTTCTCGATTAATGCGAAAGTCGGGGCACGAGACGTACCGACTGATATCGATGTCACCGATGCAGAAAAGAACAGCGGCAAGGCGGTGAAGTTCCTCTACCGAGAGAAACTGTATATCATGCGGAGCGGTCGTATCTACGACGCAACGGGTAAGCAAGTGAAAGGAGGCGCACAATGAAAACGATGAGATATATACTGAGCTTGATTGCCGTATTGAGCGTGCTTAGCCTCTCTGCTGCTACGTTCGGAACGCCGTACCAAGCGCCCAAGCGCCGTCCGGTGTACATTACCCAAACAGGCACGCCGATGCCGACGGCTACGATGAGTTCGATGGATGCCGCGATGATGAGTTCGGGTTCGACACTTCCGATGGCGGCTGTGAGCGGTATCACGACGGCAAATGACTATGCGCCGGCTGGTCCTAATCGCGCGAAGATGGTAGGAGAAGATGAAGGATTCGAAGAAGGCGATTCGAATCCGGATAACCCGGGTAACCCGTTCCCGCTGGGCGATGCGGCACTGCCGCTGTTCTTGCTCGCTTGCGTGTATATGTGCGCTCGCGCGTTCCTAAGAAGAAAACGTGCGTAAAGGGCGGTCGCAAGAATGCCCGAGGTGCAAATTAAAACGTAGCACGGAGAAGGAGATGGAGGTCTGTGCGGGTTTGTGGGCGGCTGTGTGAGGCCGCCCATGATTTTGCATAGAGGGTCTCTGAGGCACGGAAATAGAGCGTGAGCTGCGGGAGAATCTGCCAACGAAGGCAAAGGAACGCGCGGCCTCCAAGACCATAGACCGCAGGGATCGAATAGGCATAGAGGACGTCGTACTCGTAGCAATAGATGCGGTTGTCCCAGTTTTGGGCGTCGAAGAATTGGAGGCGGAGACGGAGACTTAGTGGATGGTGTATAGTGTACGGTGTAAAGTCGTAGGCGATGTCTTGGAAGACGGAGACGCCGTATTGGGGAATGATGGGCTGAGCCGCTTCGCTGAATGATGGAATGATGTTGGCTTCGGCGGTAGTGCGGAGGGACCAGCCGTTATATTGGCAATCGAACCAGGCGCGGGTGGAGTAGGTGGAATTGGCACCTTTCTTTCTCGCACGGGCGCGAAAAGCAAGTTGCCATTGGTGATTGGTAAATGGTGAATGGTATTGCGTTTCAAACAGCGCATCGTAGCCGAGGGAAGGGGATTGCGGGATGCCGTATTTGGGTCCGGAGAAATAGAAGAGATCGCCGTAACCCCAGAAGCGCCAGTTTTTCAGACGCGAGATCTCGAAACCAAGATAACCGCCGTTCTCATCGCCCAGGCGGGAAGTCTCGGAGAAAGCATAGCCGAGGGCGTTATCGAAATATGGCGAGTAATAGCGATAGAGGGCGATAAATGTAACGCCAGTCGTAGGATAAAACCTACTACCCGCAATAACACCAATACCCCATTTATCGCGAGTTGAAAGTTGAAAGTTTAAAGTTGAAAGATTTTCTTTATTTTGCGCAGTGGCCACTTCTCCAAACACATCGAACCAGCCGTGGTTGTAACGGGCGGAGGCGCCAAGGACGGCTTGGTTGTAGCCGCGGAAATAGTGCTGGTTATACGCCGCATTGCGGTAGGGATGAATGCTGTCGGACCAGATATTCTCGATAGCCGTCAGTTGGACCTGTAAGCGCTTATGACGCACGGTGAGGTTGGCGCCGACGAGATGATGCCAAGTGGAGTCATTCGCGCGTTGGAGGCTGTATAAGGCACTGACGTCTAAGCGCGTGGATTGGTTCCATTCCCAGCGAAGGGTCGCCCCTGCGCCGTGCAAGCCTGCGCCATCCACAGAAGAGTAGTAGCGGAGTCCTTCGGTAGTCTGTCCGACGGAAGTGACGTAGGCCGATTTGCCGGAACGAAAGACCGGCGCGAGCACGAGTCCTTGCCCGAAAGAGGCCTGGAAATTGCCGGCTACGAGCGTATGAAGATGACCTATGTCGCGGAGTTGGAGGTACGCGCCGTATTGAAGACTCTGCGCATCACCTCCGGCGGGGCGGCGGAGCTGAAGACCGAAGATCACACGGCGCTGGTAGTCAAACCGATAGCGCGTCTGAACGTACATCGGATCGGTGCCTTCGAAATCTTCGATATTGCGGGCATCAATGCGGGTTAGCACTTCGTGCTTGGCGTAGCGAAAGACGTCTTTGGCATTTAGCGCATTGGCGGTTTGTGATTGGTCATTGGTGATTTGGACGAAAGGCAGGAGGTCGCGAATCTCGTAGTCGGCGAGGCTCTGAATCATACGGAGTTCGTAGAGCGACTCGAAGGGATGTTTGTCGGCGTAGAGAAGGATGTCGTCGATCTGGCGGGGCGAGAGAAAATGGAGTTGGGAGAGTTCTTCTTCGGACGTGTGATTCAGGTCGATGGGCGATTCGTGGAGGGTGTAGAGGTCCGATTGCAGTTGCTCGTAGTCGATTTCGCCGAGTTCGGTGACGGCGTTATAGATGTCCAATACGACTTCGTCTAAGTTGAAAGTGGAAAGTTGAAAGTTGAAAGACTCTTCTGCGGCAATAATCTGCCCCAGGAACAGAACCCATATGAGTAGAAATCTTCTTTTCTTAACCATAAAGGTACGATTAACTTCGTTTTTCACTCTGCAAAAATACTACTTTTTTTGTACATGTCAAAATTTTTTTGTATCTTTGCAGCGAAATTGCGTAAAAAGAGTAAATCGAAAACATCGCTATGCTCCAAGAAAACGAAGAAGAAAACGAACCGAAAACATATATAGATAGAGAAAAATATAGAAAAAATACCTTCCGAGAGCTATAACGCTTGGCAGCGTCCCCGAAGTATCGCCCCGCCAGCCTACTTATAAGTAAACTTAATGTAGCCCGTCATGACGATTCTTCACCGCCAACGGCGGTAATAGCTCTCCGAAGGAGAAAAATATCAAAAATAAATTTTGCTTCAAGCACCTCGCTGGGTAAGACTGAGAGGAGCGCCCCGCGGCAAGGAGATACATCTCCGACGAGCGGGAGAGAAAAAGAAAAATGGATAAAAGGCGGTTGATATATATTATCGAATGGGTTATTGCGCTGGCGGCGTGCGGGTGGTTGGTGTGGAAACTCGCGACGTATGAGGACTATGCCGCCCTCGTCGAATGCCTGCGGAGCATGAGTTGGCCGCAGTGGCTCGCTATCGCTGCATGTGTGGCGCTGATGCCCGTTAACATGGCGCTGGAGGCATGGAGGTGGCGCACTTTGTGGAATGATGAAATGAGCCGCGATCAAGGCTCGCTTAATGAGCCGCTTACGCTCAACGATGCACAACGGCAGGTGTATTACTCGAAGTTGGCGGGGGTAATAACGCCTTGGCGGCTTGGCGAATATCCGGCGAGAGGACTGTTGATGAATGATGAAATGAGCGCGGCTGAGCCGCTCAATGAGCGCCAGCAAGGCGAGCTCAATGGTGCCCTTTGGGCAAAAGTGCTGGCGATGGGGGCGGTAGGAAGTGCGACGATGACGATTGCGATCGTGATAGCAGGAATTGTGGGGATTGCTTGTTCGCCTTCGGTGTTTGAATGGCTGGGCGGCAGTTATCTGTATTCGTTATTGGCGGCTATCGTCGTACTGGCAGTGCTATTCGCCTTAGCGCCCCAGCTTTTGCGGAAATGGGCACAAGTCAATCATGACCTGATGTTGCGAAGTATTGGCCAGAGTTTGGTGCGGCTGTTGTGCTGGTGCGTGCAGTTAGTGCTGGTGTTGTATGCGCTAGGGGCCCTAGGGGAACTAGGCGTCCTAGGAGGATTGGGGAAGAGCGCGATATACTACCTCTTGGTGACGGTGACGCCGAACGTGCCGATCGTGGAGGCAGGAGCCCGCGGGGCATGGGCGATCGCAGTGTTCGGAACAGTGAATGCCGCCTTGGCGGGAGTGCTTCTATGGGCCATAAATACATTGCTACCATGCTTACTTTGGCCCTTCCTTAAAAAAAATATTAAAAATACTGCTGATTGATTGTATCACTTTGTGCTGACGAATCTTTATTCCGATAACCTGTTTACAAATAAATTTGACACATTTTATCCGAATAAACCTTCTAATTCTCCGAATTACAATCAATCGCCAGCAAAAATATCAAAAATATCCAAAATTTTATTAAAAATTTGTGTAATTGAAAAAAATGTTGTAACTTTGCAGTCGCAAAGAGAAAAAACATATAAACGTATATGCCATGAACATTAATTTTCAGATTCATTATCGTGCCGAGTTCGGGCAGAGTCTTTGCGTGATTGAGACGCAAGAATCGATTTTGGGATGGACCAGAAAAGATCCGCTGGTATTGACGTGCCAGGGAACGGATTTCTGGCAAGCGAATGTGCCCATCAGTGATTTCGCGGGCAGCATCCAGTATAAGTATGCCATCCGCGTTGGTGAGGGACAGTATATCTTCGAGGCCGGAGAACCGCGTATGTTGACGCTCAAGGCAAGCGACAAGCGCATCGTCGTTCGCGACGCATGGCAAGCCAGTACGTATGAGGACAGTTTCCATACGACGGCGTTCGTGAAGGCTCTCTTCCATCGTCTGAGTCCTGCGAAGCCGAAAGCGCCGAAGGGAAGTATCCGTTTCTCCATCGACCTGCCGCAGATCCTGCCGACGCAAGGCGTAGCGATCATCGGTAACTGCGATGCGCTCGGTAACTGGGATCCCGCCGGTAAGCTGATCATGAGCGACGCAGAGTTCCCGCTCTGGCGCGCCGACATCGACGTGAAGGGTCAGAATATCGTAGAATACAAATACGTCGTATATGACCTCAAGAGTGGCGCGGTAGTCGATACCGAATGGGGTGAGAACCGCCAGATCTGGGGCGTGGAGAAAGGTCTGGTTATTTATCAGAACGATCGCTGCTTCCGCCGTACCCAACCGCGTTGGAAGGGCGCCGGTGTAGCAGTACCGGTGTTCTCGCTGCGTAGCGACGAAGGATTCGGTATCGGTGAGTTCCAGGACCTCAAGAAACTGGCCGATTGGGCGGCCTCGACGGGTCAGCAGATGATTCAGACCCTGCCGATCAATGATACGACGCTGCGTCATAATAACCTCGATAGCTATCCGTACAATGCCGTTTCGGTCTTTGCGCTTCACCCGATATACATCAATATCGAGAAGATGGGTCGCCTGACACTGGCGCAGAAGAAGAAATACGATGCGCAGAAGGCAGCGTTTGATGCGCTGACTTTCGCGGACTATCAGAACGTGTATGACGCGAAGATGGTGTTCTTCAAGGCGCTGTACAAGCAAGACAAAGAGGCGCTGTTCGGAAGCGAGGAATACAAGGCGTTTATCGCGAAGAACGACAGTTGGCTCGAGCCGTATGCTGCGTTCCTGGCAAAGCGCGACAAACAACCGAAAGACTTCTATAAGTTCCTGCAATTCCATGCTGACAAGCAGTTGTCGGAGGCAGTGGCTTACGCGCACTCGATTGGTGTGGCGATGAAGGGCGATATACCTATCGGTATCAGTCCGGACTCCGTGGATGCCGCTGTTTATCCGGAGCTGTTTAACCTTGATGCCAGTGCCGGCGCACCGCCCGATGACTTCTCGATCAGTGGTCAGAACTGGGGCTTCCCGACGTATAACTGGGATAAGATGGCGGAGGATAACTTCGGCTGGTGGCAGCGCCGCTTCCAGAAGATGCAGGATTATTTCGATGCCTACCGTGTCGATCATATCCTCGGATTCTTCCGTATCTGGCAAATGCGCAAGAGCGATGTATGGGGACTCTGCGGACATTTCGTTCCGGCGCTCCCGTACAGCTATGACGATCTCTGCGCGCAAGGCATATGCCTCGATTGGGACCGAATGACCAAACCGTATATCCGCTCGAACTTCCTCGGCGATGTGTTAGGTTATGATACCGAATGGGCCAAGGCGCATGCGTTGAATACGCGCGACGGCTATGTCTATTGGTTCAAACCGGAGTTTGATACCCAACTGAAAGTACAGGAATGGGCGGATCGTCTGTTGGGCGACGAGAAACAGCTGAAGGCTTCGGGCCTGAGTGCTGAGGCGGTGAAGAATATCTGCAACGGCCTGATTTACCTGCATTGCGAAGTGCTGATGGTAGAAGATCAGCGCCGTCCGGGATGGTTGCACCCGCGTATCTCGATCTATCAGAGCCACTCGTTCAACGAGCTCTATAGCGATCAGAAAGAAGTGCTGATGCGCATCTATAATGACTATTTCTTCCGCCGTCACACGCAGTTCTGGCGCGACTCGGCGATGCGTAAGTTGCCGACGCTGATTGGCGCTACGCATATGCTCTGCTGCGGCGAGGACCTCGGTATGGTTCCGGCTTGTGTGCCCGATGTGATGCATGAGTTGCAGATCCTGAGTCTCGAGATTCAGCGTATGCCGAAAGACCCGACGGTGAAATTTGCTCACCCGGCGGATGCACCGTATCAGAGTGTTTGTACGACCGGCACGCACGATATGAATCCGCTCCGCGCTTGGTGGGAAGAGGACCGCGCAGTGACGCAGCGCTTCTACAACGAGCAGATGGGCTGGTGGGGCGATGCTCCGAAAGAGATGACGCCAGAGATCGCGGAGTTCATCATCAATCAGCATATGTACAGTCCTGCGATGTGGACCATCCTGCCGCTGCAAGACTGGTTGGCTATCGACGGCGATGTACGCATCAAAGACCAGTTCGCTGATCGTATCAACGTACCGGCAAATCCGCGGCATTTCTGGAATTACCGCATGCATCTGAAGTTAGAAGAACTGATGAAGTGCAAGAATCTGAACGCGAAGATCAAAAAGCTGACAAGCGTTCGCTAACGGCTTCCATAAGCCATTGCGGCGTGCTGGTAGCACCACAGATCCCGACCCGAGTGTCGGGATTTGTGATTTTAGATAGATCGACTTCGTCGGGAGAAGAGATGAAATACGTATTTTCGTTCGCCTCTTTACAATGATTAAAGAGTACTTTGGCGTTACTGCTCTTTGTACCACCGACAAAGAAGACGATGTCATTCGCTCTCGCAAAATCCTGCAATTCTTTCACCCGATTTGCCACACTCCTGCATATCGTATCATGATATTCGAAATTAGAAGATTTTTCATGAATCGCTTTGACGAGGTTTTGGAAACCTTCGACGGACTTCGTCGTTTGCGAGAAGAGGTAGATGGGGCGGGAGAAGTCGATGCGGTCGAGTTGGTCGACGGACTCAATGACGATGGCGGTGTTGTTCGTTTGGCCTTGAAGACCGATAACTTCCGCATGTCCGGGTTGGCCGTAGATGATGATCTGCGGCGGAAGGGACTCATCGTTTCGGTGGGTTTCGTAGCACGCGCGAATACGGTCTTGGAGTTTCTTAACGACCGGACAGGTGGCATCGATAATCTCTATGCCGCGTTGCTGCGCAATCCAATAGGTAGCAGGTGGTTCGCCGTGTGCCCGCAATAGTACGCGCGAATGCGAAGGGAGTGTGCGCAGGTCGTCGTAGTCGATGGTTTGCAAGCCTTGGAGTTCGAGACGCGCTACTTCCTGTCCGTTATGCACGATGTCGCCCAGACAACAGAGCGCACCTTTCTGCAATTCGCTCTCTGCTGCTTGGATGGCACGGGTGACACCGAAGCAAAATCCGCTATGTTGGTCGATCGTGATCGACATAGTTGAGTGTTTAGAGTTGGGCGTTTAGAGTTTAGAGTTTAGAGGTAAAGAGGTCGATGACGACCTTCATCTGCTCGTCGGGCGTGAGATTGCTGTTATCCACGACGATGGCATCTTCGGCTTGTTTGAGCGGGGATTCGGCTCGATGCGTGTCGCGATAGTCGCGATCGTTGACATCGGCGAGCACGGCTTGGAAATCCGGTTTCTCACCTTTGGCTACCAACTCGTCGAAGCGGCGTTGTGCACGTACTTCGGGTGACGCGGTGAGGAAGAGTTTGAGTTCCGCCTTCGGGAAGACGACTGTACCGATATCGCGACCATCCATGACGATGCCTTTGGCTTTACCCATTGCCTGTTGTTGGGCCACCAGGAAGGCGCGTACCTCTTTGATCTGCGAGATTTGGCTGGCGCGATTTCCTACTTCGAGCGTGCGGATGAAGCGTTCTACATCTTCGCCGTTGAGCGTCGCGTGTTGCGCGCCATCGACCAGCGTAAAGCCGACTTGCACGGCAGGCAATGCCGCAATGATATCCGCGTCCGAGACGATGTTATGACGAAGCATATACAGGGCGATAGTGCGGTACATAGCGCCGGTGTCCACATAGGTATAACCGGCATAACGCGCGAGGGCTTTGGCAATCGTCGATTTGCCGCAGGAAGAGAAGCCGTCAATGGCTACAATGATTTTTTCCATTATTTGAGTAAAGCGTTAATATCAAGGGTTAGTCCTACCTGGTAGGAGAAATTCGACTTGGTCATCTGGCTGATGGCGAAGTCGATATGCGCCTGTTTGATGCGCACACCTGCACCGAGCGCAAAGCCTGCGAGTGACTTCTGGTCAATGAGGTTGAGTTCCGCACGCCGACGGTGGTTATAGCTGAACGCGATATAGAACCGCTCGCTCTTCGGCACTACCTCGATGGCGAAGATCGTGTGGCGGAACATCATGTCGTACCAAGGGATGTTATGCGGGATGATGTCGCCGGTGGTGGGACTCTTGTCGAGACTCGTCCATTCGTAGTTGAGGTACCAGGTCTGCATGTTATGGATCTGCATGTGGAAGCGCAGCGGGGCATGCTTGACGCGGTAGGTGAGTCCGAGTTGCAGGTTGAGCGGTAACATCTCGTGGTTCGAACCGCCTTCGTCGGAATAGAAGCCTTTGATCTGCCAACCGATGTTCTGGAGCACGAGACCCATCTGGAAAGTGGAGTCGCGCGTTTGGAAATGGGCACCGACGTCGGCGCCGAGGGCGAAGGATGAGTAGGCTTCGTAGATGGAATAGACGGGTTTGATCGTCACACCGACTTTGAATAGCGGGCTGAGTTGGCGCGCGTACATCACGTCAATAAGGATATCGCGTGCGCCGAAGGTACCACCGGAAAGGTTGCCGTTCTCGTCCGCATAGCGCATCCGCCCGTAGTCGAGATAGTGGAGGCCGACGGCGAAATAATTGGGTTTGTCAGGTTCTCCTTCTCCGGCGTAGGGTTTCTCGATTGGTGAGCGGCCGAAGTTATGGCCGTAGAGCACGGAGCCGAACATCGTGCCGGGCAGGTAATAGGAGAAATTGAGTTCCAGTTTCTGATGCGAGTTCGCGTGCAGCAGAGCGGGGTTGCACATGCCGAGCGCGATGTCTCCGTCGCTGAGCGAAGCACTGGAACCGCCGAGGGCGTTGATGCGCGAAGAGACGGGCAAAGCCATGAAAGAGAACACCGAACGACCGGCATTCGACACCTGCGCATGGCAAGTTGAAAGTTGAAAGTTGAAAGTTGAAAGGAGAATCAGCAGCCCCAACAACCCATTTCTATGTATTCTTTCGTCTTTCATTTTCTATAAGTCCATACTTCCGCATGTTAATTTCGGCTGCAAAGGTACGACTTTTTTTGCATATATGCAAATATAAAAAAAGAAAAACGGCCTTGAGGTCGTTTTTCTTGTGGTGCCAACGGGAATCGAACCAGTGACACAAGGATTTTCAGTCCTTTGCTCTACCAACTGAGCTATGGCACCGCGCTTCTGACGAAAGCGGGTGCAAAAGTACTGCTTTTTTTTGAATTGACCAAATTTTTTCGTATTTTTTTTGCAAAAACTTGTATTTTCGGTATATTTTTTGTACTTTTGTCGTCAAATTAGGAGCTGTTATGGAGCTAAAAGTGATTGCATACGCCCGGAACGGGCATACAGATAAGTTCGGTATTCCGCGTCAGAGTAGGGAAGAAAGTCCGATTATGACCCGCATCGTTTTTGAGCCGGAGTTCCGAATTCCGGAAGCGCTTCGCGGGATCGAAGGGTATAGCCACTTGTGGTTGTTGTGGGGTTTTAGCGAGGTTCCAAATGATCCGGAACAAAGAGCCAAGGACGGTCTGTCTTGGAGTCCGACGGTGCGTCCTCCGAGGCTGGGCGGAAACAAGCGAATGGGTGTGTTTGCAACACGGAGTCCGTTCCGACCTAATCCTATGGGATTAAGTAGCGTGAAACTGGTGGGGATAGAGAACGGCGATTTGATTGTGAGTGGAGCGGATGTGTTGGACGGAACGCCGATATACGATATCAAGCCGTATCTGAGTTTTAGTGACAGTCATCCGGAGGCCAAAAACGGCTTTGCGGAGGAGACGAAAAATAGAACATTAGAGGTAGAGGTTTTACCAGCACTTGACCAGCACTTAACCAGCACAAAACCAGCACAACACCTCGTGTCGGAAATTTGCTACATTTTGAGTCAAGATCCTCGGCCAGCGTATCAAGATGATCCGGAGCGGGAGTATAAGATGGATTATGCAGGTTATCGGGTGACGTTTGTAGTAGCAGACGGGAAGGTTGTCGTGAAAAAGATAGAAAAAATATAATTTTTCCCTAAAAGATTTGCATATGTCCAAGATTTTTTGTACTTTTGCAGTCGCTTAAGTTACAAACTTAAAAATAAAGAGTATGCATCCAACAAATAGGAAAACCATGAAAAAGTTCATTCTACATATCCTCCTTTTAGTGTTTATCGCGAGCGCGAGCGAGTTGCGCGCGGAGAATGTTGGTGTGCCGGCGGAGTGCGAGGACGTGATGTTACAGGCATTCTACTGGGATAGTTATAAGACGCAGACGAGTACCGATTCGAAGTTCGGCCGTACCAAGTGGATTGATTTGCTGAAAGATACCGCGGCGATTAACGCCAATTTTGATTTGGTATGGTTTCCGCCGAGTTCGGGTCCTACCGGTTGCGGCGTGGGTTATTCCGCCCGTCAGTACAGTAGTCAGGACAGCGATTGGGGAACCAAGACCGGGTTGAGCAATTTGATCAAGGCTTTGCATAGAGGCAATACGAAAGTGCTGGCGGATGTAGTCGTGAACCATCGCGGCAACTACAACTCGTGGTGCAATTTCTATACGGATTATTTCGGCAGTTATGGCACTTTTACGCTGACTCAAAAGCATATTGTCAGTAACGATGAGTGTTTTTCGGATTCGAAATCATCTTGTTACGGTGCGTCCTCTTCGGATCGCGGGTCGTACGATACAGGCGACAATTTCAACGGAGCGCGTGACTTAGATCATAAGAGCGAGTATGTTCAGAACTGGGCGAAGGCTTATACCCAGTGGTTGCTGAATACCATCAATTATGACGGATTCCGTTATGACATGACATTGGGTTTTCACGGTCGTTATCTGAAGATGTACAACGAGGCGGCTAATCCGTATATCTCGATTTCGGAGTTATGGTCGGGTATCGACCGCCAGAAGCAGCACTTGCAGGAATGCGAATATAACACAATGGTTTTCGATTTTCAGACCAAGTACTCGTTGAAGGGGATTGTGGACGGATCGTACGGTAAGCTGAACAAGAATAAGACGTTCGAAGGACTGCGCAAGCACGGTCTGGAGCGCTATGCGGTGACGTTTATCGACAACCACGATACTTTCAATCGCGGGACTGCATATGGCGATAACCAGTATACTAAGACTACAGATCTATCGACTGCTACGAATAAGGATCATGTGCTGCAGGCCAGTGCGTATATCCTGATGATGCCGGGTATTCCGTGTGTATTCTATCCGCATTGGAAGAGTTACCAAACTGAGATCAATGAGTTGATCGCGATCCGTAAGCGCGCCGGTATCCATAGTGAGTCGGAAGTGTTGGAGGAGTCCAGCGGACAATACCAGTACAGCGCGACGGTGCAGGGACATCGTGGCAAGGTGATTGTGCGCGTAGGAAAATACCGCAGCAAGGTGCAGCCGGAAGGTTATGAATTGGCTGTGGACGGCGGAGATGGCGGCGCATACACGGTGTATATCGCGATGAACCCGCAGGGCGTGGAGAATATAGAAGACGGCACGGTGAAGAGCGAGAAGTTCATCGAGGACGGGCGGTTGTTGATTCGTCGCGGCGAACAGGTGTATGATGTATTAGGAAGAATCATTAAATAAACGAAATGATGAAAAAAGTTGTAGCATTTTTATGTGTAGCGCTGTGTGCGATGATGTCGTACGCGGCAGATTGTGCGGATGGCCCTTATGGCCTGCAAATCACCAGAGGTAAAGAAGTTTCTGTAGTGGATGCCCCCAAGTTCGGTGATCCGGACAGCGAGGGACGTGTTCAGTACAAAGCCGGGTGCGTAGCTCTGAAGAACGGCGACAAGATCAAGTTGATTAACAAGAGCTGCGATGCCACTTGGATGATTGACATCGATCCGTATGGCGAGTACCAGAAGTTCACGGGCGGTAAGGTGGCCGGTGAGTTGACTTGTACCACCGACGGCGATTATGATTTCTACATCAAGTTAAGTGCCGATAAAGGCGATGTGCTGTATATCGGTCCCGGCTCCGGCTGCGGCGGTGGAGGCGAATGCCAAGACGGCCCTTACGGATTGCAGATCAATGGTTCGACGGTAGTGGATGCGCCGTTGTACGGCGACCCGGATTATGATGGACGTAAGCAGTATATGGCTTCGTGCGTAGAGTTGGAAGTTGGTGATGTGATTCAGTTGATCAACCAGAGTTGCGGCGCGACGTGGATGGTGGACCTGGATCAGTATGGTTACTATGAGAACTTCTCGGGCGGCAAAGCGGCTAACCAGTTGACCTGTAATGTAGCCGGTAAGTATGATTTCTATATCAAGTTGAGTGTGCAGGCCGGCGACCTGATCTATGTAGAGAGCAGTCAGACTTGTGGCGGCGAGGGACCGACTCCTGAGCCGGGTTATACCACTTCTGCTCCGGCGCAGTGTCCGGACGTGATGATCCAGGCTTTCTATTGGAACAGCTATCAAGACAAGGGTTATGGTCGTACCAAGTGGATCGATCATCTGAACGGCAACAGCGGTTCGACCGCAGAGGAGTTGGGTAAATGGTTCGACCTGATCTGGTTGCCGCCTATGTCGAAGTCTACCGGCGGAACGGGTTATATCCCGACGAACTACAGCGACCTGAACGGCGATTGGGGCACGAAGAAGAAACTGGAGGAGATGGTTAAGACCTTCCATGAGAACGGCGCACGTGTGGTTGCGGATATCGTGATTAACCACGCTGCAGCCATCAGCGGCTGGTGCGAATTCGCGCAGTTGAATTTCGGCGCGTATGGTTCGTTCAAACCGGATGCTTCGTGGATCTGCAGCACGGACGAGATGAACACAGATCCCAAGGCCGGTGCATGCAAGGGCAAGGCGACCGGTAACCCGGATGACGGTTACTATGGCGATGACGACAAAGATTATCGTGCTGCACGCGATTGGGATCATACCCAGCAGAAAGTGCGTGACATGTTCAAGGCTTATCTGAAATGGCTACGTTATGACATCAAGATAGACGGTTTCCGCTATGACTATTGCAAGGGATTCCACAACAGTCATATCAATGACTATAACACGGATGCGAAGGCTTATTTCTCGGTGATGGAGATGTGGGACGGCAATCCGGACGTGCTGCAAAAGCACTTGAACGATGCGGGTTGGAACACCCTGACCTTTGACTTCGCGATGAAGTACACGGCGTTCAATAACGGTATCGCCGCTGATAACTACGGTGCGTTGAAGGGCGCAGGTCTGCCGGGTGTAGGCAAATCGCGTTATGCGGTTACGTTCCTGGATAGCCACGACTCGTTCCAGCGCGACGGAAATGAGTTCTGCGGCGAAGGTAACTCGATGACGGTATGCAAGGATAAGATTCTGCAATGCTATGCATACTTGCTCTCGATGCCGGGCGTGCCTTGCGTGTTCTGGCCGCACTGGGTAGAATTCAAGGATCCGATCAAGGCGATGATCAATGCGCGTTATAAGACAGGTGTGCACAGCGAGAGTGCTGTCTCGGATGAGGCCGGCAACGGATTCTATAAAGCTACCATCACCGGAACAAATGGTCAGATTCGTCTGTTGGTAGGTCCGAACTCGGGATATAACACCAAGCCGGAAGGATTCACGCTGGCTTCGAAAGGTGTGAACTACGGTGTTTATTACAAGATGACTACGCCGCGCGGTGACAAGGATACAGAGCGTCATGATCCGACACAAGCTATCGAGACGGTGAATGCGGATGGCGAGCGCGCACTGATGGGGGGCGAGAAATTTATGGAGAACGGTAAGCTGTATATCCGCTGCGGCGAGCAGGTGTTCGACGTGATGGGAAGCAGAGTGAAGTAAGAAGTTTAACATTTAAATGATGATATGATGAAAAAGATTTATGCACTTTTTGCTGCGGCTTTGATGACAGTGAGTTTGTCCGCAGCAACAATCTATTGCAAGATGACTCAAGAGTGGTGGACCAAAGACGGTGCAGCAGTGGGAATCTATTTCTGGGGAGTCAACGGTGCTCCCGAGTGGCCGGGTTATCGAATGACTTCTGTAGGTGACGGCGTTTGGTCATACGACCTGCCGGCGGATGTAAAGGTTGTTATTTTCTCCCGCGTTAATGGCAGCGGAGATGTAGCAGACTGGGGTGCCCAGACGAAAAATTTAGACGTACCAGCCGATGGCAAGAATCTGTTTACTATCACGACATCTTCGCCGACATGGGGCGGAAATCCCGGTTGTGATGGCGAATGGTCGGTATATGACGGTCAAGGTGGAGGTCAAGGCGGAGGCCAAGGCGGCGGTGATACCCCCGGTGGTCAAGGCGGCGGTTCCACAGTAGAAGGCAATCCGCGTTATTACTACAAAGGCTATATTGACGGCGCAGACGTAGAACCGGGTGAAGAAACTCTCTTTGACCATGGATTGGCAGAGCTGGAGGTAGCACAAAACGCGTATATCTTTGTACTTTATCAGGTTGATGGTCAGCCCGGCGTACAATACATGACCGCGAGCTATGTAGATGGTCCGACTCATGCTACATTGATTAAAACTGACGGAGGAGATAAGATTCATATTGGCGCAGGCAGTTACACACTCTATCTGTATGACAATGAGGATGGTACGCTTGAACTATCTACGCAACCTATGCCGGGTAAGAAATTGGCCGATCCGCAACCTGTTCACCAGGGCATCGAGGAGACAGGGGTAGCACCGAAGGCACGCAAAGTGATAATCGACGGTCAGTTACGTATTGTCCGTGGAGACAAGATGTTTGACGCCACCGGTCGTCAGATTGAATAGGAATAGAAAAACAAGCTACTATGCGAAAACTATTATCTATATTGTTCGTTTCGCTCTTTGCGATCAGTACGTTTGCGGATAACTACGGTATCCTTGTAAACGGCAAGACTTATTTTGCAGGCGAACCCGCGGGCGAGTATGAGGGATTCAACCAATACCTGGCGCATGTGAGTGTTAAAGCCGGCGATTACTGCCAGTTATATGACGCGGACTTTAAGTCCAGGTGGGCAGTAGATTTGAATTCCTATTCGGTATCCGGTTTTAAACGCGAAGGCAACAAATATGTTGTCAGCGTAACGGGTTGCTATGACTTCTATATCAAGTTGAAGTACGAGCAGGACGAGTTGTATATCGGAAACGGGTCGAATTGCGGTGCAGGCGAAGATGTAGATAAGATATATACGGGCGCTGTACCTCGTCAATGCGAGGCGGTTTTGATGCAGGCGTTCTATAACGAGTCGTATGATCCCAAGTCTCCCGGAGTGAGCGAATACGGCGATACCAAATGGACGACATTGACGGCTCAGGCGAGCGAGTTGGGACAGTATTTCGATTATCTGTGGCTGCCGCCAAGTGCCTACGGCGATGGAGCGGGGTACCATCCGAAACAATATAGCAATCAGAACTCCAACTGGGGAACACGCGCGGAACTGGAGGCGCTGATCAGTGCGCTTCATAACGCGGGCGCCAAAGTGATAGCAGACATCGTGATCAACCACTGCGCGGGCTGGACCAGTTGGTGCGATTTCCCCGAGATGGATTTCGGCGAATACGGTGTCTTCCATCCGGACGAGACGTATATATGCAAGGATGACGAAGTGAACAAGAACCCGGACGCAGGCACTTGTTACGGCAAAGCGACAGGCAGTTATGACGATGGAGAGAACTGGGATGGGGCGCGCGACTGGAGTCATGACAATGTGTATGTGCAGAAGATGTTCATCGCGTACCTTCAGTGGATGCGGAATGTGATGAAATACGACGGTTTCCGTTATGACAAAGGCGACGGATTCAATAACTGGCATCACTATAACTACAATAAACATGCCCGTCCTGAGATAGCGTTTATGGAGTGCTATAAGGGGACGGATGATATCCAGTGGCGTATCAACGGCGCTAACGGCGACCTGATGGCGCTGGATTTTGACTTGAAATGGCATGTGTTCAATTCGATAGCCGGTTGGGACTACAGTCGCGGCCGCGGCGACTGTATCATGAGTCGCGGAGACGGCAAACACTCGGTGACGTTCATCGAGAGTCATGACTGGTTCCTGCGTCCGGATAACGAGAACGAGTTCGGCGGTCGCGGCAACTCGATGAAGCCGGCGTTGAAGGCCCGCTTGATGCAGGCGAATGCGTTGCTTCTATCGATGCCCGGAATACCATGCGTGTTCTATCCGCATTGGAAGAAATACAAGGCAGACCTGAAACCGATGATCATCGCCCGTAAGTGGGCAGGTGTGCACAACGAGAGCGAGGTCAAAGACGAGTATGCCTCGCCAACGGGTTATCAGGCTACCATCGTGGGCCACAACGGCTGGCTGATTCTCTGCCTGGGCGACAAGGCGAACAAACAGGGCTTTGAGGGCTATACCTTGGCTGCAAGTAACTATAGCACGATGGAAGGCCACAACGAGAGCTTTGAGATGTGGGTGAACAGTTCCAAACCGAGGCCGCAAGATGTGGAGGAAGTGGAGAGTGAAGAGAAGCCGGTAAAGGCGGAGAAATTTATCCAAGACGGAAAGTTGTTTATTCGTCTGAACAATCAGGTGTACGATATATTAGGACGTAAATTGTAATCAATAGAGAAATTTTATGCGCAAGTTGTTTTTTAGTTTGATAGGTCTTTGTGTACTGGCCTTGAGCACGTATGCAGCCAATTGGAATGATGTGGCCGGTGTGACACCGATAGAGAAACCCCGTCCGGCAGGCGTGAGCAATGGTATCTACTACGGCGAAGATGGTACGTCTGTCACGCTGTGTACCTATGCGGCCAGTAAGACGCAGTCTGCCAAGCGCGTGTTCCTGTTGGGCGATATGACGAATTGGAAACTCAGTGCGGATTATCAGTTGTATAAAGACGGTAACTATTTCTGGATTACGCTTACAGGATTGGAGTCGGGCAAGGAATATCGCTTCCAGTATGCCGTAGAGCGTGCGGATGGCGTGAAGAAGCAGATCTCTGATCTGTATTCGGAGAAAGTGCTGCACCCTGATGATCAGTATGAACCGAAGAAAGTGGATCCGGACTTGCTGGATTATCCGACGGGTAAAGGCGCAGACGGCTATGTGACGGTGATTCAACCCGGTAAGCCGCAGTTCCAATGGTCCGATGCGACACTGAACTTCAAGCGTCCAAACAAGAACAACTTGGTGATTTACGAGTTGTGGATATACGACTATACCGAAGGCCGTTCGCTCAAAGGTCTGATGAAGCGTCTGGATTATATCCAGAACTTAGGCGTGAATGCGGTAGAGTTGATGCCGATATGTGAGTTTGACGGAAACTATAACTGGGGCTATTCGCCGAACCACTATTTTGCGCCGGATCGGGCATACGGCTCGGAAGAAATGTATAAGACCTTTATTGACGAGTGCCACAAGCGCGGTATCGCCGTGATTCTCGATATGGTGTTCAACCATGCGACGGGTCTCAATCCGATGAACAAACTCTATCCGTACGGAACGGACTTGGCCAGCAACCCTTGGTTTAATGTCAACGCGCCGCACTCCGACAATGTCTATGAGGATTGGAATCACGGTTTTGCACCCGCGCACGAAATGTTTATCCGTGCCCTCCAATACTGGCTGAAGGAGTACAAAGTGGACGGGTACCGTCTTGACCTGAGTCACGGTCTTTGTTCGGATAAACCGAATACCGCAGTAGGCAATCTAAAGGACTATTACAACAAGGGTGTTAAAGCCGTTTCGTCGGATGCATATATGATTCTTGAGCATTGGGGCAGTAACATGGGTTCGGAGCGTCCTGAGTTGATTAGTTACGGCATGCAATGTTGGTCCAACACCACTAACGCGTATTGCCAGACGGCGATGGGTTGGCTCAAAGACGGAGACGGTTTTGGCGAAGCCAATAAAGACGGTTTTGTGTCCTATTGCGAATCTCACGACGAGGAGCGCATGCAGTACAAAGCAAAGAAATACGGCAATGGTGATTTGCAGACCAATACCGCAGCCCGCTTGGGACGTGTGGCGGAGAACGTAGCATTCAATGTGCTGCTGAACGGATCGCACATGCTTTGGATGTGGGAAGAGATTGGCTATGACTTCTCTATCAACAGTGATCTCGATCATCCGAATGCAGAAAACAGCAGCTATCGTTGCAACAAGAAACCCCGTCCGGAGATCCGAAGTTATTTCACGAACTCGAATCGCGTAGCGGCATTCACGAAATGTGCCCAAGTTATCACGTTGCGTACGCAACTGATGCCGGAAGTGTTTGAAGGAAATCCGACCCTCGTGAGCGTCAGTTCGGGTTCTAAACTGCGTAAGATCCGTTGGGGCAATAATCTGTACGCCGTTGCGAATTTTGACGTGAGCAGCAGTCAGGGTGCTACGTTGCCTTCGGGCACATGGTACGACTATCTGAATGGGGCTACTCCTGCCTCTGGAACTTATACGCTCGCGCCGGGCGAGTTGAAGGTGTTTACCGGCACACAGATAGCGCCGCCGACATTCTCGGATATCAGCAAACGTGATCACACACCGATAGGCAATGTGGAGACGGATGCGCCGAAAGCCTATAAGATGATTCGTGACGGGCAAGTGCTGATTGTTCGCGGAGACAAGACATACACCATAACAGGTTCGCTCGTACAATAATGTACATCGCTATCGCAGGAAATATCGGAGCAGGCAAGACGACGCTGACCAAGATGTTAGCGAAGTACTACGGTTGGGAACCGCGCTTTGAGAGCGTGAGTTTTAATCCGTATCTGGAGGATTACTACGGCGATATAAAGCGCTGGGCATTCTGCTTGGAGACATATTTCTTGAAGGAACGCTTCAAGGACATGATGGCGGTGCAAAAGGCCAGCCATACCATTGTGCAGGACCGTAGTATCTTTGAGGGCGTGTATGTGTTCGTGCGCAATAATTACGAGCGCGGTGATTTGAGCGAACGCGATTTTACGACCTTCATGGAGTTGTTCGATCTGATGAAGTCGCAAATGAAGATGCCCGATATGATGATTTACTTGCGTAAGTCTGTGCCGGCACTTATCGCGCAGATCCAGAAGCGTGGACGCGATTATGAGCAGACGATGCAGATTGATTATTTAAAGGACCTGAATGAGAAATACGAAGATTTTATCTTCCATAAGTACGAAGGTCGCATGCTGGTGATCGATTCGGACGGAATGGATTTTGAGAACAACCCTGCGGACTTCCGTAAGGTGGTAGATAAGGTGGATGCCGAGTTGTTCGGTTTATTCAGCGAAAATAACTGGTCGAAATAAATTATACGATTATGCATATAGCAGTAGCAGGAAACATCGGGTGCGGTAAGACCACCCTGACAAACATGTTAGCCAAACATTATGGCTGGGAACCGCGCTTTGAGAGCGTAGAGTACAATCCGTATCTGTCGGATTTCTATGCCGATATGGCACGCTGGTCGTTTAATCTTCAGGTCTATTTCCTCAACAAGCGTTTCAAAGACGTAGTGGAGATCGGTAAGGAGAGCAAGTATATCATCCAGGATCGTACGATCTATGAGGACGCGCGTATCTTTGCGCCGAACTTACATGAGCAGGGCTTTATGTCCGACCGCGATTTCGATAACTACCGCGATCTATTTGACCTGATGATGTCGCTGGTTAAGATGCCGGATCTATTGATCTACGTGCGTGCCTCTCTTCCGACGCTGGTGGCGCAGATCCAGAAACGCGGACGCGGGTACGAGCAGTCCATCCGCATGGACTATCTGCAGGGTCTGAATGATAAATATGAGAACTGGATCAAAGACTACAAAGGCAAACTGCTGATCGTAGAAGGCGATAAGATCAAGTTCGGTGAGAATCCGGAGGATTTCCGCTGGGTCACCGATCGTATCGATGCCGAGTTGTTCGGTCTCTTCCCCTTCGAAACGAAGGAGCAGACGGGTAAGGAGATCTAAATCAAGACAATCTCCACTCTTCGGTTCATTTGCCGATTATCTTCTGAGGTATTAGGCACAATAGGGTCGCGCTCTCCGCGGCCCTCTATTTCTATACGCTCGGGACGTATGCCTCGCTCTATCATCGCTTTCCGCACCTCTTTGCACCGTCCTTCCGAGAGAATCTGGTTAGAGCGGTCGGAACCGATATTATCTGTATGCCCAACGATACGGATGCGCTGCGTCGGACGGATAGAGAGGAATCGGAACAAGTCGTTAAGCGCCGGTTCGGACGAACTCAAGATATGCGTCTTTCCTGTGGCAAAATAGATATTATGCAGCACGAAAGACTTGATCTCCTTCGGGTTCATCCGTACGCCGGTAAAGAGCGCCGGGTTGGAGATCGTGTCGTGGAACGGGAAATAGTCGACGGCGGTAGCGTCGATCGTATAGAACGGGATGCGGTCGTCCAAGAGCACGGCGATGGTGGCATGCAGCGAGTCGGACGTGGTCTGCATGATTTTCCGTCCGGCGGGATTGCGCACGATGATATTGGCTACTACCGGTCGCTCGGTTAAACTGTCCGTCACGGTGAACGTGAGTCGCGTCTCCGGATAGAGGTATAGCTGCACTGCATCTTCGTCTTCTTTATGACGGAAAAAGACGGTGTCGGAGGTGAAGAAACCCGTCTTGGCTGCGCTTGCCCAATACTGTCCTTCCGGTAAACCCTTGGATACGCGGGAGCGCTTGTTGTCGGAGGCTTTGCTGATTTTTGGTTTCCTGTTCGGCCGTGCGTTGAGTTCCTGCACGGTGACGAACGCAGCGGGGAGCGGTTCCTGTGTCTTTAAGTTATACGTGTAGACATACAGCAGCGGTTTCCCATCTTTGATACGTTGCCGCTTCGCCGCTTTGGCTTTTGCCGCTTTTTTCTTCTCCGCCTTACGTTTAGCTGCTTCGCGCTTGCGCATCTGTATCTCTTTGGCCCTCGCGCGCTTCTGCGCGGGCGTAGCCGCATACGCGCACGCGTCTCCTATAAATAAGGAGAGAAGCAGAAGAAATATGGTGGTGAAACGTCTCATGTCTTTTTTTATAGAACAGGAGGATAGTCGATGGGACTATCCTCCTGCTGTGGTCCCACTTGGGCTTGAACCAAGGACCCCCTGATTATGAGTCAGGTGCTACTAACCAACTGAGCTATGGGACCCCGCGCAAGCGTCGCGTGCGCGATTGTTATCTACCCAGACGAGTGTTGTTGTACAATACCAGACTCTCGTCTTTGGTGATATCCATTTCTTGCTGGGTCAACTCAGGAATGGTCAGTTCGGTTCCCGGGGTCAACTTATTCGGGTTAGCAATCTGATCTTTATTAGCGATATAGATGTATACCCAGCAGTAGGTGTTGTCGTAGTACTGGCGAGCCAGTTTGGAGAGCGTAGTAGTAGGTTCGGTCACTACTTTCTCGTTCTCACGCTGCGTGTACTCGTTCACTTTCTCTTTGCGCGAACTCTCTGCCAGCGGAATGGTCTTCACCGGTGCGGGAGCAGATGCAGCTTTCGGTTCCGGCTTCGACATTACCTCCTCTTCGAGGACTGTATGCTGCTCGTCGAGGTTCGCTTTCATACGATCGAAGGTCTCTTTGTCAACGAGGCGGATAGAAGCACGACGGTTAGGACTGTAAGCGGCTTGGCTGCGGCGACCGATGATCTTACCCATACCGCGTCCATGCAAGTGTGTCGAATCAATACCGTGCTCAGCTTCTAACTCATCCACTACGTTTGCTGCACGCTTGTCACCCAAAGCGAAATTGAGTTTGTTCGAGCCCGTATTGTCGCAATAACCGGTAACAACAGCATAGAGTGTAGAGTCTTCCTCTAAGCGATCAGCCACTTGTTGAATGGTGATAAGCGCTTTGGTATCCAGATTAGACTTGTTGTTGTCGAAATATACGTAATATACAGTCTCTTGTTCTTTTTCAAAGTGCTCATACGTCTCACGAACGATAATCGAGTCATGACGGATGATAACCGTATCGTGGCACGGCTGCATAGCCATCTTCTTCTCCCAGGTCTCAAAGCTGGAGATGTTACGAACGTGGGTCTTCTTAACGGCCTCAAACTTAATACGCAGGTTCAACGTAACATCGAAGACTCCGTCGTTGTTCTTGGACGCGTAGGACGATGCGCTCTGCTTGTGGTATCCACGACCGTCAATATAGTCACGCGTGAAATACGAGTAGTCTGCGCGTACGCCCAGCGCGAGCGTACGGTTGAGGTTAAACTCGACGTTCACACCGGCTTGGAGATAACCGAGTACGTTATAGTCCGTATCATAGTCTCCGGCGAACTCTCCATCCGAGTTGATATAACCGGTAGTCTCACCACGGCCGTGCGTCGGGTTAATCCACTTTCCTTTCGAAGCGTCAAAATACTTGTCGTCCTTGTAGTAGCAAGCGCGTCTGTACCATGCGGCACCACCTCCCACGTACGGAATGATCGATACGATCTTCTTCTCTGCTCTCGGGAAGATCAGGTTCACGAAGTCCATTGCCAAGTAACCACCGGCTTTGTGCATGTGTCCGTGAAGCAAGGTGTCAGCATTCAGCTTGTTACCTCCGGCATCTACCTGGTTTGGATTACCGGTAATGGTATACATGTCATACATGTACTCGATACCGACACTCCACACCGGAGTAAAGTTATACTCCAGCGCAACGCCGGCAGCCGGCACGGCTACATTGTGCTTCATCTCCGACGTAAAGTCACCGTCAAAGGCATTGAAACCTGCGTGCGGAATCAAAGACCAGTGTGCGTACTCTTCGGAAACCACTTGGTTCTCCTCCACCTTGTAAGGATGAACACCCTTAACCTCTTTCGGCTGCTGTGGCTGCTGCGGCTCCAGCTGTTCTTGTGGTTGCTCCTCCGGCTGCTGCTCTGCCAGTTGCTGTTGCTCCTGTTGCTGCTCCTCCGGCTGCTGTGCCTCCTGCGCAAACATTGCTACAGAAAAGCATAAAAACGAAATGAATAGTATACGTTTCTTCATAATGAGAAGAGATTGATGTTACAATATAATCACAATTCAGGGCGCAAAGGTACAACTTTTTTTTGACATAACCAAATATTTTTTGAAAAAAATATATTTTTTACCTTAAAGTATTGCGCATATGAGAATTTTTTTGTACATTTGCAGTCGATTTCAACGCAAATACTTAATCACGTTATATTATGGATATTTTAGAACAAATGATTGCGCGTGCGAAAGCGAATCCGCAGCGCATCGTGTTGCCGGAAGGCGACGAACCGCGTACGTTAGAGGCTGCCAATATCTTGTTGCGAGACAAGATCGCGCAGCTTATTTTGATCGGCGACCCCGAGAAGATCAAATCGATGGCTGCCGAGAAGGGTTTTGAGCATATCAAGGAGGCTAAGATCGTGGACCCGATTCATGATCCGAAGATGCCGGAGTATGCGAATCTTCTCTTCGAGCTTCGCAAGGCGAAAGGTATGACCGAGGAAGAGGCTGCGAAGAAAGCGCAAGACCCCTTGTATCTGGGTTGCCTCATGATTAAAGCCGGCGATGCAGACGGCGAGTTGGCCGGTGCGCGTGGTACTACGGCCGATACGATCCGCCCGGCCTTCCAGATCCTCAAGACCAAACCCGGTTGCTCTATCGTGAGCGGCGCGTTCCTCATGTTCACGCCGGCGAAACATCTTGGAGAGAACGGTTTCCTGCTCTTTGCCGACTGCGCGGTGAACCCGAATCCGGATGCGAAGCAGCTGGCGGAGATCGCTATCTCCACGGCTGAGACGGCACGCGCTATCGCAGGTGTTGAGCCGCGCGTAGCGATGTTGTCCTTCAGTACGAAGGGTAGTGCAAAACACGAGTTGGTAGATAAGGTGGCGGAGGCTACGAAACTGGCGAAAGAGATGGCTCCTGAGCTCCAGTTGGACGGTGAGTTACAAGCCGATGCAGCGCTCGTAGAGAGCGTAGCGAAGACCAAAGCGCCGGGTAGTCCGGTAGCCGGCAAAGCGAACGTACTCGTCTTCCCGGATCTGCAAGCCGGCAATATCGGTTACAAACTCGTTGAGCGCTTCTCGGGCGCAGACGCCGTAGGTCCGATCCTCCAAGGTATCGCAGCGCCGGTAAACGACCTGAGCCGTGGATGCAAAGTACAGGATATCGTTCAGATGGTAGTCATCACTGCCAATCAAGCAATTAAGTAAATAACCTTATTAAATATAATACACATGAAGATTCTAGTTCTCAACTGCGGTAGCAGTAGTATCAAGTACAAGCTCTTCGACATGGAGAGCAAGCGCGTGATGGCGCAAGGCGGTATCGAGAAAATCGGTTTGCCGGATTCGTTCCTGTTAGTCAAACTGCCTAATGGCGAGAAGGTGAAATTTGAGAAATCGATGCCGGAGCATACCGTAGGTATTGAGTTGATTCTCGAGAAACTGGTGGATCCGCAGATCGGGTGCATCAAGGACCTCAAGGAGATCAACGCGGTGGGTCACCGCGTAGTCCATGGAGGCGAGAAATTCAATAAGTCCGTGCTCATCACGCCGGAAGTGAAGGCGCAGATCATTGAGTGCGTGGACCTCGCTCCGCTGCATAACCCCGCTAACCTGAAGGGTATTGACGCGATAGAGAAGAGTCTGCCGGGCGTGCCGCAAGTGGCAGTTTTTGATACGGCTTTCCACCAGACTATGCCGGATTATGCATACATGTACGCATTGCCCTACGAGTTGTACGAGAAATATGCGATTCGTCGTTACGGTTTCCACGGCACGAGTCATCGTTACGTGAGCGCACGCGTATGCGAATTCTTAGGTGTGGACCCGAAGGGTAAGAAGATCGTTACTGCGCATATCGGCGGTGGCGGCAGCTGCACGGCGGTCATGGACGGCAAGAGCGTGGATACCTCGATGGGCCTGACGCCGGTAGAGGGACTCATGATGGGTACCCGTGCGGGTGACCTGGACCTTGGCGCAGCTACCTTTATCATGGATAAAGAGCACCTGTCCACGACGGAGTTTAACAATCTTGTCAATAAGAAATCGGGTCTGCTCGGTGTGAGCGGCGTGTCGAGTGACTGCCGTGATATCGAGGCAGCTATCAACGAGGGCAACAAGCGTGCGGACTTGGCGCGTAAGATGTTCATCTACCGCGTGAAGAAATATATCGGCGCGTATGCTGCGGCGATGAACGGTATCGATATCCTGGTCTTCACGGCCGGCATCGGCGAGAACGACCCGTATATCCGCGCAGAGATCATGAAGGGCCTCAGTTTCCTCGGTATCGAACTGGACGAAGAGGCTAACAAAGTGCGCGGCGAGGAGCGTATCATCTCCAAGAAAGGCTCGAAAGTAACGGTCTGCCTCATCCCGACGGACGAAGAGTTAATGATTGCAAGTGACACGGCTGCGCTGGTATGAGTAAACCGATCATTTACCAACTCTTTCCGCGCTGGTTTACGAACTATAATGAGACGCGTAAGCATAACGGCACGAAAGAGGAGAACGGCTGCGGACGATTTGTCGATATCAACGAGCGGGCACTCAAGGCCATAGTGGATTTGGGTGTTACGCACGTGTGGTATACCGGCGTCATACGTCACGCTACGGCGCAGTATAACAACCCGGCTATTACCAAAGGTAAAGCCGGTTCTCCGTACGCCATCACCGACTACTACGACGTCGATCCGGATCTGGCGAAGAACGAATCCAAACGCATGGAGGAGTTCGAAGCGCTCGTGAAGCGCACCCATGAAGCCGGCTTGGGCGTCATCATCGATTTTGTGCCGAACCATGTCAGCCGTGAATACAAGAGTGTCTGCAAACCCGCTTCCGTCAAGGACCTGGGCGAAGGAGATCATCCCGAGTGGGCTTTCTCCCCGCTCAATGACTTCTACTACCTCCCCGGTGAACACTTCACCATGGATAAGGACTTGCAGGGCTACGACGAGTATCCTGCGAAGGTTACCGGTAATGACTGTTTCACGAGCCATCCGTCGGAGAACGACTGGTACGAGACCGTGAAACTGAACTACGGCGTCTTCTACCAGGGCGGTATGGAGAAGCAGTTCAATCCGATTCCTTCGGTATGGCCTAAGATGCTGAATATCTTGCTTTTCTGGGCAAGCAAAGGCATCGACGGCGTGCGTGTGGATATGGCCGAGATGGTGCCGGTGGAGTTCTTCGCATGGGCCATCGCGCAGGTGAAGAAGAAATACAAGAAGTTCGTCTTCATCGGCGAATGCTACGACCCGTATAAGTACGATGCGTACCTGGCTGCAGGCTTCGACTATCTGTACGACAAAGTGGGTATGTACGAGTACCTGCGCGGCGTGACCAGTAAGGGCTGGGCGGCGGATGGTATCACCCGCCAGTGGATGCAGCACGGCGACGCGCGTATCCACCATATGCTCTATTTCCTCGAGAACCATGACGAGCAGCGTCTGGCCAGCGGATTCTTCTGCGGCGACGGCCGATGTGCCGAACCCGCGATGATCGTGGCCGCGACGCTCAACCAGTGTCCGCTCATGATCTATTCCGGTCAGGAAGTAGGCGAACGCGGCATGGATATGGAGGGCTTCAGCGGTATCGACGGTCGCACAACCATCTTCGACTACTGGGGTGTAAAGAGTATCCAGGCTTGGGCGAACAAAGGTAAGTTCGACGGCGCGAAGCTGTCGCCGGAGCAGAAAGACCTGCGGGCTTTCTACCAGTCCCTGTTGACCATCGCCCGCGATGACAAAGCCATTCAGAAGGGCAAGATGTACGATATCACCTACGCGCAGAGCGTAGGTTTTGACCGTCAGCAACATTTCGCTTTCCTTCGTCACGTGAAGGGCGAGACGCTGTTGGTACTGGTGAATTTCCACGACCGCGAACAGAGTATCAATGTCCGTATCCCGAATGACGCTTTTGTGTACTTGGGCTTGGACGGCAAGGCTGGCGCGATAGGAACTGATCTGCTGCGCGGCGGTAGGTATGATGTGAACTTTGTGCCCGATGGCGAGTCGCAGATCACCCTGCCCGCTTGGACCGGAGTAATCCTAAAAATCAAATAAGCTGAATACTGACAACTGAATGCTGAATACTTTCACAGACATACTGCGTTTGGTAAGGTGGGGCAATCTGCTCTTCCTTGCCGCGCTGGTATGGCTGATGGAGAAGTGGGTAGCTGTGCCGCTGTTGAACCAACTCGCCTTCGGCGAGCAACTCACGTGGTACGTGCTTTTGTTGCTCACCTTGGCCATCGTCCTGATAGCGGCCGGAGGGTATGTCATCAACGATTATTTCGATGTCAAGATAGACCGTATCAACCGCTCGGACGAAGTCATCGTGACGCGCACGGTTAGCAAACCCGCCGCCATGCATCTGAGTGTCGCTTTGAGCGGTATCGGCGTGCTCTGCGGCTTGACGGTCGCAGTACTGCTTCGCAGTTGGACCATCGGTTCTATCTTCGTCCTCGTGCCCGGACTCCTCTGGTTCTATTCCTCCAGTTACAAACGCCTCTTCATGATCGGAAACCTGACCATCGCCCTCTTGGCAGCGATGACTCCGATGATGGTGGCCCTGGCGAATGTGGCGCAGCTCCAACTGCTGTATGCGACGATCTTGCCTTATACCAACCTCGTGCATGATCTCTATGCCGGGCTCGGCGGGTTCGCCCTCTTCGCTTTCCTGCTGACCTGGATTCGCGAGATCGTGAAGGACATGCAGGATCAGATGGGCGACCGCGAACTGGAGTGCCATTCACTGCCGGTGGTATGGGGAGAACTATGGACGAAGATCTTCGTCACCGCCCTCATCGTCCTCACCTTGGCTATCATTGGTCATCTCTGGTATCGCGTCCTGCCTTTCCCGATAGGTTGGAGTAGTCTCAGCACGCGTTATATCCTCTTCGGCATCGTCATCCCGCTCCTTGGCTCACTCGGTCTCCTCTGGCCCGCCAAGATCCCGAGCGACTACAAGACCTGCCAGCAACTGCTCAAATTCACCATGCTCTTAGGCATGCTCTATAGCTTCTGCATCGTCCGCATGCTATAGGAGTCTTTTGCACACTTCTGCCGGTGTTGCCGTTAAAAAAATCAGAACAATTACTGTTGCTTTCTAAAAGCAGCAGGGCTCATTCCTTCGTGGCGTTTGAAGAATGTGCCGAAATGAGACTGGTTCTGGAAACCGAGCTGGTCGGCTATTTCCTGAATGGATTTAGTTGTGGTAAAGAGCAAAGTTTTTGCCCGTTGGACAAGGACATGTTCAATACAAGCGCTGGCAGTTATGCCGAGTGTCTGTTTGACTGTGTTTGCCACATAACGCGTGGTAAGACATAGTTGGTCGGCATACCAGTCAAGGGAGTGCTGCTTTTCGCAATTCGCGTCCACAAGGTGCATGAAACGGCCCGTAATCTCTTCGTTGCGTGTCATTGCTGTGGAAGTTTGCTGCGGGAAATGATTGGCTTCTTGCTCCGCCAGATAATAGAAAAACGACCTTATAAGATGGATTGCCGCTTTGCGGTCTTTTTCTGCTATTACCTCACGCATCAGGTCAAAATATTGTATCAAGCGCTGCATCTTCTTAGGACTAATATTCCAAACCGGATGTACATAAATATAGGCAGTTGCTGACAGCGGGAAATCCAAATTGAGTTCCTGCATAAACTCGCGGGACATAGATAACACCAGCAACTCCACATAATTATCCATCTTATCCGGTTTCTGAATCAGCAGTTCGGGGGAAATAAGGCATCCTTGGTTGGTGGTCATCTCATACTCCTTATTATTAATAGAAATTCTCAAACAGCCGCTTTTCACAATCTGAATACAATAGGTGGGCGTGAAATAGTGATCCGGAAGAATCAGCGTACTGAATCGCGCCTGTGTACTATTGATTTCCATGACGGAGACATCTTCTATGGATGTTTTACCGGGAATAAAACTCATCCATTTAAAGCCCGAGAAATCCTTTAGAATAGTGTTCTCATTTTCACACTTTTCTACTTCTACATGTGTTTTTTGTTCCATAATGTTCGGTTTTAGATGTACGAATTAAAACAATTTGTGTGCAAAGGTAAAACAATTTTTTGACATGTGCAAGCATAATAGTAGATTTAGAACAATCTTTGCATGAATTAGAAGAATGCTAATTGCTTGTAAAGCAGTACTTTTGCCGCCGATTTTGAAGAATAACTCACAAAAACAATTAAATTTATGAAAATTTTATTCGTAATAGACAGCTTTTACACCACGAACAACGGAACCTCTATCTCCGCCCAGCGTTTTGCAGGGGAGTTGCGCAAAAGAGGTCATGAGGTGAAAGTTCTCTGTTGGGACACTCCAGAGTACATTGAGAACAATTTGACAGATGGTGATTTCACCACAAAAAAGTTCAATATTCCGGTATTCCAACCGCTATGCGAC
>ONJT01000015.1 GCA_900318245.1 uncultured Bacteroidales bacterium
GGCGCAGTTTTCTAATGTCGTTCATAACTGAAATTGGTTTTAAGCGGGCGATGCTATCGCCCTGAAATTAACAAAGAAGATTATTAGTTCACATGTTCCTTTTTTTTGCAGAAATACCCACAAAAGGAACAAGCTAAAAGGGAACAAGCTAGGAGGGGATTCATGAAAAATTAATACAGGCTATTGATTAGAGCAATCCCAATTTGAAGGGGAGGGTGAGGTGGTACTGTTGCTGGAAGTGGTTATAGACGACGGGGAGGTCGTAAAAGAGGATGGTCATCAGGTCGGCGCGTTCGAGACTCCTGTATTGCTGATGCGGGATATTCTCTTTGATAAACGCCATGCGGTCGAAATAGCGCAAGAGGTAGGGGCGCCGGATGTCGGCGGGCGCGATACCTTGGTCGCGCAGTTTGCGGAGAAAGCCTCCGTCGCGGCTGTTGATGGCATTGGAGATACAGCGGAGGTTACCGATGTAGTTGTTAGTCGTGCATCCGTCGATGTGGTCGATGGTCATACCGGCTGGGATCTCCTTATTGCGCCAGGCAATATAGACAGCATGGGAAGCAAGGAAATTTTTATGAAAACCGAAAGCATCCTTAAATTGCAGATAACGTTGTTTGCGTTTTGCGTTGTATTTACCATTCGGTGTGGTCTCGTAAGTAGCATTTTTCAATACCTTTCGACCATCGGGATGGACACGTACGCCGACCACGCCACCTTGGCCGTTGTTGGCATAGAACGAGATACCATTCTCGGGGTTAGTAGCGACATATGCGACACGCACGTTGTTAACGAGGAAGGATGAGTTTTCCAGATCCGGCTTTCGGATTAGATTAAAGCTACGTTGGCGCAGGCCTTTTTGATTAGAAATTTTATTCATAAGCACCGCCAGTCGGGGGAAAGTTAATCCCGAAAGGCGGTGCAAAAGTAGACATAAAAAAAGCGCCCCTGAAGAGAGGCGCAAATACTCCGCGTATTCCGCAATTATTCCGCGAAATCTCCGCAAATACTCCGCGAAGACCGCAGAAATTCCGCGTTACTTATTCATCCTTGCGCGGCAGAAATCGTCGGGTGAAAGGTTAAATTTTGACTGAAAGCGATTAAAGACAATCGCCCTTTGTGCATCAGACGCGTATTGATTTAGGTTGATACATCCTATATGTTGCAGCCGGTACAGAGCCCGGCAATATTCCACCTTGGTAGTAGAAAGTGAGAGTTCGGCAGCTAATCTCTCGCGTATATTTTCTTCCGGGAACCGAGCCGATATACAGAAGAAATCCGGCGGTATAGTCGAAGGTTTGTTGGCTACTTTATCCTCTTGCTTAGGGTCTGCAACGGGTTGAGGATAGTTGTTGATGATTGTTACAGACCCGAAATTTTGGCCAATAGTTGGCTGCTCAATTTTAACTACTTGTTGCATATTTTCAGATATAAGATTAGTCAAAAAAAAGCACGGGTTTGGTTCCTATAAACGAGCCTAAGCGGGAAGTCTTCGAACACCATTTATAGAAACGTCCACCCGTGCCGTAGTTGATGCTACGTCAAAGGCACCGTTTCACGATAGTGTTCTTAAGTTCCCGCTTAGACTTATCGTTCGCGATGTGCTCTGCTTTCGCAGAAATATGTCTTTATGTTTTATTTATTGCTCTTTGTCCTGTTGCAGTGACGGCAGAGCATTTGGCAATTCTCTTTAACCGTTTTACCGCCCTTTGACCAAGGCACAATGTGGTCGGCTTCCATTTCGTGGAACTCCAATTCGCGTCCATGCTCGGGGCAGTTCACACCGACGCATTTATGACCTTGTGCCTCATACACTTCCAAAGCGGTTTTCTCATCGAAAGCACGCAGACCAAGGTGCTGCTCGTTGTTGTCGAGGACGTACCAAAGGATGCCTTTCTTGTTGGTAATCTCACCATCTTTCAGAAGGTCAGAGATCCATGCTTCGAGTTTCTTAGCATCTATCTCATCATCCTTGTGTTTACGATACATTTCGCCCCAATCGGTAGAAGTGTAGAGGTTTGCGTGCTTGCCGATAAACTTCATCTTTACCCAAGTCATTACAAGGTTGAAATAGGTCCAAAGGTCGCTACAATCAGAGTCGTGCTGATGACGGCGCATATATTCCTTAAGCGTTATGCCGTCACGCTTGGCGACCCAGTTAATAGCCATCTCTAAGCCTTCTTGTCTAATCCAAGCCTTGGATATATACCCATCGCTAATGCGCTTTGCGGCGCAGTTACTGCGCGAGAAATAACGCTTGGCGTCTGTTACCCAGGAGCCGGCAAAGACGGCATTATTTATTTCTTGGTCAGTTAGTACTGCGCCGGCGGTATTAATGACCTGAAACCAATCTATTTTTTCAATGTCAGTGCCATCTTTGCAGATGTACACATCTAACTCATAGTTCAAGAACTGCTCACGCTCTGCCTCGGGGAGATTACTGTAGCCCCATAGATTCCCTTTCCAATTAATTGCAAACGAGCCCCAATAATAGTGACAAATAGAGAGCGTACGCTGCTGTCCGTCCATGACCTCGTACGTACCATCCTCTTTCTCTACCCAGTACATGATGTTGAGCGGGTAGTTTTTGGAGATGGTGTCAATGACGGCGTGTTCCTGTTTCTCGCTATAAACGAACTCACGTTGATACTTTGGACGTATGTCCAATTTGCCGTGAAAGCCAACGATTCCTTCTTCGTCGCTGTCACGATAGCCGTCCACGAGGTCGGCGATTTTCACTTTAATTGGTTCAATTCTCATGATATTTGTGGTTTTTTATTGCGAATTAAAATACGGAAATAAGGGGACTTCCCATTAATCGTCAAGTCTTTATCATCATCTCCTTTTCGGAACTTGATAATCTCAAATTGCTCAGGATTATATTTATCCAAGAAAGTTACAGGAACTCCTATCGCACCGGAATAGTCACAAGGGATATCCGTGTATGTATTAACATTTATACCGTCATAGTTATCGTACTTTGGATATTCCTCCGGAGAATATTTCTTAATTAAAATTAATTCTTCTTTATGCTTGCTAACTGGCAGGTTCGTAAACCAGCATGAAGTAGATACACGAGCCATCTTTTTACCATCCTCTATATGGTGGAATTTCTCCCAACTATCAGGTACTTGAAAGAACATTCCCACATTAAAATTGGTATATCCTGTACGTATTTTATCTAATTGAAACATGCGGAACGTCTCTTTATACGTCAGCGCGTTCGTATTACCAATAATGATAAATTGCTTCTCGTATTTGTCCAGTAAAGATAGAAATTCTCGGAAGAGAGAGAAAGGCGGATTTGTAACTACTATATCTGCCTGCTTGAGCAATTCAATACATTCCGGACTATCAAAGGAGCCGTTTTGCTTTAGTTCGGATTTTACATTATGGTCGCTGCTCTTCAGAAGTAGTTGAACGTCTGTCAAATCCGTAGAGCCATTGCCGTCTAAATCAGGTACTTCGGAGATTTCTACTTTGTAGGCTTTACGTTTCGGCTCCGTTTCGGCTTCGGGGAACAAAGGTAGTTCCTGTTGAGCGATAGGTGAACCATCGTAGCAGGTTGCAATGAGTTTCTTAAGACCAAACGCATTGAAATTAAGCGCAAAATACTTAAAGAAATTACTCTCGTATGGGTCATCGCAATTGCAAAAGATAACCTTATTGCGGAAATACTCACGATAGTGCACCAACTCCTTTTCTATGTCGGACCTTCTCGTGTAAAACTCGTCCTTCTTAGTGTCTTTTGCTTGAGCTAAATCCTTCTTTGCCATATGTGTTAGATTTTATTCAGGTATACTATGATGCCAAACTCCGTTCTTGTGCAGGCACATAATGAGGTTCTTGGCGTCTTGCGACCCAAGTTCTGCTGCTCTGAGCAACATGATATCCGCCTCGTCACGGCTGACGGTAGTGAGACCGAGGCTGTCGGGCAGATCGCCCTGCCATTTCAGGTACGCAGCCGCGCCGGTGATGAACAAACCGCGCGGGTCGTCGTCCTTATACGCGAGCGCCGCGTAATAACTTAAGGAGTCGTGGTTGTAAAAGACCGCAGAACTAACCTCTACAGGCTGCTCCTTTTTCGACGTGCACGCTCCCAAAACAAGCGTGCATGTAATAGCCAAAAGTATAAAATAAATATGTCTCATATGCATAATAAAAAGCGACAAGGACACGAAGTCCTTGCCGCCTATTCAGTCGGTAACAAATTGGTCATCAGCGCCGCACTTGTGTGTGTGTGTGTGTGTGTGTGTGTGTGGAGCATTCTAAACATCATAAAAAAAACCTTTGCGGCTGCAAAGGTACGGAAAATTTGCGATATGTGCAAGGAAAAGCGAGAAAAAATCGTCCGCCCGCCCGCCGCACCCCCCTAAACCGCCATCACCGAAGGTAAGCAGCCCACCGGAGGTATGCACCCACCGGAGGTATACACCCACCGGAGGTATACACCCACCGGAGGTAAGCACCCACCGATCGAGGCTTCGCCGCCGGCAGTTCTGCTAAGGCTTTGTTGACCTCTTTGGTGAGGAGGCTCGAGAGCATGAGGTCGGCTACGATGAAAAGAATACCGATGAAGGCAAAGAACGGCACGAACGTAGAGAGAGTGCCGCGCCGAAGGCGAAAAAATGAAGAGCCAGAAAGAGAAGCTACACCCGCCTTTATCCTGTATCGGGCGGGCCCTCGGCGTTTGTAGCCTCGAGCATTGTGATACAAAGACGAGGGACGATACAGGATAACCAATAAGTCTATGGTCGGAGCTTCGCTCCCCGCGGCTCCTCCCGTTCGGATTGCCAAGTCAAGGCAGTTCGGATTGCCAAGTCAAGGCAATCCTCCATGCCTACACCGCGAGTCCCTAACTATTCCAAGGTGACAATAGGGGCGTCGGTGGCGGATTCTTCGCGGGTGAGGTTGACGCGTTCGCGGAGTTCGGTCTGCTCGCGGCTGACACCCATGAGGATGCCGAAATAAATCGACGTGATAAGGACAGAAGTACCACCTCGCGATATGAGCGGCAAGGGTTGGCCGAAACAACATGTTCTACCTACAAGATACCCAATGTACACAAAGATTACACCCTGTGGGTATTTTTTTTCTTCAATTAATCAAAGAGTGTAGGATTTTGCTTGAAGATTTTGTAGCCAACTTCGCAGTTGATGCATTCGTGATGCTGGCAGTAGTTCTGGTACAGGTGCAAAAGGGCTTGGGTGTCGGCGGCAGAAGTGACTTGTTGCCCTAAGACCCGCCACTGGCGAATGATGGTGTTGTTCTCCGGTGCGATGCGGTCCATGAGCATCAAGGCATGTTCCGCCTGAACGGTGTCATTGCGATGGAGGGCATAGGCATATTTATACGGCAACACCGTGTTAATCAGTAATATATCAATGCTGCTCTTTCCCATGTGCTCCACGTCGAAAAGCGCAACGAGAGCCTTTAGATCATCCGTGTCGAGAATCTTACTGAGTAGCGCCTCCGACTGATAGAGCAGTTGCGCGAATTGGCGGATGCGCAGTTCGGGACTGTTCTGCGGACGCAGACGGGCATTCTTCCAAACACTGGCATCGAGCGGCGTGAGGCCGAACTTGGTGCGCAAGAAATCGTACTCCTTCGCCATCGCTTCGTCATCGGCGATCAGTCCAGCCTGCCCCATCAGCAAGGCCGTGAGTTGGAAGAGGTTATTGCGATGTTTCTGCAGGTATGCGAGCGGGGTATTGATAGCGAGTTCTTCGAAAGGCACACTGTTTGTGTGAAAACCGAAGTTACGCGCGAGCGAGATATACAGCGCGTGTTCCCAACTGCCTTTAGTGATGGTTAGCAATCGCTCTATGGACGCGCGTTTGCACTCGAAACGCTTGCGCAGGAGTGTTTTCTTCCATCCTTCCGTCAGCAAAGCCGGCTCGCGTAACAACTGCTCTGCGCACCCGATACGTGCCTGAGCACTGTCCATCTGTTGGGCTGTTTGGAAAAGTTCTGTCAGATAGTCTTTGTTGCTCGGGTATTGTAACTCGCATTGCGGGATCAATTCTCCGCGGGAGTTATAGACGGGTTTGTCGGCAGTGCGCACCACATGCAGGATGACAGTGTCATACGCTTTATCCAGATGGTGCTTATGGCGCAGCCAGTCGGACGAGCAGACATGAATCTCTACATTACCTATCCATTCCCGTCCGTCGATACGGATTCGCGCATGACTGTAGTCCGGTCCCGCATCGCGGTTATGCTCGCCTACAGAGAGAATCTCTATCCGCCGGCCGTCTGTGGTCTGTTGTTCAAAACCAGCCCACAGGCAATGTTCCCATATGTAGTGCAGTAAAATCTCGGGCATGTTATTCCAAGGTGACAATAGGGGCATCGGTGGCGGATTCTTCGCGGGTGAGGTTGACGCGCTCGCGGAGTTCGGTCTGCTCGCGGCTGACACCCATCAGGATGCCGAAATAAATCGACGTGATAAGGACAGAAGTGCCACCTCGCGATATGAGCGGCAAGGGTTGGCCGGTGACCGGACCGAGACCTACGGCAACGAGCATAGAGATGAGCGCCTGGCAGGTGATCATCAGGGCTAAGCCCATGGTCATGAGCATCGCCGGCATGTCGGAGTACCGACTGGAGATATTACAAGCCCGGAACAAGATCGCCAGATACAGGAAGATGACAAAGCCCGCACCGAGTACGCCCGACTCCTCGACGATGATGGCGAAGATATAATCGGCGAAGGCGAGGGGGAGATAGTCGCGCTCCTTGCTGTTACCCGGGAGGACACCGAGCGGCGAGGCACCGCCACGGGCGATGGCGACGGAGGCGTAGACCTCCTGTATATTCTCGTCCGTCAAGACGTATTTGTCATTTGCTATTTGTGATTTGTCATTTGAAAGATTTAAGTGTCTATCAATACGGCTGACCCAGGTGGTGGCACGCTTGAAAGGGCCGTGCATAGGTCGGCCGGGACGGACGAAGCCGAACTCGACGATGGCATAGCCCAGGCATAGGGCGATAATAGCTATACCTACTACCGAAAGCGTATATCGCCACGGGATACGGGCGAGAACCCAGAGGCAGAAGATGATCAGACCAATGAGGACCGCCGTAGAGAGGTTGGACGCCATGATAGGCAGCATGACGATGGCAGCGATGATAAGGGTGCGGTAGAAATACTTGGACTTATCGGCTTCGGAACGGATACGGGCGAGTTGGTCCGCCACGACGATGATGAGACTCAGCTTGGCCAGTTCCGAAGGTTGGAAAGTGATGCCGGCGATACGTACCCAACGCGCGGCGCCATTGATAGTGACGACGAGGGGGTTACCGGGGATCATGGTCGAATAGACGAGGAGGGTACTGAGGCCGAGGAGGGCATAGCCACCGAAGCGGACCCAGTAAGAGGGTATATACTGGATGCCGAAGGCAGCGATGACACCGAGGACGATGAAGAACATCTGCTGGCCGATAGGGCCGAGGGCAGAGTGGTGGGAATAGACCAAGGTGCTGGAGGCGGAGAAGAGGGCGATGATCGCGACGGCAATCAGTAGCGCAAAAAGCCACCAGTAGGTTCGGTCAATATTTGCTAAGTTCGGCTTTTTCATAAATTTCTAACCGCGGTCATAAATTGCTCTCCTCTGTCTTCGTACGATTTGAATAAATCGAAGCTTGCACAACACGGAGATAGCAAGACTGTATCTCCTTCTTTTGCAGCCTTATAGGCTCCTTGAATCGCATCCTGTAAATTGTTTGTATCGATGATGTTCAGGCCGAACGAATCAAAGTGCTCGTGGAGCTTCTCGTTATGGAGACCCATGAAGACGAGGGTGTGGCACTTGGAGCGGACGAGGTCGTCGATCTCGGAGTAGTCATTACCTTTGTCCTTGCCGCCGAGGATGAGGACGGTAGGAGTGGTCATGGACTCGAGGGCATACCAGCAGGAGTTGACATTGGTCGCTTTGGAGTCGTTGATGAAACGGACGCCGCGGACGGTAGCGACATACTGGAGTCGGTGCTCGACGCCTTGGAAGGTTTTGAGCGACTCGCGGATGATGTCTTTGCGAATACCGACGACGTTCGCCGCGATAGTAGCCGCCATGGAGTTCAAGACGTTATGGCGACCCTTGAGCGCCAGTTCGTCTTCGCCGACCGGCAGCGGGTTGGGACACGAGAAACCATAGGGATAGAGGGTGGCACCGAGGTTGAGACGCTTCAGCTCGCGGTCGATGACGGGGTCTTCCGCCCAGTAGATGAAGGCATCATCGGCGGTCTGGTTGCGGGTGATGCGGAACTTGGCGTCGACATAGTTCTGGAACTTAAAGTCATAGCGGTCCAGATGATCCGGTGTGATATTCAGCAAGATGGCGATGTCGGCCTTGAAGTCATACATGTTATCGAGTTGGAAAGAGGAGAGCTCGATGACATAATAGTCGTGGTGCTCGCGCGCGACCTGGAGGGCCAGCGAGTTACCGATATTCCCCGCGAGGCCGACATTGAGTCCGGCATTGCGGAGGATATAATAGATGAGCGAAGTAGTGGTGGTCTTACCGTTCGAACCGGTGATACAGATCATCTTGGCATTCGTGTATCTTGCCGCAAATTCTATTTCAGAGATGATCGGTGTCCCTTGCGCTTGCAGTTTTTGAATCAGCGGCGCGGTCAACGGGATACCCGGCGATTTCACCACCTCATTCGCATTGAGTATCAACTCCTCGCTATGCTTTCCGTCCTCCCATTGCACACCGTTCTGATCCAACAGCGCGCGATACGGTTCACTGATCGTGCCGAAATCGGAGACAAAGACGTCAAAACCTTTGGTTTTGGCTAAGATGGCAGCGCCTGTTCCGGATTCGCCGGCGCCTAAAACAACAATTCGCTTGCTCATAATTAACGTATTTTAAGGGTTAGGATAGTCAATGCGGCTAATAAGAGGGTGACGATGCAGAAACGGAGGACGATCTTCTGCTCGTGGTGGAGGTTCTTATAGCCCTTGAAGAGGATGGTACAAGTGGGGTCGTTCTTGAGGACCTGCTCGACGGAGGTGCGGTAATGATCATGGAGCGGAGTGCGCTTCCAGATACGTACGTGTTGACCCCGTTTCTTGTAAAACTTATAGACCCGGGTCTGGAGGATGACGGAGACACTCTCCATCAAGAAGATACCGCAGAGGAGGGGCACGAGGAGTTCCTTATGGATGACCATGGCGCATACGCCGATGATGCCGCCGACGGTGAGGCTGCCGGTGTCACCAAGGAAGACCTGGGCGGGGAAGCCGTTGAACCAGAGGTAGCCGACGAGTGCGCCGACGAAAGAGGCCAGGAAGACGACGAGTTCTTCGGAGCCGGGTATGTACATGACATCGAAATACTCGGCCCACACGACACTACCGGAGGTGTAGGCGAGGATGAGCAAGGCGATGGCGATGATGGCGGAGTTGCCGGCACACATACCGTCCATGCCGTCGTTGAGGTTAGCGCCGTTGCTGACAGCGGCTACGACGAAGACGGTGAGGAGAACGAAGAAGATCCAGCCGAAGCGGTATTTATTGTTCTCGCCGGTCCAGGAGAAGAGGTCGGCGTAGTTGAAGTTATGATGCTTGACGAAGGGGATGGTGGTCTGGGTGGACTTGATCTCCGGGGTCTTCTCGACCACGACGACATTGTTCTCGATATGGGAGCTGACGACTTCGTTCATGCTGACGGCCGGACAGAAACGGAGGGTGAGTCCGACGATGAGTCCGAGGGTGACCTGGCCGGCGATCTTGACCCATCCGTTGAGTCCGTCTTTGTTCTTACGGAAGGTCTTGATATAGTCGTCGGCAAAGCCGAGAGCGCCCATGAGGAGGGTGGTGACGAGCATGAGGATCATGTATACGTTCGTCAGTTTGCCGAGCAGAAGGCAGGGCAGGAGGATGGCGGCGATGACGATGAGTCCGCCCATGGTAGGCACACCTTTCTTCGCCACATTGAAGGGGTCGGTTTTCTCGTCGCGCTGGGTCTCGGAGATGTGGTGGCGCTTCATGAAGTTGATGAAGGAGTTGCCGAACCAGATGGAGGTGACGAGGGCGATGATGCCGGCGGTAATGGCGCGGAACGAAATATACGTCATAAGACGCGCTCCCGCCCAGTGGCCATACGTTGTGGTTAAATAATCGAGTAAATGATAAAGCATTGTATTATATATTTTATATTAATCGAAAAAAGAAAAATAATAAAAATAAATCAAAAAATACCAAAAATAATTATTTATGTAAATAAACATAGATAAACTCTGCCGCTCCGTCATAGGCCCTGGCAGGCCTCCCGCATTCCGCGCCCCACCGCGCCCTTAAAAGTTAACTTTACGTGCCCGGCAGGGCATCGTACTGCACATCCGCAGGATGTATATGACAGAGCGTCAGCGATAAACATACATAAAATATTATTTATTATCGGCACTTAGTTTATATATACTTCTTTACTTGCTCGTGGTCGTCGAAGTGGGACTTGACGCCTTTGATGATCTGGTAGTCCTCGTGGCCTTTGCCGGCGATGAGGATGACGTCACCGGGTTGGGCGAGGGTGCAGGCGGTCTGGATGGCTGCGGCACGGTCTTCGATGACGAGGGTGGAGAGGAGTTCGTCGGGCGTGAGTCCGTCGGTCATGTCCTTAAGGATGGCTGCGGGTTCTTCGTCACGGGGGTTGTCGGAGGTGAGGATGAGTTGTTCGGAGCCGCGTTTGGCTATCTGCGCCATCATGGGCCGCTTTCCTTTATCTCTGTTTCCTCCACAGCCTACTACTGTGATGAGCTTCGCTGTCGGTTTCTTGATTTCCCTTATTGTTTGGATGACGTTATCGACGGCATCGGGGGTGTGGGCATAATCGACGATGGCTGTCCAGCCCTTTTGGCTGCGGATGGTCTCGAAGCGTCCGTTGACAGGCGTGAGGGTGGATAAGACACGCAGGACGTCGAGTTCGTCAAAGCCGAGGTTGAGCGCGGCGCCGTATATACAGAGGAGGTTGGAGACGTTAAAGCGTCCAACGAGGGGCACGAAGACTTCTTTGCCGTTGAGGTTAAGGAGCATGCCGTCGAAGCCTTCCTCGAGAATCTGCGCGCGGTAGTCGGCCAGGGCGCGGGTGGAGTAGGTATGGACGGCGGCTTTGCAGTTCTGGGTCATGACGAGTCCGTTGCGGTCGTCTTTGTTGGTGACGGCGAAGGCCGTGGGTTTGAGTGAGTCGAAGAGTCGCTTCTTCGTATCGCGGTAGTTCTCGAAAGTCTTATGGTAGTCGATATGATCGCGCGTGAGGTTGGTGAAGAGTGCTCCGTCGAAGTCGAGTCCTGCTATGCGCTCCTGGGCGATGGCGTGCGAGGAGACCTCCATGAAGGCATGGGTGCAGCCCGCATCGACCATGCGGCGAAGGAGGCCGTTGAGTTCGATGGCGTCGGGCGTGGTATGGGTGGCGGGGACGGCTTCGGCCTCGATATAGTTGACGACCGTGGAGAGCAGTCCGGCCTTGTGACCGAGGGCACGCGTGAGCTTATAGAGAAGCGTGGCGATGGTGGTCTTGCCGTTGGTGCCGGTGACGCCGACGAGGGTGAGGGCTTTGGATGGTTCGCCGAACCATTTGGAAGCGAGGAGACCCAAGGCTTTATCGGTGTTATCCACCAGGATGTAGGTGGTAGGACGCTTCGCTTCAGGACGCGACAAGTCGCTACAGGGTTCAGGGAGATAGGCGCGGTCGCTTAATACGACCGCAGCCGCGCCGTTGGCGACACAGGTGTCGATGAAGGTATGTCCATCAACTGCTGTGCCGACTTGGGCTACAAAGAGGTCGCCGGCGCCGATACGGCGGCTGTCGAAATGCAAGGACCGGATGTCTTTATTTACGTCACCGATGACTTCGATCGGATCAATGACTGAAAGTAATTCGCTTAAAAGCATATCGTTGGGGTTGTTTTAAAAATAAAACAAAAATGCACATTATCTTTTTTCTAGTTTGCGTTCGCCGTTTTTATAGACGTAGCAGCCGGTGTATGCCATGGTTTTCTCGGCGATGAGGCGGACGGCGGTGCCGCAGTCCATGCCTGCGTCATAGGGGAACTGCGGATCCTCAATCATGCAGATACAGGTGTATTGCGGGTTGTCTTCGGGGAAATAGCCGACGAAGGTCATGCGGTGGTGTTTGCCTGAGTAGCCGTGCCCGGGGATGAAAAGCTGCGCCGTGCCCGTCTTGCCGGCAATAGACACCCATCGTGACTGGGCCTTGCGGCTCCACGGCTTGGCGGCCGCTGTGCCTAAATGGTCATCCCAGACGACATCATGGAGCGCACCCTGTATGCCCCGCAGCGTACGGGACGAGCAGATAGACGACTTGACCACTTCCGGGCGGAACGTACGGACATTCTCACCGTTCTGGCGGATAGCCGTGACGAGCATGGGACGCATCATCCGTCCGTCGTTGGCGATGGCGTTATAGAACATGAGGATCTGCATGGGACTGAGTTCGACGGAGTAGCCATACGACATCTTACTGAGGGTGACGGTGTCACGGGGTATGTCGATACGCACCTTGTCGGCGCCGGGTATCTCGCAGTAGACGCTGTCCATGAGTCCCATGCGCTCGATACGCCGCACGAACTTCTTCGCGGAGCCTTCGTAGGAGCGCGTGATGAGTTTGGCGAGGGCGATATTCGAGGACACGGCGAGGGCCGAGCGGACGGTGAGGAGGGTGTCCATAGGGTGGGCGTCGGTATGCTTGACCGAGAAATACTGCCAGGGCTGGCGGCTGATAGAGACGGTGTCGTCAATACCTATCTTATCGTCATCAAGCGCCGCGACGAGTGCGATGGTCTTGAAGGTGGAGCCGGGTTCGACACGCTGGACGGCATGGTTCTGCGCCTCGAAATAGTCTTCGGACTGCGGGTCGCGGTCGAGGTTGGCGATGGCGCGTATATAGCCGGTCTTGGTCTCCATGAGGATGGCGCAGCCCCACTTAGCGTGGCGCTCGACGGTCTTGGCCATGAGGACGTTCTCGACGATATCCTGAAGGTTGGCGTCAATCGTGGTGACGACGTCGAGTCCGTCTTGGGCTTCGATCTCGGTGACGGACTCGTTACGTCCGCCGATACGCTGGATAGAGCTCATGCCGTCGATGCCCCGGAGTTCTTTGTCGAAGCGCTTCTCGAGGCCGGAGTTACCGCCACCTCCGTCGCCGTAGATACCGCCGATAGTGCGGCTGGCGAGGATGCCGAAGGGTTTGATACGGCGGTACTGGTCTTCGAAGAAGACGCCGGATTTATATTTGCCTTTCTTGAGCAGCGGGTTGCGCTCGAGTTCGCGGCGCTGGAGGTAGTTGATACGATGGTCGCAGACACGGAGGCGTTTGTTGGAACGGAGGTACGCCCGCGTGATGCGCGCTTTGTACTCCGCCTGCGTGTGCTCGGGTACGATGATAGACAGATCGCGCGCGAGGGTGTCGATATAAGTGGTGAAGAGATGGCCGTTGTTGTCGTGGAGAGCAGGTACGCTCGCGTCCATGTACATGTAGTACTGGGGCATGCTGGAAGCGAGGAACTGGCCGTTGCAGTCGAGGATGTTACCGCGCGTGGCCTGGATGGGTTTGCGCGTCGGCACTTGTTTCTCCGCTACTTTGAGCCACTCGTCGCGCTCTACGGTCTGGACGTAGATGATCTTGCCCATGACGGCGAGGAAGCCGCATAGGATGACTGCGAAGATAATCGCAAAGCGCCAGACCGTATTTCGTTGCTCATCAATCATGGGTTATCTTTGTGGGTGGGATGCGGTTTTCCTGGAGGGTGCTGCCTTGTTCGCGGAGGGCTGCGGCGACCTGGGATTGGCGGGTGGTGTTGGTGAGTTGGGCACTGATGGTCATATAGCGGAACTTGGCATCGAGCATCTCTTTCTTGGTGTCGGTGAGTCGGTGCTGCTGGCGGGCGGCCTGGTAGCCCATGAAGATATAGACGAAGACCAGCACGACGATGAGGGCGATGAGCGGGTATTGCTCACGGATGGCTTTGCTTCGCAAAACATCACCATTTAACCAAGATTGTATGTCATGTGTCGCTGCCATTGGTTAATATATATAATCAAAAACAAAAATAATAAAAATAAATCCAAAAATACCAAAAATAATTATTTATGTAAATAAACCTAAATAAACTCTGCCGCACAGGCGTTAACGCTTAGCAGCGTCCTGCGCTGCACCCCCAACGACTCCCCGTACAAATAAATTTGACGGTAGCCCTTGTGGCTACACCGCACCTCCATAGGAGGTAAACACCTGTTGCGTCAGCGATAAACATAAATAAATAATTTATAGTTCCTTTTTCTCTGCGATGCGGAGTTTGGCGCTGCGGGCGCGGGGGTTGAGGGCGACTTCTTCAGGGCTGGCTTCGCGGCCTTTCTCGATGAGGGTGAAAGGCGTGAGGATATTACCGTAGAAATCTTTCTCGATGGTGCCCTCGAGGTTTCCGCTACGGAGGAAGTTCTTCACGAGTCGGTCTTCGAGGGAGTGGTAGGTGAGGATGGCGATACGTCCACCCGGGGCGAGCAGGTCACGTGCGGCGACGAGCATGTCACGGAGAGCGCCGAGTTCATCGTTGACCTCGATACGCAGGGCCTGGAAGAGTCGCGCGAGTTCTTTGGAGCGCTCGGCGGGTATACGCGAGGCGGCGACGAGGTCTTCGGTGCGGAGAATCGCTTTCTGAGAGCGCGCCCGGCAGAGGTTTTTCGCGATGGCGCGACCGCTGTTGAGTTCGCCGTAGAGGTAGAAGATGCGCGCGAGGTCTTCTTCGGAATAGGTGTTGACGATGTCGGCGGCGGTGCGCTTGGCGGTCTGGTTCATCCGCATGTCGAGTGGTGCCGGAAAACGGAAGCTGAAGCCGCGTTCGGGACAGTCGAAATGGTGGAAGCTGACGCCGAGGTCGGCGAGGAGTCCGTCGATGGCGGTGACGCCGTAGTAGTCGAGCCAGTTGCGGAGGTATCGGAAGTTACTATGCACGAAGGTCCACCGCGGGTCGTCGATGGCGTTGGTGAGCGCATCGGCATCCTGGTCGAGGGAATATAGGTGCCCTAGGTGTCCTAGGTTTCCCAGGATAGCACGCGAATGTCCACCACCACCAAAGGTGACGTCCACATAAACGCCCTCGGGTTTGATATTCAAACCTTCGATCGTTTCCTTTAACATTGCCGGGATGTGGTAGACGGTGGACATTGTTTAATGTTTAATGTTTAATGTTTAATGTTTAGGGGACATTTTGGCACGGAGGCGGGCGGCGAGTTCGGTTTGCGAGAGTCGTTTAGCCGCGAAGGTGTCGGGTGTCCAGAGTGCGAAGCGGTCGAGCATGCCGACAAAGAGCACGTCGTTTTGCGCTCCGATGGTTTCGAGGTTCTTACGCTGGAGGAGGATACGTCCCTGGCCGTCCATCTCGAGGTACTCGGCATCCGCCATGAACTGCATGAGGATGAGTTGGTCTTCGGGATCCCACTCGTCGAGTGCGGCGCGGAGGGTCTCCACTTTCTCGTTCCACACCGCTTCGGGGTAGAACATAAGGCACTCGTTGTCGGTGTCGCGGCGCATGACGATACGTTTGGCGTTCGTCTCGGCCAGGATGCGGCGGTAGGTGGCGGGGATGAAGATACGTCCCTTCTCGTCCAAGCGTCCTTCGATATTTCCTACGAATGTTTGCATATAGGGGTTAGTTGTTAGCAATTAGCTATTAGTAGTTAGCTGTTTTATGAATTCCGGCGCAAAGGTACAAAAAATATTTGAATTCCACCACATTTCCCCACAAAAAATTTTATTAATTGTTTTATTAACAGTGTTTTGACAGGTGTGGCGGACAATAAAGCAACTGAAAATCAATAACTTAAGTGAGTTATTAACATTTTAATGAAAAGTGGGGTAAAATGGGGTAGTATGTTTTGCACCGCAATTTTTTTGCATGAAAACTTGCAAGAATAAAAAAAAAGCAGTACTTTTGCACCGAAATTTTACAAACCCCACCGGGGCCCCCGAAAATTTTTAATTTTAGGGGAGAGCGGAGGCACAAGTCGTCCCTTTGATTTAGCGGAGCGGTATCAATATTACGAACTTGTTGCCGAACGCGAGCGGCATTGGCGGAATTGGTAGACGCGCCAGACTTAGGATCTGGTTCCGAGAGGAGTGAAAGTTCGAGTCTTTTATGCCGCACGATATGAAAAAGAGTTTTAAGTTGATGGTATTGGTCCTTGCGGCCATGGGTATGTACTCGTGTAATGACGAGTATCAGTCGACGCCGATGATCTCAGTAAGTAAAGCGATCATCGTGTCGCATCAGGACGGTAGTCGCGACACAACGTATTTCGGCGACACGATACATGTAGGCGACACCGCTCGTGTGGATATGTGTATCATGGGAGTATCCCATCCGTTGAAGACCGCTCGGGCGACGGCAGAGCCGACGGCTTTGGCCTGCGGATTTGAGTGCGATTCGCTGATTATCAAGGATTATCTGGAAGAAGACTCGAAGCCGGAAGAGGGTTATCTGCACTTCCAACCGTATACGATGTATGTATGGGTGACGTTCCGCTATATTGGGAAGAGCGCCGGTACTTATCCGATAAAGGTAGAAGAGGAGTCGATGGCGAAGGAGCCTTATTCACATAACGAGCAATCCTTTTACCAGATCATTCGTTAGCCTTGGCTTCCTGCCAGAGTGCTTCCATCTCGTCTAGGGTCATGTCCTTGAGGTCATGGCCTTTTTCTTTGGCGCGTTGCTCGAGGTAGTTGAAGCGCCGCATGAACTTGAGGTTGGTTTGCTCAAGGGCGTTATCGGGGCGGATCTTATAGAGTCGCGCGGCGTTGATCATCGCGAAGAGGAGGTCTCCGAATTCGGCTTCTTTGTTGCCGCCATCGGTTTTGGCGAGTTCGGCTTGGAGTTCGTCGAGTTCTTCGTGGACCTTGTCCCATACGTCTTCGCGGCGCTCCCAGTCGAAGCCTACGTTGGCCACTTTATCCTGGATGCGATAGGCTTTGACGAGTGCAGGTAGGGAGTCGGGGATGCCTCCGAGGACGGTCTTGTTGCCGCCTTTCTCTTTGAGTTTGACTTGTTCCCAGAGATGGCTGACTTCCTCCGCATTTTGTGCGGCGGCTTCGCCGTATACATGCGGGTGACGGAAGATGAGTTTGTCGCAGAGCCGGTTGCATACATCGGCGATGTCGAACTCACCGGTTTCGGAACCCATCTTAGCGTAGAAGACGACGTGTAGAAGGACGTCGCCGAGTTCCTTACATATCTCGTTCATGTCATGACGGGAGATGGCGGTGGCGAGTTCGTAGGTCTCTTCGATGGTGTTCTGGCGAATGCTGTCGAAGGTCTGTTTGCGGTCCCAGGGGCACTTCTCGCGGAGTTCATCCATGATGTCGAGGAGTCGTCCGAAAGCCGCGAGTTTTTCTTCTCTACTGCTCATCATAGTTATGAAGGGTGAGGTTACCTCTGTGGTCCAGTTTGGCGTAGGTCCATTGTTTGAAGCAATCGCCGAGGATGACGACGCGGCTGCCGGACGCGATCTGGAGGTCGAGTTCGATATGCCGATGTCCGAAGACATAGTAGTCGCGGTGGTTGCCTATTTTCTCCTGCTCTTTGGCGAAGAGGACGAGTTCTTCTTTGTCCTCCCCTTTGTAGGGGCAGGGGTTGGCTATCTCGTTGAGCCGGCTCTTTTTCGCCCAGTTATATCCGAGTTTGTTACCCCATGCCGGCGGGAGCAGGCGGAAGAAGAACTGCGCGGTGGGCGAGTTGAAGAGTTCCTTGAGACGGATGAAGGATTGGATCTTTTTCTTAACCTGTCTGGGGTAGAGTGTCTCCCAGTTAGACGGCAGCACTCCGTCGCCGTGGCAGAGGTAGAGGGACTTGCCATAGCGGCTGATGGTACAGGGCTCAAAATGAATCTCCATGCCCGTCATTTTGGCCAGTCCGCCGAAGGTCCAGAGGTCGTGGTTCCCGATGAAGTAATGGACGTGGATGCCGCGGCGGATGAGGCTGCGGATCTCTTTCATGAGCGGATGGAACTGGCGTTTTTTCGGATCGTGGATGTAGTATTCAAACCAGAAATCGAACATGTCGCCGAGCATGTAGATGGACACGGCATCTTTGCTCATCATCTCGAGCATGTTGATGAGTTTTTTCTGGTGCGCCCAGCCGCGTTCGATCGCCAGACTACCTAAGTGTGCGTCAGATAAGAAATAGATCATTATAATGTTAAGTGAGTTAGCGAATTAGAGGAAGCCGAGTTCGAGTTTGGCTTCTTCGGACATCATGTCTTTGGTCCATTCGGGTTCGAAGACGATGGTGACGTTGACATCTTTGACGCCGTCGACGGAGCCCACTTTCTGGCGGATGTCCTCGACGATGAAGTCGCCGGCGGGGCAGGAGGGGGCGGTGAGCGTCATGGTGATGTCGCACACGCCGTCGTCTTTGAGTTCGATGCCGTAGATGAGGCCGAGGTCGTAGACATTGACCGGTATCTCGGGGTCAAAGACGGTCTTGAGCATGCGGAGTATCTTTTCTTCTTTTTCCAAAAACTCGTTCATAGTAGGAATTTACTGCGTGTAAGCCGGGGTGCTCGGAAGCACTCAGCCGTTAAGCGGCTGCAAAGGTACAACAAAAAAATGACATACACAAGGGTGTATGCCACTTTTCTGCTTTTTTTATTGCTTTTTACAAGAGTTCGACGGAGCGATTGACGAACTTCGCGAGGGCTTCGCCCTTCAGTTGTCCGCCGGCGAGGAGGGCGATATCAATGAGTTGTTTGAGACGCTCGTCTTCGTCTGCCAACTTGTAGACAGTCTTTTCAACCGTTTCTTTCTTGCCGTCTTTCTCCACCTCTTCCTGTACCTGCTCGCTGGTCTCTTTGTTTACCAGATCCTGGATGAGCGGATGGGCGGTGTTGATGACGAGGTTGTAACTGTCGGGCATGTTGCCGTAGAAATTCATCATGCCTTGCTGATGCGCCGCCATCTCTTTCATACGCCGCATGAACTCGTTTTGGGTGAGGAAGACCGGCAGGGCATCGGCCGCTGCCGCTTCGCAGGTGACGGTGTATTTGAGTTTGTCTTCGGCGCTCGGAAGCTGTGCTTCGAAGGCTTTGCGCAGGCCTTCTTTCTGCTCGTCAGAGTAGGTGTCTTTGGCGGTGTCTTCTTTCTTGATGAGGTTCTCGATCGTGTCCGAATCAATACGCACGAAGCGCAGTTTCTCGTTCTTTTGCTCGGCCTGCGACATGCAGTGCACATCGAGTTCGCCATCCATAAGCAGCACGTCATAACCCTTCGCTTTCGCGCGTTCGATATACGTATAATGTGCGTCCGGATCGTTGGTGTAGAGCAGAACGAGGTTGCCGTCTTTGTCGACTTGCTTGTCGCGCACCTGGTCCTTGTACTCCTCGAGCGTGCTGTACCGGCCGTCGAGGTTCTTGAGGAGCGCGAAGTTGACGGCTTTCTCGTAGAACTTCTCGTCGGTGAGCATACCGAATTGGATGAACATCTTGATGTCGTCCCATTTCTTCGCGAAATCGTCCTTGTCAGCCTTGTAGAGTTCTGCCAGTTTGTCAGCCACTTTCTTGGTGATGTAGCCGGAGATTTTCTTGACGTTATTGTCCGACTGGAGGTACGAACGACTGACGTTGAGCGGGATATCCGGGCTGTCGATGACGCCGTGCAGCAGCGTCAGGTATTCCGGGACGATGTTCTCCACTTCGTCGGTGACGTAGACCTGGTTGCAGTAGAGTTGGATCTTATTGCGGTGCACGTCGAGGTTCGACTTGATCTTCGGGAAATACAGGATACCCGTGAGGTTGAACGGATAGTCCACATTGAGGTGGATATGGAAGAGGGGTTCGTCGAACTGCATCGGATAGAGTTCGTGGTAGAAGGTCTTGTAATCTTCTTCGGTCAGGTCCGCGGGTTTGCGGGTCCATGCAGGGTTGATATCGTTGATGATATTCTCTTCGTCAAGTTCGACTTCCTTGCCGTCTTTCCACTCTTTCTTTTTGCCAAAGGCAATCTCGACCGGCAGGAACTTACAGTATTTCTTGAGCAGTCCTTCGATCGTTGCGTCCTCCAAGTACTGACTGAACTCATCGTCGATATGCAGCACGATGTCGGTTCCGCGCTCGGCTTTGATGGTCTCTTCCATCGTGTACTCCGGATCTCCCGAGCACGACCAGTGAACGGCTTTCGCGTCCTCTTTGTAGGACTGCGAGAAGATCTCCACTTTCTTGCTGACCATGAAGGCGGAGTAGAAGCCGAGACCGAAATGGCCGATGATGGCTTCGGTCTTGTCCTTGTACTGGTTGAGGAACTCCTCGGCGCCGGAGAAAGCGATCTGGTTGATGAACTTATCCACCTCTTCGGCCGTCATGCCGATGCCATGGTCGGAGACGGTGAGGGTTTTCTTGGCTTTGTCGATGACGACGCGGACACGCAAGTCGCCGAGGTCACCCTTGGCTTCGCCGACAGAGGAGAGCGTCTTCAGTTTGGTCGTTGCATCGACGGCGTTCGAGATCAGTTCGCGCAGGAAGATCTCATGGTCCGAATACAGAAATTTCTTAATGACGGGGAAGATGTTATCGCTTGTTACCCCAATATTTCCTTTACTCATATGATAGTGTTTTTAGTTTATCGGATTATTCTGAGTATTCTGATTATTCTGAGTACTCCGATATTTCATGGTCAAAATCTGTGCCAAGGGCGGAAGACTGCCATTTTGGCAGTAAAAGCAAGAAAAAAGGAGCCTCGAGGGCTCCTCTGTTAGTCGAGTGCGGCACATTTGCGGGCGAGGAACTTGCGCTCTTCGGCATTGAGGAGCGGCGACACCTCTTTATATACGCGTACGTGATACGCATTGAGCCAGTCGATCTCATCTTCGGTCATGATGGAGCGCTCGATGAGGGACGTGTCGTAGAAGCATAGGGTGAGGGTCTCGAAGGTGAGCCATTCGTCTTCGGTGGTTGTCGCTTTGGTGCGCTTGGCCGGGATGACGGTGATGAGGTTCTCCGTGCGGATACCCCACTTGTCGGTGCGGTAGATACCCGGTTCGTCGGAGATGATATGACCGACTTCGAGGGCCGTCGGGTTATTGTCCGTGCGGACGTTCTGCGGTCCTTCGTGACAGCCGAGGAAGTGACCTACGCCGTGGCCGGTGCCGTGGCCGAAGGTGATGCCGGCTTCCCACATGAATTGCTTGGCGAGCGCATCGAGTTGGTTGCCGCGCGTACCTCTCGGGAAGCGCGCCCGAGCGAGGGCGATATGTCCTTTTAGGACATAGGTATAGTCGAGTTTGGCCTGTTCGGGGATGCGTCCGCCGAGCCATACGGTGCGGGTGATGTCGGTGGTGCCGTCCAGGTATTGACCGCCGCTATCGAGCAGCAGCATGCCTTCGGGCTTGACCTCTGCACACTTCTCCGGTGTCGCGGCATAATGCACGATGGCGCCATTGCCTTTATAGCCCGCGATGGTGCCGAAGGACTCCTCGACGAAGTTCTCGCCGCGCAGGCGGAACTCATGGAGTTTCTCCATGAGGGTCCACTCGGTCTGGGTTTGTCCGTTCTTGAAAGCTTCTTTCTCGAGCCAGAGGAAGAACCGCGTGAGGGCGGCTGCGTCCTGACGCATCGCGATACGTTCGCCTTCGAGTTCGACAGCGTTCTTATGGGCTTTGTCGATGAGGATGGGCGACTTGGTGTTGACTTTCTTGCATGCCTCCGGAATAGCCTCGTAGAGCGCTTCGTTGACACGTGCGCCGTCGAAGAGCACCGTGCCCTTCAGACCGCGGATATAGTCGAAGACGGCTTCGTAGGGAAGGACGTCTATGTTGTTGAAATCCAGGTAGTTCTGTGCGGGCGAGTCGATCTTGGCGGCATCCACGAAGAGCGTACATTTGTCGGCCTCGAGGACGACGTAGGAGATGACGACGGGGTTGTACTCAACGTCATTTCCGCGGATGTTGAGTAGCCACGCGATCTCGTCCAACGCGCTGATGATGAGTGCGTCACCTTTCTTGGCAGCGAGTTGCTCACGCATGCGGGCGAGTTTGGATTCTACGGTCTCTCCGGCAAAGTCGGCGGAGTATGGGTGGAGTTTGTCGGCCGGGATGGCTGGACGGCCTTCGACCCAGAGCGGACGGATGAGGTCGATGGATTTGAGTTGGACTTGCGCATTCCACTCAGCGAAGTCATTCACGCTAAACATCTCCGGGTTGACGCCGATGAGGCCTTGGACATTGGAGCTGAGCCAGTCGATGATCTTCGGGCAGTCGATATCCGACTCGCGCATCAGTTCGATGGTCGAGTCTTTGAGTTCGATGCCGGCCTGGAGGTAATAGCGGCTGTCGGTCCAGAGGAGCGCGCGGTCTTCCGTCACTACTACGGTTCCAGACTCGCCGTTGAAGCCGGAGAGCCACTGCATCTCGCACCAGTGTGCAGCCATGTATTCACTCGCGTGCGGGTCGTTACCGGGTACAACGTACGCCGCGACACCCGCTTCATGCATTGCTTGCCGCAAAGCGGCCAATTTCTCTATTGTCTTCATAGGATATGATTATATTCGTTCTAAGTTCTGCAGGCGTACCCAGCCTTCGTAGTTGCCGACGCGGATGTTGGCCCACTCGCCGAGCGTCTCGCGGATGGTCACTTTCGTGCCCTCATGGACGGTGAAGAGGTCTGTTCCGGAGCGGTCAGGTGAGGACTTGCCGTTCACCACACCTTGAGTGATGATGGCTTCGCTTCGCAGCGTGTCGCGTTGATGCAGCGAGGCCGCGTTCAGTCCCGCGATGAGCGAGAAAAGCAGGGCGAGCCATGCTACATGGAAAGCCGTCTTGCGCAGCCCTATTTCGCGGCTCAAGAGGAAGAGCAGTAGGCCGACGAGGGCTAGGATAAACAGGCAGATAGAGAGGATAAACCAAGTCTGCTCTTTGAGGCTGTTGCGTACGGTGCGTGCCCAGGCCGAGAGGAAGAAATCCTGCTCGACGATGTTGTCGGTGATGCGACTCTGCGCAAAAGCGAGGTTGTACTGGGCATCTTTGTGGTTCGGCTGCAGCCGGAGCGCCCGCTCGTAGTTGAGGATGGCTTGCGCCAACTCGCCTTGTTTGAAACGGGCATTGCCGAGGTTGTAATACAAGGTGGCATCGGGCTGCTCGTCGATGAGGGCCTGATAGATGGTTGCGGCCTCTTCATAGCGCCCTTCAGCATATGCTGCGTTCGCGATATCGAAATCGCTCTGGGCGAAGGTAAGCGCGCTGATGAGTAATGTCGGTAGCACGATATACCGATATACCGGTATTCCGAAAAATTTCAAATATCTCATAGTTTTTCCTCCTCTAAGTTGTTAATCAAGTTGGTCGTGGCCTTGTAGAGGTCATCCATCGCATGGTCGGTCGAAGGCGCATAGCGCGCGAACTCGGCCGTCGAGAGGACGTCCTTGACGTCTTTGATGAGTGAATCACTCACGCCTTTCTCACGCAACAGCGATGCGATATTCTCTTTGTTCAGGTCCGCCGTCGGGATAGAAAGACGGTCGCTGAGATAGGTCCACGCAGCCTGTTCGATCGCAGCATAGAAAGCATTCTTGTCATTTGCCTTCAGTGCTTTCTCGGCCGCCTTCAGCCGTTTTTGCGCTACCTTGTTCGCGCGTTTATAACGAACGCGCGTGATGTCCGCATTCTCCTTGATCTGTTTGCGCAGCACGATCAGCAGGATCAGCGCGATGAGCGAAGGAAGGGCGTAATACAACCATAAATGGTTGTAATTGATGATGGATGATTGATGACTGGTGGTTTTCGGCGCCTTCGTGTCGATATAGCGGATGTCGGTGCCAAGTTGTTTGATGTCTTCTTTATGGGTATAAGAAACGACTGCACCTTCGTTCGCCGTGCTTTCGGCACTGCCTGCTCCGCGCTTCACATGGATGGTATATTCCGGTGTGGAGAGGGTGCGATAGGTTTTGTCTTCGATATCGAAATAGCTGAAGGTGACGGCAGGAATAGTGTAGTCGCCCGGGCTGCGCGGGATAGCAAGGTATTCAATGGACTTGGTGCCGCTCACGCCGGCGGTGGTGGTGTTGAAGTTATTGGTCACCTTCGGGTCGTAGGGTTCGAATCCTTCCGGCCAGTCGATGGCGGGTGTCTTGATGAGTTTCATGTTTCCCGCACCGCTGATGTCGATCTTGATAGTCACGGCATCGTTGGTCTGCAGTTCGGTCTGCGAGATCGACGGCGTCATCGTGAATTTACCTACACCGCCGGAGAAGCCGGCAGGTTTGCCGCTCGGCAGGGCAGCGACGTGGATGGTCACACCAGGGGCGGTGAGCATCTTGGTGACATTGGTGTAGGATCCGAAGAAATCATCGAAGATCGACCGCACGCGCTGTTGGGTTTGGACACGAAGGACTGCTTCGAACTTCGCCGGGTCGATGGTGATGTCCCCGGAGTGCTGCGGGTAGAGGATGGTGCGGTAAAGCACGGCGGTCTGGTAGTTACGGCCGTTGTAGTGCTCTAACTGCGTCTGTATCTCGCCCTGCTCGAGGTCTTGCTTGAGGAAGCCTGTGAACTCCGGCAGCTTGGTGTTGTTGGTCAACTGGGCTACGTCCACGTTCGCGAAATACAACTTATACGTCACCATCAGGGCTTCCTGCTCATGCACGCGCGTCTTCGAAGCGATGGTCCGCACGAAGATGTTCTCCGAAGAGACGTTGCTGCCTTGTGAGGATTGAGAGGACTGCGAACTCTGAGTATTCTGAGTATTCGGAGTACTCTGAGCCGGCTGTTCGTCCTCGGGGAGGACAGTGATACGCACGCCGTTGGACTGCACGCTCTCGCCATCCACTTTGATGGTTGCGGGCGCGATGGTGAAGGTACCGGCCTTCTGCGCCATGAGCGTGTAGGTGTAAGTCTGCTCGAAAGTCGAGGTGCGGTGACCGTTGACAAACGAGGTGCTACTACTGGTCGAGGTGTAGGGACCGGCCAAGTAGTCAAAGTCTGTGAACTCAGGTGCACGCAGGTCTCGGCTGCGTTGGTTGACGATGTATGTCAACTGGAACGGCCGGCCGACAATCACCTGTGCCGGCGCTTGCGCCCTAAAAACGACCTCATCGGCAAACGCACTCAGTGCGATGCCGATAAGGATAACTAATATCGATAATTTTTGTTTCATATTACCATTCTTTTTCTACGCGACGCTTCTTGCCTTGCTGGCGTTGCATCTTCTCTTGGGTGTCTTGTTCATCTTGCTCCAAGGCCTGCAGGATCTGCTCCGCCGTCTCTTTGTCCATTTCGTCGTTCTGCTGTTGTTCTTGTTCTTGCTGTTGCTGATCCTGGTTTTGCTCTTGTTGCTCTTGCTGCTGTTGTTGCTGTTGGTCTTGTTGCTGATCTTGGTTTTGGTCCTGGTTCTGTTGCTGCTGTTGCTGTTGTTGCTGCTGTTGTTGCTGTTGTTGCAATAACTCCATCGCCTTCACCAGGTTATAACGCGTGTCGTTATCTTTCGGATTCGCGCGCAAGGACTCTTGGTAGGCCCCGACGGCCTTGTCATACTGCTGCTGCGCAAAATGACAGTTGCCGATGTTATGCATCGCCTTGGCATATCGCGCTTTGTCGTCTTTCTTGTCTAACATCTTCGCGGCCGTAGCGAATTCCGTCAACGCATCTTCGTACTTGTTCTGTTTGAAAAGGGCATCGCCGAGGTTATAGTGTGCCTCGTAGCCGTTCTTGTTTTTCTCCAAACCGCGGCGGTAGTTGACCTCCGCCTCGGTGTAGTTCTGCTTCTTGTACTCGCGGTTGCCTTTGCGCACATCGCCGGCCTCTTTCTGGGCGAAGGTGTTGAGGCTGACAAGCAGCAAGAGGGCGATGCCGAGGGTGCGAGAACCCGGAAGACTGAAATGTTCTCCAAAGATATCCATTTTCGTGATGGCTTTGTTCTTACGGTTGAAGATAAAGAAGTCGATGACGAGCAAAAGCAGGGCGATCAAAGCAAAGCTTTGGAACTGCTCGTTATAGTCCGTATAGACTTGGGTCTCGATCTCCTGCGTCGCCAGTTTGTCGAGTTCTTTCTGGATCGCCTTCGTGGCCGTGTTGGTGTTGTCGCAGCGCACATAGATGCCACCTCCGGCCTGTGCGATCTCGCGGCACATGTCTTCGTTCAACCGGCTGACCACCACATTGCCTTCGCGGTCCTTGCGGAAGTTATTCGTGCCGGGCATAGGGATCGGCGAACCTTCGGGTTTTCCGATACCGACGACTAACACCTGAATACCTTCTTCTTTCGCACGACGGGCTACGGCGACGGCATCGTCTTCGTGGTTTTCACCATCGGTGATAAGGATGATCGCGCGGCTGGCGTCGGATTGCTCGCCGAAACAACGGATCGACGTACTCAACGCCTGACCGATCGCTGTTCCTTGCGTCTTGATGAGGTCCGGCTTGATGGTGTTGAGGAACATCTTCGCGGAGATATAATCGCAGGTGATCGGCAGTTGTACGAACGCGTCACCGGCAAAGACGACGAGGCCCACTTTATCGTTCACCATGTTGTCCATCAGTTTGGACAGCATCTGTTTCGCGCGGTCGAGACGATTCGGCGCCACATCTTCGGCGAGCATGGAGTTCGAGATATCGAGTGCTACAATCGCCTCGATACCCTGTCGCTTCTCCGTGCGCTCGGATTGACCGAACTGCGGGCGGGCGGCGGCGAAGATAAGGAGCGTAAGGGCTACCAGTACGATGGTGAACTTCACCGTCGGACGTACACGACTGGCGTTCGGCATCAGCTGTTCCATCAGTTCGGGATCACCGAACTCTTGCAACTGGCGGCGTTTACGCTTCGTATAAACCCAGTAGGCGATGGCGAAAGCCGGGACGGTAGCCAACAACCATAAAACTTCTATATTTGCAAATCGAAACATATCAATTACTTATTGTGCGTAAAACGAAATAGCGAATAATGATCTCGAGCAACAGGCAGGCGAGGGCGGCAAAGAGGAATGGCGCGAAATTCTCCGTGTGTTTGCTGTACTCACGCACGCGCAGTTTGGTCTTTTCCAACTGGTCGATCTGCTCGTAGATACTCTTCAGACTGCCATTATCCGTCGCGCGGAAATACTGACCGCCGGTCGTCTCGGCGATGCGGCGCAAGGTGCCTTCGTCGAACTCCGAATCCATCGTCACATACTGCCTACCCATCGGCGTATTCACCGGCACGCGGGTCTGTCCGTACGAACCGACACCTACCGTATAGACACGGATGCCGAAGGTCTTGGCAATCTCGGCCGCTGTCTGTGGGTCGATGTCACCGCGGTTATTGCTACCATCGGTCAACAAAATCACTACTTTGCTCTTGGTCTTGCTGTCCTTCATGCGGTTGACGGCGTTCGCAAGGCCCAGACCGATCGCTGTACCGTCTTCGATCATACCGTACTCGACGGACTTAAAGAGGTTGACGAGCACCGCATGGTCGGTGGTCAAGGGGCATTGCGTAAAACTCTCGCCGGCAAAGACGACAAGTCCGATCTGGTCGTTCGGACGGGCGATGACGAAGTCTGATGCTACGGCTTTTGCCGCTTCCAAACGGTTCGGACGCAGGTCTTCGGCCAACATCGTACCCGAGATATCGAGCGCCATCATGATGTCGATACCTTCGGTCGATTCCGACGACCATTTATTGGTCAGTTGCGGGCGTGCGAGCGCGACACTTAATAAGGAGATGATGGCTACGCGCAGTATAAACGGCACGTGCAGCAACCAGATCCGCCAACTCTTCGGCTGCGCCGCGAGGGTCGAGGTGTCCGAGATCTGCACACTCGCGTCCGATTTCCACAGCTCGTACGCGTACCAGACGCCAACAGGCACTAAGAGCAGTAACAGGAATAAATATCCGGGATTAGCAAACGTCATACTTCTTCCTCCTCTTCTTTTTCACCATTCTCACCATTTTCATCATTCACGAGTTTCGTCTCGTTGACGAAATCATACGCGGTAGTCAGCGCCTGCTCGTTCTCATCCGGCGTCGTGTGCCACTTGGCAAACTTCACTAAATCAGCGAGTTGCAGCATTTTGCTAAGACGTGTGTACAGGTCTTTCTCGATCAACGGTTTCATCTCATGCAGGGTCTCATCGGAGGTCTTCTCGGTGCTATGTACCTCGAAACGACGACCGATATATTCGCGCACGACATCCGTCAGTTCGGTCTGGTATTCCTTCACTTTTCCGTCCTTCCAGATCTTCTGCGCTTTGATCTCGTCGAGTTTCTCCAATGCCACCTCATCGGCAGGGCGGAGTAGGTCCGGATCGACGGGTTCTTCGGCCGGTTTGCGTTTGCTCTCCAACCAGCGCCAGAGGTAATATCCGCCGACGCATAGACCCGCTATCAGCAGGCCTAAAAGGACCCAACGAATGATGCCCCACCACCAAATCGGTGCTTTCTCGATATCTTTGATATCGGTGATGGCGAGGGTGGTGTCCACCTCGAAGGGTTGCACAATGTTCAGCGCCATCGGATCGGTCCAGAACGTGTCTTCGCCACTGGCCACTGCAATCGGTTCGATCGCAAACAGACTGTCTTTGAACGACGTCAGCGTCAAGTACTGATTGAGTTGCACGCGGCCGTCGGGCAGAGTCAATGTATCCACGATGGTCTTATCGACAATCTCGATGCCGTCTTGCAACTGCTCGCCGAAAACAGGCAGGGTCACTTGCTCCGTCGCGTCGTGCGTCACCTGCAGGTGCAAGTCTGTCTGATCGCCGATCATCAGCGTCGTGGAGTCGATACTCGCGCTAACTACTATGGCTAATAATAAATTATAAATCATAAATCATAAATTATCAATTGTGGAAAAGTTGCATCAACTTTTTCACATAGTCTTCGTCTGTGCGCACACTGATATTATGCATGCCGGTCTTCGTGTAGATGGTCTCCAGCGCCGCCTGCTGGTCGCGCCAAGCCTGTCCGTACGCGTTGCGAACGCTGGCCAGACTGGTGTCAGCCCAGACACGTGCACCCGTCTCCGGATCGCGCAGTTTGAGAAGACCTACATTCGGCAGCTCCGCGTCGCGGCGGTCGTAGATCTGAATGGCATTCAGGTCGTGTTTGCGAGCCGCAATAACTACCGGCGCTACCTCACCTTTCTTCTCAGGCACGGCACTGAAACGGGTGTCCATAAGATCGCTTATCAGGAACGCTGTACAACGCCGTTTCTGGGCGTTGGTCAGGAATTGTAGCGCCGCGTTGATATCCGTACCTTGGTGCTCTGGCTCGAAACTCAACAGTTCGCGGATGATATGCAGCACGTGACTCTTACCCTTCTTCGGCGGGATGAATTTCTCTACGCGGTCTGAGAAGAAGATCACACCCACTTTATCGTTGTTTTCGATCGTGGAGAAGGCGAGGGTAGCGGCTACTTCGGCCATCGTGTCGCGTTTCATCTGAGTCACCGTACCAAAATTACGGCTACCGCTGACATCGACGAGCAACATCACCGTCAGTTCTCGCTCTTCTTCATAGACCTTGATGTAAGGACGATTCATGCGCGCTGTCACATTCCAATCGATGGACCGCACGTCATCGCCCGGCTGATACTCGCGTACCTCGCTGAACGCCATACCACGGCCTTTGAACTGGCTGTGATACTCGCCCGCGAAGATATTCCGACTCAACCCATGGGTCTTGATCTCTATCTTCCTGACTTTCTGTAATAACTCTTCACTTGTCATAATTCTAGTCTCCTAGGATCTCTAGGGCGTCTAGTGTATTCTTCGTTTTTGAATTTTTCGGGAGAGGATTTGGTTTTTCCGGTGAGGGAGTTATGGGGTCCATAATGACCGATCCGAAAAACCGAAGACTCCGCGAAAAAACAAAAACTGTTAGGGAACTTGAACTGCGTTGAGCACCTCCGTAATGATATCTTCGGTGGTGATATTATTCGCCTCTGCCTCGTACGTCAGTCCGATACGGTGACGCAGCACGTCGTAGCAAACGGCACGTACATCTTCCGGCGTTACGTAGCCTCTCCTATGAATAAACGCGTACGCACGAGCGGCCTTCGCCAAATTGATCGAAGCACGCGGCGAACCGCCGAACGCGATCATCTGCTTGAGGTCCTTCAGCCCGTATTCCTCCGGGTTGCGGGTCGCAAAGACGATATCGACGATGTACTTCTCGATCTTCTCGTCGAGGTACACTTCCTCTACGATCTTACGCGCCTTGATGATGTCGGCTGTACTCAAGATCGGAAGCACGGTCTTCTTATCGGAAGCGATGTTCTGACGAATGATCGCCTGCTCCTCTTCTTTCTTCGGATAACCGATCACCACCTTCAGCATGAAACGGTCGGTCTGTGCCTCGGGCAGCGGGTACGTACCTTCCTGCTCGATCGGGTTTTGGGTTGCCAAAACCAGGAACGGATCATCGAGTTTGAAGGTCTGCTCGCCGATCGTCACTTGACGCTCCTGCATAGCCTCTAACAACGCGCTCTGCACTTTCGCCGGAGCACGGTTGATCTCATCTGCCAATACAAAATTAGCGAAGATAGGACCACGTTTGATCTTGAACTCTTCGCTCTTCTGGCTGTAGATCTGTGTACCGATCACATCCGCCGGCAGCAAATCCGGAGTAAACTGAATACGGCTGAAATTTGCCTTAATAAGGTCGCTTAAGGTCTTGATAGCGAGGGTTTTTGCCAAACCCGGCACGCCTTCCAACAATATGTGCCCATCGCTCAAAAGACCAATAAGCAAACTCTCAACGAGGTGTTTCTGACCAACAATCACTTGATTCATGCCTAATGTCAAGGCATCTACGAACGAACTCTCGCGCTCTACTCGCTCCTGGAGTTCACGAATATCCACTGGATTTTGCATAATTTTGTATAGTGTTTTTAATATGTTTCTTTGTGTGTTTTGTGTTCGCTCTTCCGACGAACGAGACTTCGTCTCTTACTAGGGATTTTATCCCGCGATTTTTATAACAAAAACCGTGCCAGAATGGGGCTTTGTTTCGTGCGCGAGACATCCGGCTCGCGTTTTTTTTGCTTTTATCTCCAATATTTGCGTATATCAAATATTTTTCGTACTTTTGCACCGCAAAATCAAAATAACGATACAATGAAGAAACTTTTTACTGCTGTATTGATTTGTTTGGCAACAAGTGCACATGCGCTCCTGGTGTCGGACTCCCTTTTTATCAGCCCGTCTGATAACGTAGCTAACCTGCTTATGTCCGCAGCGGATTATGACAGTTGGATTCTCAACGATGAGTTTCAAACGACGAATAAGCCGACGGTCTTGACATCGAAGTTGTACCGGTATTTCAAGGACGATTTTGATATGATCATGTTTATAACCAATGAGCAAGACCGTCCGTCAACCATTCCGTACTACGGCATCAATTCTTCTATAGCCAATAGTGTGAAAGGTATTGGCAAGTCGATATTCAATTATTCCTCGTATTTCGGATCGGAGGGCAAACTCTTCTCGGTGATGTATTTGCCCTATTTGAATGCTATCAAGTACGGTCCTACTTTGCATGAGTTTTGCCATTGCTGGGCGAACTTCGCAATCCCGACAGTAGTCAGCGGACACTGGGGAATATGCGGCGGAAACACGAAAGGACAGTTAGGCGGTTTCGAGCAAAGTACGCTTATGACCAATGTGGACGGCATCGCCAATAAGTACTCCGTGGAGAGTTTCGGAGTCAATGCTAACGGCGGAAACAGCGTGCCGTACAATGAAATGGAATTGTATCTAATGGGCATGCTGCCGATTGATTCGGTGCATGAGTTTGACGCCTTTCCGGAAGTGGACTCCGAATCCTTCCAATACTACGACGAGAGTCATACCCGCATCAGTTTCCTTGCCAATAAACGAAACCATTATACGCAGGCTTCGCTTATCGAATTGCTCGGCAAGAGAGAACCGGATTATAAGACTTCCCAGAAAGAGTTCCGCGCACTTTTTGTGGTCCTCTCGAAACAGCCGCTGACTTCGGACGAATGGACGGCATATGAGTCTGGAATCAACTGGTTCTGTCAGACCTCAGACGATGGTCTTAGTTGGCTGTATAACTTCTGGGAGGCGACGCGGGGACTTGGTTCGATTGATCCGGCCGATTTGAGCCTTTCGCTGAAATCCGCTCCGAGCGGTTTTGTTGATGTCGATATGCCGGTAGACATCCGAATCTTACCTTCCACGATCATCTGTTCGGAGTCGTTCCGTATTTTTAATCTGTCCGGACAAGAGGTGACGAACCTCAACGGTTCTCTGCCATACGGCATCTACATCGTCCGCACGGCTAACGCATCAAAGAAGGTCTGGGTGAACTGATCCTCCGTCCACTAATATACAGATTACGTCCCCGACGCGGAGCGAAAGCTCCGCCTTCATTTGCACTTCGGTCGCATATTTGCGGCCGTTTTTTGTGGACTCGCCCGCTTTGGGCTCAGTTTCGTTTATTGATTCGGGATTTTATCCCGCGATTTTTTACCAAAAACCGTGCCAGAATGGAGCTTTGTTTCGTGCGCGAGACATCCGGCTCGCGTTTTTTTTTTGTTTTTTATACTCGCGGTGTAGGCGTTTATTGTGCACTTCGGTCGCATATTTGCGGCCGTTTTGTTTTGCCTGTTTCCTTTTTGGGGACTCGCGGTGTAGGCGGATGCCCACTTGGCGGCGTAGTCGGCGCTCCCTCCCCATATTCCTCCGCTGCGCCATGTTCGCTCCTCGCGTCCGCCGCGTCGTCAATTATCCCGAATGACATTCGGGCTTAGCCGACCGCGCCGCCCCGCCCGCGAGGTGCTCAATGCGGGTGTAGCCCATGCGGCGTGTATATGTCGGTATTCCGCTATTCCGGTATTCCGGGATATCGTTTTTTCAAATATGTAAAATCATACCTCAAAAATCTGTGACACGCCCCCTCTTTTTGTAATCTTTCTAATATATTGAAATAGAATAGTTTGCAAATATTCTTCTCTTTTTTTTGTGATACGCCGTATCACGAGCTATTGCACAATCCAGAAAAAAGCAGTACCTTTGCATCGGATTTCAAAAATCGACGCATTATGATAAAGGAAGATCTTGTTATTTTGTATTGTATCATTATTGTGATGGTGGTGGTCGTGTTTGCAATCGGTTTTGCCGTGGATCGCTTTATTTATCTGCACCGTGCGCTCAAAGACATGCGTATCCGTGTTTATACGATGCAGCGCGAGCAGGAGAAACAATACAAATCGCTGGTGGACCAGATTAAACAACAAACCGACAAACCGCACGCTTTGAATGAGTTACAGCAGCTCTTCAGCGCAAAGATGAGCAAGATCCGTCGGCAATATCCGTCCCTTACGGACGCGGACGCACAGGTGCTTTTACTTATCGGTCTGGGCGTGGAGAACCACGAGATTCTGAGTCTGACCGACATGTCGAAACGAACCTATTACAAACGCCGTCAGGTTATTGCCCAACGCATGAATACTTCCGCTGCAGAGTTGGACGAATTTGTTAAACAATTATTCACTTCTAAATAAATCGGTTATGAAAAACTATGTTCCTTGCCCGTGGTCGGACAACCTCGCCAATTCAACGGCTATCAGTTTTGTGCTTTTAATCGGCATTTTAATCACGGTGATTGTGATTTTAGTACTGTTTTATCACCGTATCCCTAAAGAATGGTTGTATTGGGTACTGATACCGATGATCGTTGTTATCGGAGGTTCTAGCGTTTCCTGTGTCGCATTTGCTCCGCGCGGAGTGTCGGTCGATGACAAAGAAATCATCCTCTATCGTTATATGGGGAAAGTCACGATTCCTCGTTCGGAGATCACGGATATCCAGCCGTATCCGACGAAAGGAACGACCATCCGCCTTTGCGGTATAGGCGGTTGCATGGGAAATGTGGGACTTTTTCGCAATTCCGAGATAGGCAATTTCACTGCCTACATCACCGATCCTTCCCGCTCCTACGTCATCTACCGTCGCTCCAAACGCCCCATCGTCATCACTTCCGTCGATCCTTTGGAATAATTCTGTTTTTCAAAAAAATCCCTCCATTTATTTGCATATTTCAAATATTTTTCGTACCTTTGCACTCGATTTCAAACAAAAACCGCTCATCTCTCTGGTATTATATACTATGTATATAATACTAACGAAAACGCAAGCAAAAATTAGTGCGTGATAAGTGCGAGATAAGTGCGCCATAAGTACGCGGTAAGTGCGAGATAAACGGGGTTCAGTAGGGGCCCTTTGCTCCCCCTTTGCTACCCCTTAACTACATAAACAATAACCCCTTCATACAGCGAAGATGGCAAAAATCAAACACAAACCTCATATTGAGGAAATGATCGGTGCTCACTCCAAAGACGGTACAGTTGAGCGCCGCAAGGTGTTCCGTGACTACGATGGCAACGTTACCCGCGTCGGCCGTCTCGAGGCCTACATTCCGCATTCCCGCAACTACAAAGCAAACCCCATATACTTCCGCGAACGGGCGAACATGACAGCCTTTGGCAATGCCTCTCATCTTGCTCAAGAATTCATCGATTCCATGCGCAACAAAACACCCCTTCCGCCGGAAAAACAAGCCCTCCTGGACTCCTACAAGGCCCGCTTCTATGCCCAACTCAACGGACCTCACGATCCCATTGCACCCAAAGATAAAGACGGCAACTATCTCGTCTATTCCCGCATAGACAACTTCATCCGAGCCGTCATCCGAAAAGAGAATCCGGTCCTCTAAAACGGGCCGTTTTTTCTTTCGCGCATTCTTAAAATTTGTGCATTTTGCAAACTCTATTTTGCAACACTCTTTAGAGTGCTGCTTAATAATCGTGCACTTTTTCGTAAAAAACGCTATTGTGGGATTGACAAAAAAGCAGTAATTTTGCACCCGATAAAAAATGGGCCTTTTTGAACCCTAAAATCGTAAAAAATTTAATATAAATATTAATATGAGTAAATTTTTACAACGAATTTTTGTCTGCACAGCCCTGATGGCGCTGCCGTTCATGGCTTATGCGGACGATTTTCAGGTGTCCAACTCGAATTTCGAGGATTGGAGTGGCGCCGCTTTTGACGGTGAGATTCAGCCCAAAGGCTGGAACGCATGTAACGTGGAGCAGGTGGGCTTCAAATTCAACTTTGCCCACAGAGAGACCGGTCATAACGGCGGCTATTGTATGATGGTGCAAGACCAAGACGTAGGTGCGATGGGTATCACGGAGACCAGTCCGGGTTATTTCTCGCTGGGTAAGCCTTGGGCATATGTGGCCAGTATTACCGCCATTAACCAGGCTACGGCCGGTACTTCGGGTGGTATCACATGGACTCACCGTCCGGACTCCATGGCTGTATGGATCAAGCGTACAGGTAGCAACACCGACAAAGAGGATTTCTACCTCTTGTACTACTCTTGGAGCGGAACAGCTAAAGGAACGAAGTACAAAGGCAAGAACGGAAGTTGTACCACGACCGGCGGTTACACCGATGAGGAATCGGATGTGCGCCAGGCGCTGAACGGTAATGAGTGTGGTACGAACACGATGGCGAAGCAGATCGCCGAAGGTATGTGGCGCGAGAAGAAGACCTACGGCAACTGGACCCGAATGGTTGTTCCTATCTACTACATGAACAACGATGTGCCGCAGAAGATGAATCTTATCTTCTCGGCGTCCAACTACCCGAACTTCCGCGCCAATAGCGGCTTGTATAAAGGTAACTCGCTTTACGTCGATGACGTGGAAATGATTTATTCGTCGAAGATCCAGAAGCTGCTGGTAGATGGCAAAGAGTGGAAAGGTTTTGACCCGAATAGCACGGAGGTGCAGACATACTCTTTAGGTGAGTCGGCTACTTCGATTCCTACTATCGAGGCTGTCCGCGGTGCGGGTTCGATCACCAACGCCAGAGGAACGACCGTCGCTTTCGCGGGACGTACGCTTTCCGGCAGTGAGATTTCTATCACGTATGGAAACCTGACCGGCACGCCGACCGTCATCACCGTCAAGTCGGAGGATGGCAAGTCGACGACGACCTATAAGATCCAGTTCCAGAAAGCCGCTTCGAGCAACGCGAAGTTGGCGGGTATCACGATCAACGGTGCAGCCCTGGAGAGTTTCAGTCCGACCAAATACAACTACGAAGTAGAGTTGCCTTACGGCACGAAGTCCGCTCCGGTAGTTGAGGTGGAGAAACAGGAAGAGCAGCAGACGGTTGCTATCACCCAGCCGACGTCTGCAACGGGCACCGCGACCATTAAGGTCACGGCGGCTAACAAGACCGCCACGCAGACCTATACGCTGAATTTCAAGGTCGGCCTGCTGTCGGATAACGAGTTGCAGGACATCCTTGTCAACGGCAAGTCTATCCCGGGCTACACGCCTTCGCAGACTGTCTATAAAGTGTCGCTGCCGGTATCGACCACTACGATGCCGACCGTTACGACGGTTTCCAAACCCGAGTACGGAAATGACCAGACGGTAGTACATACGAAACCGACGGTTATCGACGGCGGTGTGTACATGCTGAGTGTCACCACGCCGGGCAATAAGATCGCGAAGGTCTATAAGCTGAACTTCAAACTCGAGAAGTCGTCCTATTCCTACCTCAAGGACCTGAAGGTGGAAGGCGGATATATTGCAGAATTCCGTCCGGATAACTTCACGTATTATATCAACCTGCCGATGGGTACGACTTCGCTGCCGAAGATCACCTATACCCTTGGCGACGAGTATCAGACGGTTAGCGTGAGCGAACTCGGCGCAGGTGTAGTAGATGGTACGGTGCGCGTGACAGTTACCGCAGGTAATGGTGACCAGTCCGTATATAAACTGGTCTTCTCTACCGAGAAATCCGATCTCTCCACGCTGGCTGGTATTACAATTGGCGGTGTGGCGCTGCCGGGCTTCGCGCCGGATGTGACGAGTTATACGTATCAGCTGCCGGTCGGCACGACGGAGTTGCCGGCTATTGTGCCCATCTTAGGCGATCAGTACCAGACCTATTCGATCACCACAGCCGGTCTGAACGGTAAGACCCGTATCACTGTAACTGCCGGTGACGGTAGCACGACGATTTATATGATCGCTTTCTCCGTGGAGGTCTTCAACGAGAATACGCTGGACAGCCTCTCGGTAGCCGGTTTTGAGATCAACTTCGATCCGGAAGTCAACGAGTACTGGGTGAACTTACCGCAGGGAACAACGGTTCTGCCGGCAGTAAGTTATACCCTCAAGGATCCGACTTTCCAGACCGCGTCTGTCCGTCCTATCAGTGGCTTGACCGGTGATTATAAGATTACGGTTCGTCCGCAGAGTGGTGCAAGCCGCACGTATATCATTCACTTCTCGGTAGCTACTTCGAGTAACGTGAACTTGAATAATATTTATGTGGACGGCGTAGCTCTGACGGGCTTCCAACCGGATACGACGGCCTACGTGATCACGCTGCCGGAAGGTGTGAGCACTATTCCGACGGTTACTTTCGAAAGGGCCGAGACGAGTCAGCGTGTGCTGAGCGTGCTCGAGGGCAAGGTACACACTATCACAGTGACGGCTCAGAGTGGCGCTATACGCACCTATACGGTCACCTTCGTCGTCGTGGCATCGGCTAATGCGTCTCTTGATATGATCTATCTAAACGGTGATTCGCTCAAGGGCTTTGATCCCAAGGTACTGAACTACACCGTCAAACTGAACGGCGAGACTTGTCCGGAGATCACAGTAACGAAAGCGCCGGGTCAGCAAGTGACCATCACCGCTCCTTATGGTGCCGGTACGGCATATATCGCCGTGAAACCGGAGACAGGCGCTGTAAATACGTACACGATCGCGTTTGAACCGGTACCGGTGGCAAGTGCCCAATTGGACGGCATCGCCATCAATGGTGTGGCTATCCCGGACTTCAAGTCCGATTCGATGGACTACACGGCTACGTATAGTAAAGAGCTGCCGACCATTACCTACACCAAGCGCCACGTATCGCAGGAGGTAGAAGTGTTGTGGAAAGATTCGGTGGCTTGGATACATGTGGAAGACACGCTGGGCAACAAAGCCGCATACAGTGTCGCCTTCAGCCGCACGCTGTTGACCGTCAACACGCTCGACGCGATCTATGCGGACGGTGTGCTGATTGAGGGCTTCGACTCTAACACAAAGGAGTATACCTATGACTTGCAGCCGGGTAGCAGTTATCCGGAACTCTCGTACAAAGTGACTGACTATGCTACCGTAGTATTCTTCGGCCAGTTGATAGAAGGTAAATGGGGTATTAAGGTCGCTGCCGAGGACGGAACGACCACACTGTACACTGTGGCATACACGATTCTTCCGTACACCGATGTGACGCTCAAGGATCTGAAGGTGGCCGGTTATGACTTTGCGTATGACAAGACGCAGAATACGTATGGCCCGTTCACGATCGCCGAAGGTGTGGAACTGCCGGTAGTGACGGCTGTGCCGGAGGATGGTCAGTCCGTTCTGACATACAACGAGAATGACTCGACGCAGAAAGTGCTCGTGATGGCGGAAAACGGCGCGAAGAATGAATATACTATTGAGTATAGACGCGTGCTGAGCGATCACGTTCAATTAGCGAATATCGTTATTGCCGGCTATCCGGACTTCACCTTCAACCCTGCCGTGCATAAGTACTCTGTGACTTTGCCGAGAGACGCTAAAGTTGTGCCGAACGTCAATGCCGTTCCGCAACTGGAGAACCAGACCGTGACGACCTATTTCTGCCGTCCGGACGGTGTGGTACGAATTCTCGTTCAAGCCCAGGACGGCTCCACCGGAGAATATACCATTGCTTTCCCGGTAGAGAAATCCGACGTTACGCTCCTTAAGAGCCTGACCATCAACGGTGAAGCGAAGGACGTTAACGTGACGGAGTACACGTTTAACGTACCATTCGGAACCGTAGAACCGTACATGGTGAGCTACGAGCAACACGAGGGACAGTTGGTTCACCTCATCGAGGCACCGCTTACCGGTACGACGAAGATCATCGTCACCAACGAGAAGGGCGACAACAGCCGCACCTATTCGATTAATTATATTGTCGGCAAACCGGAAGGAGTCAATAAAGTGAAGAGCGTGAAGTACAGTTACGTCACCGCATCCGATGCAACGGTTACCGGCACTATTGAACCGGTCAAAGGCGATAACATCATCAAACTGCCGTTTGGCACGAAGGAGTTCAAGGTTGATCTTAGCGACGTGGAGAAGAATTACGAGGCACAGACCATTCAACTCTACGACGGTGGTATTCGTCGCGGCGTTACCATCATCGCGGTTGCTAACCGTGAGGGCGAAGATGATGTTATATACACCTTGACTCCGGAGATGCCGGAATTTGAGGAGACTGGCAAACTGGAGCACCTGGTATATAAAGGAGCAGAGGTGCCGCGTTTCCGTCCCAACGTATATAACTACATGATTAACGTCACGGCTCAGCCGACAGAAGCAGACTTCGCCGGTACGGTTGCCTACGGCGGCAAGACGGTTACCTTCAGTGCATTCGATGCCAAGAAGAAACAAGTAACCATCTCCGTTGACGGCGGCGAGACTTACAACGTTTGCTGGTTCTACAACGCTGACGAGTGGCCGTTCACTCACACACGTGTACAAACAGAAAAGGCTTATTGGTACGAAGTTAGTACATTAGGCGGCATCTTTGGTTCACAGGCAAAGCGAAAAGACATTGTAGATCCTACCGGTTACAAGCCCAAAGGATGGAAAGTTCCGGCAGACTTGTTGGCTTATATCGATTATGATGCTACTGTTTCGCATTTTACCTATTATACAGGTCATGAGGTGACAGTCATCGGAGAAAAAGAAATAACGCTTTCCACCCTCCGTGGAGGCGCTCTTAACAGTTCGATGCCGGGTACACTGACTTTGGGCGGTTTGAGTTTCCCGGACGGCATTAAGTTAAATGGAAATACGAAAGTCTCGTTTGAAAAGAATTTGACGAACGCCGTGCAATACCGTAATACACCGGAACAGTTCCAATTCGAATATCAGCCGATTATGACTGTCAATGGTATCAATAATTGGAATGCCTGGGTGTCTCTCGGTACGGCCTCCGGAACGTCATTGGTGAGCGCAGATATATCGGGCACGTATGCCAACTTAGGTAAATGGCAGACGAAGACTACGAACCTGTCCTATAACGGAACGGTAGGCAAACTCAATATCATGCTTTGCGCAAGTGAAGTAAGCGGAAGCAGTTATAATATCTATGCAGGTCCCGCGGCGAAGAGCGCGGACCTCCAGATCCGCAACATGCGCATGGTCTATAACTCCGAGTTGACTGGTGTTAAAGTGAACGGAACGGATGCTACGAAAGACGGAATGAATTTCATCATTACGGTGGATGACAACTACATAGGTATGCCGTCGCTGAAATTCACCGGCAAGGTACAAGACCAGACGCAGAGCATTACTCTGGAAAATAACGGGGAATGGATAGACGGAAAACTCACGGCGAAAGTAGTGAACTACGGCGAGAACGCCAACGAGGCGTTGTGCGATAGTACGATCTATTATGTCATTCTCCAAAGAACGCCGGTGACCTCTGTCGAGCACACAGCCGCATTCGGAAGCTACCCTACCACCGTCAAGGGCGACACCACCTTCATCAATATGCCTTACGGCACGAAGGTCCTGCCGGATCTCAAAATCACGCCGGAGAGCGTTCACCAGTTGATAACGATGACCAAGAAAGGTAATGCTGTTACTGTGAACGTGAAGGCTGAGGATGGCGCAGAGAAGACCACCGTATATGTCTTCCGCGAGATTAAAGGCACGGATGCAACGCCGGAGACATGGAACCTCGAGAGTGGAGTTCTCAACACGGTAGACGCAGAGAATCATATCTATACCGTAGAGGCAGAGAAGATGCCGGAGGTGGAGATCTCCAAGAAAGACGGTCAGTTGCTGGATATCAATTATACGGTCAACGGAGCTGTCTTCACCATTACTTCCGCAGACGGTAAGTCGCAGACTACATACACTATCAATCGCCTGAACCCGTCTGTGACGACGACAGGTCAAATAGAGACCTTCATGAAGGACGGAACGCCTTGGGCTGTTTTGGGCGGTGATACGTATGACGCGACCTTGGCTAGACCGACCGAACTGATCACGTTCGAGCGTAAGAACGACCCGGATTCAGTGGTTTATATCCAGGCTCCGGATAGAATGGAGTGGCAGGTATACGGTTCTGCTAACCATACCTACCTGCTGACCTATCCTTCCGCTGCTTCGACGAATGCGAACTTGGCGAATATCCTCATTGACGGTGTACCGTATAATGAGTTTGCGGCCTCGGAAACGGAGTATGAGATTGAACTCGACTCGATCTTCTTCATGGATGCGGTAGCTGCTGAAATGACGCAAAAGATAGTGACAACGCAAACCACCGAAGCAGGTACAGTAGTCGTTTATAATACGACCGTTACGGCAGAGGATGGCACGACCACCAAGCAGTACCGCGTAACGGTTCATCGTTCGAAGAGTTCGAATGCTACCTTGGAAGGTATTCTGCTTGATGGAAAGCCGATTGATGGTTTCGATCCTACAGTACCGAACTACACCGTAACATTACCGCTACCGGCTGACGGCGTCAAACGCGAGCAACCGATTGTTCCGGCTATCACCTATATTGCCGGTCAGAAAGGACAGGTAGTGACGGTTACCGACGGTGTGCTCAATATGAGCGCAACAGAACTGTTGGTTACCAGTGAAGACGGATCGAACAATACCTACACCGTGCTCGTGAATGCAGAGCCGAGTCATTGTGCGGACTTGACCGGCATTACGGTGAACGGCGAGATTGTAGATCAGTTCGAGCCGGGGCGTCACTACTATTCGCAGTCTATCAAAACCAGCAAAATCACGATCGACTACATGGCGGATGACCGCTTCCAAGAAGTGACGATGAAGGTAGACACGATTCGCGCGGATCATCAACTGAAGTACACGCTCACCGTAAAGGCCGAAGATGGTGTGAAAGTAGCGAACTACGAGGTAATGATTTATATCGAGAACCAATCGAATGACGCGCAGTTGGCCAATATCTTGCTGAACGGTAAAGAGTTGGATGACTTCGAGCGGCTACTCAACCCGGATATCGTCTTTGACGGTGGTAATAACAACTATGAGATTACCCTACCGGCCGGCACAACGGTACTGCCGGAGGTGAGTGCAAAACTCAAAATGGACGGTCAGACGGTAGATATTATCCAGAAGGCGGATTCGGTCCTGCTGAATGTCTTTGCTGTGGACGGTACGCCGAACACCTATACCTTGAAGTTCACCGTGCCGCTTTCGACGAATGCCAACTTGAGCATGATATTCCTCAACGGAGACTCGCTCAAGGGCTTCGATCCGTCCTATTACTTCTATCAGGTGGACCTGCCTGTGGGCGCGCACGTGTTACCGAGTGTAGCGGCGCAGAAATCGGAGGCAGTACAGACGATACTGCCGATAGTGGTTGATAGCGCAAAGATGCAAGCCACTATTAAGATTCAGGCGGAAGATCCGACGACGCGTGAGAATACCTATGTGGTGGTCTTCCGCTTCACGCAATCGGATGCCGACTCGCTCGCGATGATTTATCAAGACGGTAAGAACCTCGCGGGCTATGTACCGACGACTATGTATTATACGCTGTCCTTGCCGGTTGGTACGGCTGCCTTCCCCGACCTGAGCTGGGAGACTGTGGACGAATGGCAGATCGTGAAGATGGACACCGTAGAGTCTACGGCCGACCAACTCATCCGTCAGATTACCGTGACCTCGGAGAGCGGTAAGAAGAACACCTATACCGTTTCGTACACGATTCTCAAATCGGATATCGACACGCTCCAAATGATTTTCGTAGACCAGAAGGCGTTGGAGAACTTCAATGCCAGCACGCTGGAGTACTACTACCAGTTGTCGGCTTCCTATGCCGCAGAACTCGGAGGTAAAGTGCCGACGGTAGAAGTCATCACGGGCGATGAGTATCAAACGGTTCTCATATCGCAAGTACGCGATTCGATTGCAGGCAAGTCGCTGGAGTACAAGTCTATCGTGACGGTGACGGCAGCAAACGGTACCACACGTACATACACCATCCACTACCCGGTAGAAAAGTCGAGTGAGGCGACGCTGAATATGATTAACCTCGCCGGCAAGCCGCTGGCTGGCTACGATGCAGAGCGCTTTAGCTACAAGGTAGAGATTGGATTAGAGGCTGCCGTTCCGGCTGTTACGGTCATCAAAAAAGAAGAGATTCAAGTGGTAGAGATCAGCCTTGTGGATGACGTCATCACCATCATAGTGACGGCAGAGGATGGCACGCAGCAGACATACACCCTCACCTTTGTGCGTGTGATGTCGGATATAGCCACCCTCCGCGACCTCATCTTGACCGAAGAGCAAGGAGAGGCCTTGACCTATCCGTTCCGTCCGGAGGTATTTAATTATACGATTAATATCCCGTATTCGGCCGATAAGACCTTAGAGGAGCAACTGCCGGCTATAGAGCCTGTTTTCTACGATGAAATGCAAACGATGGACACTGTACACCATCTTTTGGAGAACGGTGACATCCTCATAGAGATTACTGTTACGGCGCCGAATGGTGAAGACCAAAAGATCTATTCACTGACTTTCCACTTCATCAAACCTTCGGATGCGATGCTTGTCAACATCCTTATCAAGGGTACAGAGTTGCTGAACTTCCTGCCGCAAGTGACGGAGTACACTTATGCCCATCCGTACGGTTCGACCACGGCAGACTATTTCACTGCCGCTGATGTGCAGGCCATGCTGAGTGACCGCTTGGCTACCTTCACAATTACGGAGAGCACCGATGGTACGATTTATATCCGCGTGGTAGCACAAGACGGTACGACGGAGAATACCTATGCTATTATGCAAACGATAGCGCAGGATAATGACTGTCTGTTGAGCGATATCTTCATCGGCGAAGCGAAAGAGGCGCTGAAGGACTTCGATCCGGAGGTGACGTTCTATACCTTCTATCTCCGCGAGGGTTCGACTACTACGCCTGCCGTAGAAGCGGTGGCGCATTCTGTCAATGCGACGGTAGATATCCGCGAGGTAGCAGCCGGTGACACCTGTACGATCTTCTGTACGGCGGCGGACGGAACGGTGAAGCGTTATTACATCCACTTTGCTATCTCGTCTGTCAAAGAGGCCATTGAGGCGACGTCCAGTGACGTGATCATCAAGCGTCTGCCGAATAGTAATACGATCTTTGTGGGAACGATTCGTAAGGATGTGCACTTTGTGCTCTTTGACCAGAATGGACACATCCTGTTTAACAAACTCGTTCCGCCGGCTAACCCGAACGATATCGTGATGACGGAGGATCTGGAGACGGTTGAGCGCTTGAGTGATATCGTCAATACGCGTTCCGGCTTGACTATCGACTTGAACACCGAGCAGATCTATTTCTACACCTTCTTGTATGGTGAGAAAGACTTCATGCAGATGGTCAAGGGTGATCAGGCAAAGCGCCTCAAATCGGGTAAAATCGTCCTGATACGATAAGGGCAATCCTGTTCAATTATCAAAAAAATGACATGCGCGCTTGCGTATGTCATTTTTTTGTAGTACCTTTGCAGCGCAAATCTATCGCTTATGGCAGAGCAACATACCAAGAAACGCATCTTAGTGACCTATATCGAAGCCGGTTTTGGTCACATCACAACGGCTAACTCTATCGCCGATGCGATTGAGGCATTGCACGATCCGAATATCGAGCTAATCCGTAAGTATACTTTCCACGGCGACCCGCTGTTGGAGAAAGTGGAGAAGGGCTACGTGAAGGAAGTTAAGTGGGCGAATATCTTCCCCTGGCACACCTATATCCAGATGGCTGCTACCCATATTGGCGGCATCCACAACTCGCTGCCGTTTGTGGTGAACACCATCTATCGCCGCGCACGCAGGCAGTACCTTAAGATGCTCGAAGAGGTGAAGCCCGATATCATCATCGACACGCATTTTCTGACCTCTTTCTTTTCTACGGAGTACCGCGATAAGATCGATCCGCATGTCAAGGTAGTCACCTATAACCCCGATAACAATGTCCATAACTGGTGGAATATCCGCGTCGATAAGTTCATCGTCAACTGCCGTCTGGCTTTCCACGATGCGTTGGAGCACGACTTCACCCGCGAGCAGCTGATGATCGTGCCTTTTGTGACGCGCAAGGAGATCATGGAGGTGACGGATACGCCTGCGTTCTTCCGCGAGAAATACGGCCTGCCGCAGGATCGCTTCACGGTTATGGTGGCTGCCGGCGGCTACGGCCGCTCGGGGATGTCGCGCGTGCTGTTGGCGCTGATGAACATCAAGCATCCGATCACCGTCATTGCTATCTGTGGCACGAATACCAGGCTCTATAACCAACTGCAGAAACTGAAAGCCAAAGTGGCGCCGCGTATCGACTTGCGGCCGTATGAGTTTGTGCCGAATGTGTATGAGTTGAACCGCGCGGCGGATGTGCTGCTCACCAAGGGTGGACCGAACGCCATGTTGGACAGCGTGCTGATGGGAGTGCCTGTCGGCGTCTTCTACTGCGCATCCCCCATCGAGTACCAGTCGATGCACCTCTTTACCTCCATCCTCAACTGCGGACGCTTCTTCCGTACGTCGCATAAGATTGTGCGGTGGATCAACGAATGTGTGACGAATCCTTCGATTCTCGATATCTATAAAGAGGCCGCGCAAGAAGTACGGCGCAAAGGGAATGGCGCGGTGCAGATCGCGCAGTTTATACAAACCTACGAAGCATAAACCATGAGCAAGCAACCCGACACCGCATCCGAAAACCGGTCCGTAGCGTCTCGTTTCAAGCCGTCTATGGTCATATGGCCGATCCTCTTCGGCTTGGTGGGAGTGGGGTATATGTTCTGGCGGGAGATGCGGAATGGTATCCCCGATGAACCGCTCACCTTGGCTAACCACTGGTGGGTGTTCGTCATCCTGGTCGTTCTCTTTACCCTCTTCAAAGATTTCTCGGGCATGTATCGCCTGCGCGTGATGTCCGGCATGCCGCTGAAGTTCCGCCAGCTCTTCCGCATCCGTATGCTCTATGAGTTCACTTCGGCGGTCACTCCTTCTGCGGCCGGCGGCTCCTCGCTTGAGGTGCTCTTTATTCACCGCGAAGGCGTCAAAGTCAGCCGGGCTACCTCGATGACGATCCTGGCCCTTTTCATGGATGAAATGCTGATGATCATCCTCTTCCCGCTCTTATTGCTCCTCATTCCTTATAGCGAACTCTTTACCTCCGAGGGCTATTTCCAGTACGGTTACCTCTGGGCTTTCCTCATCGGCTATGCGATGAAGTTCGTATGGGTGACGATCCTCTTCATCGGCCTGTTCTGCAAATCGACGATCATCGTTAAGATCATCGGCCTTATATTCAAACTCAAGTTCCTGCGCAAATATAAGATGCGCGGACTGCGTACGGCCCTGGAGATTCGTAACTGCGCGCTGGAGATCCAGCATGAGTCGTTCGGCTACTGGGTCCGTATGTTTCTCTCGACAGCCGGTATATGGGTGTTCCGTTTTCTCATCGCCAATGCGGCCATTATGATCTTCAACCCGCTGACGGGGGCGGACAATATGATGTGTTTCGCCCGCCAGTATATCTTAGGCATCGTGACGATGATTGTTCCGACGCCGGGAGGTAGCGGTTTCGCGGAAGTGATGTTCGACGATTTCCTGTCGGAGTATATCACGCAGAAAGTATCGACGATGGTTATCACGCCTGTTTGGCGTATCTGTACCTATTATTATTACCTGATCGCCGGCGTCATTATTCTGCCGCAGTGGTTGGGTAGAAGCAAGTTAATCCGTAAGCACCGTGAAAAAGAGTAACATCTTCGTTTGTATCTTCAACTACCACGCCGCGGCGAATGCCGAGTTCCTCTATCGTGAACTCAAGCCGGCTTTCGACGACTGTCATATCATCGATGCCGATAGCGGCGAGCGGCCCGATCCCTGCGATGGAGATACGGTCTATTTGCCGAACGTCTTCTATAGCGGTATGATGCACCACGCCATCACCATGGCGCAGAAGGGTAACTATCCGTACATGTTCTTTATCTGCTCCGACGTGCTTATCTCCCACGAGGCCTTGGAGCAACTCAAGCATATCTTGCTTTCCGAGTCGTTCGATGGGGTAGGCGTCTATTGTCCTTCGCATGCGGATGACTCCTATACCTGGGCTGCCTGGTCGTACTCGCGGCATAGCGGTAAGCGCCGTGAGGTGGCTTTTGCGGAAGGCATGTTAGGCTTATACGCCCGCCCGGTGTATGAGAAACTGGAGCCGCTCGATATCAATCCGCACGGCTGGGGCTTGGACCTCGTCGCGTGTTTCTATGCCCGTCATTGGGGCTTGCGCTGCGAGATAGACGACCGCCTCTCTATCACCCATCCGAAAGGCGATGTGCATAAAAATACCCTCGCCCGCAGAGAGGCAAGGGAATATCTGATGCGCTATCCGGAGGGATGGAAGATCCGGGCTTATTGGGTGATCAGTTCGATTCGCAATGCAACGATCCAACTCTTTATCCTGCCGCCATCGTATCGCAAGTGGCTACGGTTCTACCTGCCGATCTATCGTTTCTTCCACCGGCGGTAGTTATTTCCACCTGTATCCTAAGGAAAGGCTGATGCACTGAGGGTAGATCAGGGCGTCCGCTACGTCTTGTCCCTTCATCTCCGTGTAGAACCCTGCTATATCCGACAGGCTCACTTTGTATTGCAGGTTGATCTGCATACCGAACGTGCACTCATAGCCCACCGTTACGCATATACCGAAGTGGTTGTTATGCAGCGTGTACAAACGGCTGTAGTCATAGCCGTCAGTCTGCTCTCCGGTGCCCGACGGTTCGTCGTAACTGCGGTATTTATTGGCTACGTTGGAGGCGAAGGTGAAGTGGGTGAAGATACCGCCGCCGAACTGAATATACCCCTGCGTCATATTGCCGAAACGGCCTAAGAAATACACGGGTATATCCATGCCGAAGGACCAGAGGTGGTTCGTCGTGTCGGTCGTGGCGAAGTAGTTCTCTTGCGCGGTGAAGAGTACCTGCGGCTGAATAGAGAAGTGCTTGGAGAGACGGAAATCGATGAAGCCGCCTAACTCCGCACCGATACGCATGTATGAACTCATCGGCTTGTGGTTGCGGGTGATGATGAAGTTACTCATGTTCGCGCCGGCCAGCAGACCGCCGGACACGATGCGAGGCAGCTTCTCCTGGTCCAACGAGTCCAGAAGATGTTCTGTGTCGAACTCCACAAACTGAGCTTTCACGTCGTTCAACTTTTCCTGCAACTTGGTATCCTTTACTTGCGCCGACACGTGCACCAGCGGCATACTCAACACCGCCAGAACCATTATTCCTATGATCTTTATGTCTTTCATTCTTTCCTCCTTTCACCTTACAGCGAGAACCTCACGGTTACTTTGACGCCGTTACGTCCCCATGCAGGGATGCGACGACGCGCTTGAATCATAACGGGTTCGCCCGTCTCCGGGTCTATCATCGGGTTGCCGGCGCCGTCTAACTGCGGCACTTTATACGGCAACTCATAGTCATTATACGTCAGACGGCGGACGTAGTCAATACGGATGAATTTGAAGATATTCTCAAATCCTGCCGTGAGCTCCAGGTACGGCAACTTACCAATCGGCGAAGAGGTCGTACCGGATTGGTAGTAACCGTTCTTGTCAAAGGTCGCCGTCTGCGGGAACTCATACAATCCGCTGCCTGTTTCCACATACGGGTTGTTCTTCTTCGTCAGACCTCCGTAGATACCGGCGAACGAAACGACGCCGCGCAGCTTGAGTTTGTTGATACCCGGGATGCGGTTTAAGATCCAGCCCTTGAAATAATAGGTCATATAGAGCGATACGTACTCGTCCATCATAAACTCCATCGGTTTCATCAGGTTGAACGCACGCTGACCGAGCAAGATACTCGTCGAGGTCGGCGGAATATGCAACTTGGTGAACGGCACTTTCTGCCAGATAATACCTGTCTGCACGCGCAGGTCAAGGTGACCGAAGGCCGAGAACCAGAAACGCTTGTCGAACATCACCTCCGTCTTGTTATAGAAGAAGCCGTCGCCGCCATTATGACGGTCATCCAGATAGCCGATGGTGTGCGTCAACTTGATCGTCGGCGCATCTTTCTCTATCGTCCACGGACTCTTGACACCCGCGCGGTCCATACCGATCGTCGAACCCGGCGAGTACTCGAAATCAACCATCGCCTCGTAGTTGCGGTACGAACCGATTGGTGTCGTGCTCTTATCATAAGTCGTATCACCCTTCACCGGATCGACGTTCATCGTCCAGTTCACTTTGTCGTAGCGCAATGCTCCCGCCGCGCGGTTGTTCGTGAAGTCGAAATGCGTGGAGAGAATCATGTTATTGCGCCACTCTTTCATATACTCCACTTTGGCATGGAATACATACTGGGCAAACGGCATCGTCGGCGTGCCGAAGGGGATAGACATGAGGATGTTATCGCGTCGAACGACATCGGTCAACTGTCCTGGTTCCTCTACGTCGTATTGACCCGTGAACTGAATATGATGCTTCAGACGACCGTCGTACGGATGATACTCGTGCTTTCCGAAGGTGTAGATGAACGTGCCGCTGTATTTGGGCAACAGGTCTTTCGTTCCGAAGGCGACGTAGCCGCGGAAGAAGATCTGGTCGTGTAAGCGGGCGGTCGAGATACCTCCGAAACGCAGACGTACACCTTCCAGCATGTTCCAGCTGATGAAGTTATAGATCGGTCCGATATCGAACTTACTGAGGTACATAAACTCCGCCTTACGCGTCGGTATATACTCCGTCGTCACGGCGTTGACGAACAGCGCCAGACTGTTGAACTTCGGCGTGTTGGTGAACTCGCGCACCAGGTCCACTACCGAACTCTCATATTTCGTCAGCGGCTCCGGACGCATTTCATCCGTCCAATCGCCTTCCCATACCAGTTCCGCGGTCGAGTCGTTCTTCTCTGCTTCCGCACCGGTGTTCAAGGGCGAGAAAGTCTCTTTCGGTATAGGTGTCTCTAAGTCCCACGCAGTGTAGATCTTCGTCTGCCGCGCGAGCATACCGCGTTTGTTGTTGAAGATATAGAACTTCGCGTACGTCGTCGTTCTGTCCGGTGCCCAGAGGCCGTTCTCCAACTGCTTGTAGCTGTGCTCGATCGAGAAATTGCTTACGAAGTTGAGGTTGATATCCGGCGGTACGTTGATCGTGTATTTCTTCAAGCGATACGTGCTATCGTTGACGATATAGAGGTGACCCGTGAAACCGTAACTCTCTGAGTTCACCGGCACAAACGCCAGGTCGATACACGGATAGCCGTCCACCAGGATCGTATCCATGATATAGTATTGGTAGAACGTCACGGCGAGCGTCGTACTCAACGGCGAGACGAAGCGGTTGAACAGCAGGTTCATGCTGTTGTCGTTGATGTCCACGTCCTTGAAGATGGCGTCCACATTCTTCTGGAACGACTCCGAACCGATCACACTCTCGATACCAAAGATACGCTTCTTATCCAGCACTTTCTTCTCGCGGTGCGGCTTGCGCTGGTAGTACTCCGTGTTCAAGTGCTCGCGGATACTTACCGTCACGTTCGGATACACACCCGTCGTGTCGATGTATTTCTGTACGAACGCAAAGTCTTTCCAGAACGGCTTCTTCCAATTGACTTTGATGTTATCCAGCGCAAACGACATACGTGCGTAGCTGTTGGCCTTATACTGGTCCACCGTCAGCACGCAGTGCTTGTCTTTGTTGGCAATCACGTTCTTGATCAACTCCACTGCCGGGTTGCCTTTGCGTTTGTACTCGCGTTTGCGGTTCTTCGGGGTCACGACGATATCCTGCAATCCGTATACATCCGGCGTCATCTTCACCTTCACGTTCTTGCGGTTCTGACCCTTACGCAGCGTCAGCAACTCCGTCTTAAAACCAATCATCTGAAAATTCAGCGACGTATAACCTTGCGTGTTGCTGATGCTGAAGTTTCCGTCGATGTCACTCGTCGTACCTACCTCCGAAGGCACCACACCCTTGTTGGTGGTGGATTTCAGGAAGTATATCTGTACGAAAGGCAGTGTCTCGCCGGTGTCGCCGTCCACTACTATACCCGAGATACTCGTGCGTCCCGGGTCTTCCTGCGCCATCACCATCCCGGCGAAGCACAAGAACAAACTGATAATATATATTCTAAAATTCACTTTCATTCACTCATTCATTCTTGTCGTCTCAGACTTTCCTCGTGGATACTATTCCACACTTGTTTTACAAACTCATTGTCTAATCCCAACTCTTCACTCTTAGTTCTTAGCTTTTCAACTATTTCTTTATATCGCTCCGGCTGCAGCGGTGCTACGCCATGCGCTTTCTTCCATTCGCCAATCCGTGCACTCACGTCCATGCGCGCCGCAATCGTCTCCCATAACCGCTCGTCCAACTCATCTATCTCTGCCCGCAGCCAATTGAGTTCAATATCTTCTAGGCTTCCTAGGGCTTCTAGGCTTCCTAGGGCTCCTAGGGCTCCTAGGGTTCCTAGGGCTTCCGGGCTTATCTGTTGTCGGGCGTCGCTCAGCGCCGCTTCGGGCTTATAATGCACCTCTATCATCGCGCCGTCGAGCCCCAACTCTGCGATCTTGCCCATCAGCCCCGGCACTTTGCTTGCATCGCCGCTCATATGACTCGGGTCGAGTAGCATCGGTATGTCCGGCCGCGCTGTACGTACCTTATGCGCCATCGCCCAACACGGCTGATGACCGCATCCGCGATGAACCGCCATCACCGGCACACCCGTCTTTTCCAACCGCTCTATATTCCCCAACCACAACGCCGCGTCGGCATTCACGGGATTCTTAATGAGAATCCCCTTCAGATTACTCAGAATATTCGAATTACTCCGATTACTCAGACTATCTGCTATCGCCTGTACCGCAAGCGGGTTGGCGCTGGTCCTTGCTCCTATCCACAGATAGTCCACGCCGGCCTCCAGCGCTGCGGCTACGTGTTCGGGTGTCGCTACCTCCGTGGCAATCGCCATGCCGTAGGTTCTCTTTACTTCGGCGAGCCACGCTAGCGCCTGCGCACCTGCGCCCTGAAACGTGCTCGGGCTCGTGCGCGGTTTCCACACGCCCGCGCGAAAAATAAAACGGCTATTAGCGATCGCTTCCGCGGTCGCTAATACCTGCTCGCGACTCTCTGCCGCGCACGGTCCTACTATGTATATCGGATCGCTGATAACTTAATAGGTAAGCACCATTCGGAAGTAAATCGTCTGAGGCAAGACCGGTTTGCCGGTGCTGTCGTAGTAATAGTCGGAGTTCGTCAACTGGATATCCAGATAACCCAAACCTACCACATAGTCAAGCGCCTGTGAGTAATAATACGGTGTGTTCACCGGAATATTCTCCGAGAGGAACGTACTCGTCGGCAGCGGCACTTGATAAGCGCTCGTCTTGCCTTTCTCAAACTCGCGGCAAACGGTGAAATGGCCGTTGTTGTAGATCTCTTCTGTGATATCCGGCACAGCGATGTGGCAGTAGTACTGACCCGTCTGATCGTCGAAATTCCAATCCTCCTGATTCACGCGCAGGTCTAAGATCACGTCGTTCGCCTGCAGACGGAAATCCATACCCTCCGGCTTCTCTTGACCGTACAGGTGGTCGGAGTTCGTCAACTGGATATCGACGTATCCCACGCTGATGCGGTAGTCGATGTACTGCGTGTAGTAGTTGATCATCTCCTCTCTGGCGGTGTCGGTATAGAAACGACTCACCGGCAGTACAGCTTGGAATTTCTCATCCTTGCTGCGCTCTACTTCGCAATAGACTGCCCACTGGCCGTAGTTATATACATACGACGTGATCTCCGGCATCTTGAAGCGGGCGTAGAACTGCAACGCCGTGCTGTCGAACTTCCATGCCTCGGGCGGTACAGCCAGGTCAATCACCTTCTTGTGGTAATAGCACTCCGGTGTGTTGTCCTGACAACTCATCAGCATCATTCCGCATACTGCGAACAATAAAAATAGTTTGCTTTTCATAAACTCACACTTTTGCGGCGCAAAAGTACTGCTTTTTTTTGACATACGCAAGAATTTTGTAACATTTTTATTTGCACATGTCATTTTTTTTGTGTAATTTTGCGGCGCAAAATTGTTGAACATGAGACTATCGGAAATAAAACAGGCTATCGGATCGCTTGCTACGGTGACGGGCGAGGACTCGCTCGAGATACGTCACCTGCTGACGGATAGCCGCCAACTCAAGTCCCCGCAGGACACCCTTTTCTTCGCCATCAAGACGGACAAGAACGATGGTGCCAACTACATCCCTGAACTGCAATCCAAAGGCGTGCAAGCCTTCGTGACGGGCGATGCCCTCGCTGCCCTCCAAGCCCTCGCGGCCTACGTCCGCAGTCAGTTCACCGGTACCGTCATCGGCATCACCGGCTCGAACGGCAAGACGGTCGTCAAGGAATGGCTCTACCAACTGCTCAAAGACGACTATACCGTCGTTCGTTCGCCTAAGTCCTATAACTCGCAGATAGGCGTACCGCTCTCCGTGTGGCAGTTGGCGAATACCAAACCGCAGATAGCGATCTTTGAAGCGGGAATAAGTCAACCCGGAGAAATGGAGAAGTTGGAGCGCATCATCCGTCCGACCATCGGTGTCATCACCTATATCGGGCATGAGCACGACGAGAACTTCGCCTCCCTCGAGCAGAAACGCGAAGAGAAGAACAAACTCTTCGTGCACGCCAAGACCGTCATCGAAGACCCGACCCACCAGAACGTACGAACCTGCGCGGCAGTGATGCGCGCGCTGGGCTACGACGAAGAGACGATCACCAGTCGTATCCAGCAGCAGACCCATGAGACGGTGCTCAAAGTGAACCTCTCGGCGCTGGTCGATAATGTGCGCTATTTCCGCTCGAAACTGAAACCGACCACCAAACTGACCTGCATGGTCAAAGCTTTTGCCTACGGCGCAGGCAGTGTGGAGGTCAGCAAAGCCTTGCAGGCTTCGGGCCTCGTGGACTACCTCGCCGTGGCGGTGGCGGACGAAGGTGTCGAGCTGCGCCGCGCAGGTATCACGTTGCCCATCATTATCATGGATCCGGAGGTGGCAGCGATGGACCTCATCCTCGAGAACAACCTCGAGCCGAACGTCTATTCCCATCAGTCGCTCAAGACCGTCATCGCGGCCGCAGAAGCCAAGGGACTGGAGAACATACCTATCCACATCAAGATCGACTCGGGCATGCACCGCTTGGGCTTCTATCGCGAAGACATGCCTTGGCTCATCGACCGCCTGACCCATCAGAAAGCCGTGCGCGTAGCATCCGTCTTCTCCCACCTTGCCGGCTCCGACGAAGCCCAGTTCGATGACTTCACCCTCTCGCAAATCAAATACTTCGACGCCTGCGCCGAAGAACTCAAAGCCGGTCTCAACTATCCGGTTATAAAGCATATCTGTAACAGTGCAGGTATTGAGCGTTTTGCGGACTACCAGTTCGACATGTGCCGTCTGGGTATCGGTCTATACGGTTTCTCGTTCGTCGGCGCGCACTTACGCAACGTATGCACGCTGGAGACCACTATCCTCTCCGTCAAGAACGTCAAAGCCGGTGAGACCATCGGTTACGGTCGGCATACTACGCTCGCCGAAGACCGCACCATTGCCGTCATCCCTATCGGTTATGCGGATGGTTTCGATCGCCGCTTTTCGAACTACGGCGGTGAGGTATGGGTGCGCGGCCAACGCTGTCCGGTGGTAGGCAATGTGTGCATGGACCAAGCAATGGTGGATGTCACCGGCGCCGACGCCCGTCCGGGCGACATCGTCGAGGTATTCGGCGAACACATGCCGCTCCAGGAACTGGCCGACAAACTCGGTACGATCACATACGAAATACTAACTTCTGTCTCCCGCCGTGTCCAACGTATCTATTTCTACGAATAAACTGACGATCGGTTACCGGACAAGCTCCGGAGACGAACATATCGTCCAAACCGATCTCTCTTTCTCGCTTCACGCGGGTGAGATGGTGTGCATGCTCGGACCCAACGGTTGCGGCAAATCCACCCTTCTCCGCACCCTCGCAGGACTGCAACCTGCCCTTAGCGGCGAGTACACCCATTGCGATACGAAGCACATCGCGTTGGTGCTAACAGAAAGATTGTCGATGGATAACACCACCGTGCACGACGTCGTCGCCATGGGCCGCTACCCGTATACCTCGTTCCTCGGCGGACTCACCGAAACCGATGAAGCGATTATCGCAGAGTCCCTCCGACAAGTGGGCTTCGAAAATCGAGAATCGAAAATCGAGAATTCTTTCTTCAACGCCCATTCGGACGGCGAGAAACAGCGTATCCTGATCGCTAAAGCCTTGGCTCAGCAGACGCCGATCATCTTACTTGACGAACCGACCGCCCACCTGGACTTACCGCACCGTATTCTGGTCCTGCGCCTGTTGCGCAACCTCGCGCACGAGCAGTCTAAGACCGTGTTGATCTCCACCCACGAACTGGACCTGGCCCTCGCGCTCAGCGATCGTATTCTGCTGATGACCCCGGGTCGCGGCATCCAACTCGACACAGCGGCAAACCTAAAGAAAGCGAACGCTTTCACGTCCGCTTTCGGCATGGATATCTTTGATCCTCTCGGTTAGAATTACTTTACTTCTTTGCCTGTGACAGTGTAGGTCTTGTCGCCTCTCAGGATAAGCAGGTTGCCGTCGCGGAGTATCTTCGTGGCCGGTGTGTCGTCGCGGACGGGATCGATGGCCATAGTGGGATCGAGCTTAAAGGAGCACGTGACGGTGGCATTGGCATTCACGAGCAGCGAACCGTCCTCATTGCAGCCGCTCCAGGCTTCGAAGAGGTAGCCCTCATCCGGCGTAGCGATAAAATGGAGCAATGTGCCGTCAACAACTTTCGTGAGATCGATACCTGTCTCCTGTATAGTTATCACGCCGTTGGCGGGTTGCTGCACGGTCACTTCCCATAACGGGATAATCGTGAGGTGCAGGGTCGCTACACTGTCACATCCGGCGACGTTGGTGAGCAGGAATGTATAATCGCCGCTCTCGGTATAGGTCATGTCATGCCATGTGTAACTGCCTTCCGCCGTCTGGTATTCCATGTGAAGGCGTCACACGCTGTCTGGTCGAACTCATAATAGACAGGCGGCAGGGTGATGGTGAGGTGCAGGGTCGCTATACTGTCACATCCGGCGACGTTGGTGAGCAGGAATGTATAATCGCCGCTCTCGGTATAGGTCATGTCATGCCATGTGTAACTGCCTTCCGCCGTCTGGTAATCCAAACCGGCGACAGACCGGAAGGTCTCCACTACATCTTGGGAAACGGTATAGGTCTTGTCATTCCAGGTATAGGAGTCACACGCCGTTTCGCTGAACTCATAATAGATGGTTGGCAGTTCCTTGAGTAAGAACTCTCTCCATACATCCGCCGCCACATACGCGCCATACGCCTCTGCCGGCACATAGAGCGAACAATTGGTCTTATCTACATTATATACCGCGCGCTGCGTGATAGTCTGCGGCGTTGTGGCGTGGTTATAGATAGCCTCCAGTTTGGAGCAGTTGTAGAAAGCGTCTTGGTTGATGGTGGTGACCGACGAAGGAATGATGAGTGTCTTCAGACTAATGCACCCCTCCAAGATACTGGTCGCTATGGTAGCGACACCTTCGGGAAACTCGAACGATGTGAGTTTTGAGCAATACATGAAGGCGCTAATACCTATGGACTTGACCGACTTTGGTATAATAACTGCTTCCAGTTTGCTCATGTTCTTACAGAGGTATGCCGGTATCTTCTCGACTTGGTCGCCGAAGGTGAAAGAGGTGATATCCGTGCAGTTATAGAACGGTGCGTCGCTGTCCGTACCGATGGAGCAGTTCGCCGGAAGCCATGTGACCGAAGTCAGCGGATTACTTTTGAACGCACCGTTACCGAGGGAGGTCATAGTACTCGGGATAGTGACGGAAGTCAAGGCGCAGTTATAGAATGCCCGCTGATAGATGGCCTCCAACCCTTCGTGCA